>CAYUFW010000033.1:0-39089 GCA_964443915.1 uncultured Pirellulaceae bacterium
TGGCTTGCCAGTCGGGAGCCAACTCGCCACGCTGCTGAGCTTTGAGCACCGCTTTGCCTTCGCCCTCGATCAGTTGCCGCAACGTCTCCTTGCTGACCGTCAGGTGGGCAGCACGAGCCAAGTTCTCGGCCGTTTGTTGGAAACTCGTGGCTCCTCGGTTCAGCCGGCAAGCCATCTCCCGCACGCCCTCGCTGATGGCCCGTTCGGCCTCATCCAGCAACTGATCGGTCCGAGTCTGGCTGCCTTCCTCGGCGCTGTGCCAGCGGATGCGACACAAACGCACGCGACCGTTGACGGTCAGCACGCTGTAGCCTTGCCGCCCCTTATGACGCAGCCGGCGGCCGGTCGCGCTGACCGGAGGGGGGAAAAGCGGCTTCCGCCGCATCGACTTTCGCCTACAAGGCTGCCTCGTACACCTTGGCTCGAAATCCGTCCAAGGCGACTCGCGACGGCTCCTCGCTGTCGCGAATCAGCCGTCCGGCCGCCGCGTTATCCACCGCGTCCACGACCGCTTCCACCGTCCGTTCAAATTCCGCCAACAACCGCGCTCGCAGCGCAGCCCGATCCACCTTGGGCAACGGCGTATCCATCGCTCGACTCCTGGTTTGAACATGTCCATTGAACACCACTTTGCCCATGTTATATAAACTTCCTCGTTAGCTAGCCAGAGATATTTGCCAGACACGGGCGTTCTGCACTTGTTTGCCAGCCTGCAGAAATCTAGGCTGGATTCTCAGCACTTCGTCGGCTGTCAGCGCTAAGCCGATGACGCCGCGCACCTTTACGCCACCCGGACGCCGCAAGAGGCGAAGGCAGGCAATCAGCTGCTCTGACAGGAGATGTCGTGGGATCAGATTGTGGACGCGGCTGAGGGGCAACTTCACTTTCGTTACCTGGATGGCGGTGGTGTTTGGGCCGCGGTCGACCAAGACAGCATCGGCCCCGACGCGGTCGAAAAGCTCCGCGGGTATTTCCAATGGTGCCGGGATTCGGATCATGCCACCTGACCTGATGCTCCTGATGCGTCACGAAGGCATCGAAGCGACGCTGCGGTTCTACGTCGGCCATCGCTCGCTGGCAGGTCTTCTGGCGAGACCGGTTTCCGCAGACTTCGTTCTGGAAGGACGCACGCGGGCAGTTGGCGCTGCTGGCCCTGCCTCAGGCGTTGGCCGAGCACCTGTTTCGCCAGTGTCGCGACTACGAGCACTGGGCGTACCAGCTGCACTATGACAATCTGGCCACCCGGATGAAGGCGGATCGGTCGCTGGGACCGGTCCATTCGTATTCCACGGTCCGGCGGTACATGCAGGCGCACGGCCTGTCGCAGGCGATCCAGAAGCGTGGTCTGCCCCGCGCCCTGTTGACCGACAACGGCTCGGCCATGATCGCCGAGGAGGTGACGGAGGGGCTGCTGCGACTGGGGATCGTCCACGAGTTGACGCTGCCTTACAGCCCCTACCAGAACGGCAAGCAGGAATGCTTCTGGGCGAATCTGGAGGGCCGCCTGCTGGCGATGCTCGGTGGCGTCGGGAGTTGACGCTCTCGTTGCTCAACGAAGCGACTCAGGCCTGGGTGGAAAGGGAGTACAACCGCACGCGGCACCGGGAACTCTCGTGCGCGCCGGTGGAACGCTTCGCCCGGTACTTCGATCTCCCTGTCACGGCGACAACGAACTATCAAATACCCCGCCCGAACGCCAAGCGATTATCTTGCTCACGCTCAGGGGTGAGGCGCTGCACGAGAGCCCAAGAAAACACGGAAAAAATGGGAAAAGCCTGAAGATCAGGCTACCCGGCCAGGACTTGAACCTGGAATGAGGGAGCCAAAATCCCTAGTGTTGCCAATTACACCACCGGGTAGCGGATGGTCGCCCATATCTTAGAGACTTTTGCGCCGTCAACAACCGCAAATTGACCACGGGGACAAGTTTTACTGAACTGCGCAGATTGTCGATTTTTGCATTTTCGGGCCATCTGGCACTAGAAATCCCGCATACACCGCTGCAATTCTTCCATTTCGAATCGGCTGCCCACGGCCAGCGGCGTGCGTTGATGGATCTTCTCCGGCTGAATGTCCGGGATTCGCCGCCGCCCGTCGGTCGCGACGCTGCCTACCTGCTCCTTCAGGCCACTGGCGGCGTTGCCGGCTCCGGCTCGGCGGCAGGAGGCAGGTCCAGCCGCCGCCAATCGTCGGGTTCCAGTCCCCAGGCGTGCATGTCGAGGCTGCCGCTGCGTTCGCCGGGGCACACCAAGATCGCGGACACATCGGGGTGGCTGCGGCAGTATTCCTCGGCGCCTTCCCGGCCCATCACGAAACAGGCGGTCGAGGCGGCATCGGCCAACGCCGCACTGGGCGCGAGCACGGTCGCCGACAGGACGCCTTCGGCCGGCCAGCCGGTCCGCGGATCTAGCACGTGTCCGAAGCGGCGGCCTTGATGGTGAAAGAACTGGACGCCCGATCCAGACGTCCCCAGGGCCCGATTGCGGAGCCAGATTTCTGCCAGCCGTTGTTGCGGTTTGAGGGGGTGCCGCAGGGCGACCGACCAGCCGCGCGCGTCGGGTTCGGCACCAGCTCGCGAGCCGCCGGCCAAGCCGCCGCACGCAGCAGTTCGCCGCAGCGGTCTACCGCGTATCCCTTGCCGATCGCATTCAGGTTGATCTCCACGCCTCGCCGCAGGAATCGAATCGTGTGCCGTTGGTCGTCCAGTTCCAAGTACCGGTAGCCGACTCGCGACAGCGCCTGCTGCAAAGACTCCGCGTCGGGCAACTGGCCCGCACGGCGATAGAAGCCCCAGACTTGCGACAACGGACCGGCGGTGATGTCGAACGCACCGCCGGTCTCGCGCGACAAGTTGACCGCCGCCTGGAGCAAGGCGAACAGCCGGCCCTCGACGGCCACAGGACCGTCGGCCGCGCGGCCGTTGATCCCCATCACCTCGCTGTGCGTCCGGTACACCGTCAGTTGGCCCTCCAGTTCTTCGACCAGATCCAGAGCCTGCAGTGCGGACTGCGTCGCTTGGCCGTGCCGGGCGGCATTGAGAAAGATCTCGAAGTCCGCCGCCATCGCCCGCCGGCTGATCTGCATCAGGTACGCCGGAGCCGTCGAGGGCACGGCGGCGACGGGCGGCGTCGGAAGCGGCGCAACGCCGCCGGCCAGATCCTGAATCGCTTCGGCCGCGGCGCGGCCGCGGAGGAATTGGCGGCGTGTCGTTTTGCGCTGGTCGGACATCGGTGCTCGGGAGCCCTGGTTAGCGTCGAAGCGATCGCGCGGGTACCCTCACCGGGTTCCAGCGTGGAAGCGATTCAACCGATGAAGGAGTCCGAGACATAGGCGTCATCCTGACGGCGCCGCGAATCCACCACGGAAACGACGTTCGTCACTCGGACTCCATCCAACACGCTCCGGACCACCTCTTGGGCCAGCTGTTTATGGTAAAAGCAGTTGACCTTTCCGGAAAGGATCAATCGTTCTCCCAACGCCGCTACGTCCAGATCCCGCAGCGCAACGACCGGACTGGCACGGAACGCAGCCCGCG
Source organism: uncultured Pirellulaceae bacterium (assembly GCA_964443915.1). Taxonomy (GTDB): domain Bacteria; phylum Planctomycetota; class Planctomycetia; order Pirellulales; family Pirellulaceae; genus Anammoximicrobium. The sequence goes on from CAYUFW010000033.1 coordinate 3,536, forward strand.
CCCTTTGCACCGCGTCCTGCTGGGTGTCTGTAAGCATCTGCCCGTTCCTTCCTGAGATCCAACTCGGTTGGCCCCCTGAGCCCGGGTCACCTGCCGCTGAATGCGTCACCGAAAAGACACCGATCAGACTCAGCCGTTCAGGCAGCGGACAACCCAGACCCTACTCCGCTCGGCAATCGAGCCGCCCCGACTGTGGCAGCGAGCCGCAGACAGACTGCCGCCCCGCCGCGTTCCTCTCCCTCTAGAGTCAACCTAGCAAAATCACTCGGTTCTGCAATACGGGATGAGCGACAATTCGAGGGCTTTCTCAGCCGATGCAGGCGGTTTGTCGCAGATAGGCAAGAACTGCGTCTGCCAAGTCGTCCGGCGATTGCGTTCCCCCACGCAGCGTCATCTCCGGGCGTTCGGGCGGCTCGTAAGGGTCATCGATTCCCGTAAATCCCTGGATTTCTCCTGCGCGGGCCTTTCGATACAACCCTTTGGGATCACGCTGTTCGCAGACTTCCAGCGGCGTATCGACAAAAACTTCGATGAAATCGCCCGGCCGCCCGCCGGCTTCCACCATCCGCCTCACCGCATCCCGGTCCCGCCGATACGGGCTCACGAACGCGGTCAGCGTGACGATCCCGGCCGCGGCGAACAACTGGGCGACCGCGCCGATGCGGCGGATGTTCTCCTGGCGGTCCTCGGCGGAGAACCCCAAGCCAAACCGTCGCGCGTACCCTTCGCCGTGCTCCGCCAGCAACTCGGGACTGGCGTTCAAACCGTACCGCACGTTGTCACCGTCCAGCAAGTAGCTGTGTACCGACAGTTCGTGGAGCTTCCGGTCGACCGCGTTGGCAATCGTGCTCTTGCCGCTGCCGCTGAGGCCCGTGAACCAGACCACGCAACCGCGGTGGCCGTTCAGCCGTTCGCGATCCTCGCGGGTGACAGCGTGCGCGTGCCAAGTGACGAGCGTTCTTTCCATCGGCCCACTTCCGTCGCGGTCCAGCGCAATCAAATGGCGGAAGCGAATGGGAATCGAACCCACCGGCCGCACGCTTTACGTACGGCCCAGCGGTTTTGAAGACCGAGGGGGGCACCAGCCCGCCAATCGCTTCCGCACGGTGTTTTACCGTGTTTTCTTGTTGTCGTGTTTTCGGCTGTTTTTCTTATACACCCGTTTACACCCGTTTTGGCATCGGCTAGGATACCGAAAACGACACCCGTCCGCTCGTAACGGCCGGGTGTCATGCGAACACCTACACCCTTTACCGCGAGGTGCCCACATGTCCAAGTCTAGCAAACGTTCTCGTTCCCGCAATCGCAGGCCCGTTTCCGAAGAAGCCCGCCCCTTTCCGCACGGCAGCGGCTACTGGGCGAAAAAGTGCCGCGGCAAACTGATCTACCTGAAACGCATAGCGGACGATCCGGACGGGGAAGCCGCCTGGGCGGAATGGCTCCGCATCGGCGAAGACCTACGGGCCGGCATCGACCCGTCCAAGCCAACGGCTGGTGTCACCTTGGGGCGGCTGGTTAACGACTTCCTAAACGCCAAGCGGCAGTTGGTGGAATCCGGCGAGCGATCTGAGCGGACGCTAACCGAACTGGTCCGAGCGGGCCGGACGCTGGTTAAGGTACTTGGAAAGACCCGCCCGGTTGCGGACATCGGGCCGGATGACTTCGCCAAGGTGCGGCGAGCGATCACCAAACGTAACGGCTCCGTCCGGACGGCAAACGAAATCAGTCGCATCAAGTCGGTTTTCAGGTGGGGACACGAAAACGGGAAGATTGACCACCTACCCCGATACGGCGACTTCAAGAAGCCATCGACGAAAACGACCCGGCTGGAACGAGCGGCCAAGGGCGAACGGCTGTTTACCAGCGATGAAGTGCTGTCGCTCCTGGAACTGGCCAACGTCAACCAGCGGGCCTTCTTGTTGTTGGGATTGAACACGGGAATGGGACAATCCGATATCGCCACCCTGCCCAAGCACGCCATCAAGGGCGAATGGCTGGACTACGTTCGCGGTAAGACCGGCGTTCAACGGCGGGCGTGGCTCTGGCCGGAAACGCGGGAAGCCGTGGCAGCGGCGATGCAGGCCAGCGGGCCGGCAGAGAATCCGGAAGACGACGGCTTGGCGTTTCGCACTTCCTACGGCGGGCGTTGGATTGTGATGTACAAGGGCACGCCAGACGACCGACTGAGCGAACAATTCCGCACCCTGATGAAGCGGGCCAAGCTGGACGGGCGGGGGCTTTCGTTCTACCGACTTCGCCACCTACACCGGACGCTGACGGATGAGTGTCTTGACTGGCCAGCGGCAAACGCCGTCATGGGGCACGCCGATCAGACAATGGCGGGCGTTTATCGGGAGCGCGTTTCGGATGAACGAATCCGGCGAGTCTGTGAGCACGTCCGCTGCTGGCTGTTCGGCGCGGCCACCGACACGGGCCGGGAGCAAACGCCCGCCGATCTGCTGGCCGTGGCGATCGGACGGGCCCGCGCTGCGATCGAAGCGGCCGAGGGGCCGACCCGTCGAACCCTGGAATCCGTTTGGTTGCCGGAACTGCAAAACGCGGCGGAACATCCCCGTGGTTCCGCGGCCGAGCGGCTGCTTGACGTTTGGGGCCAGCGGCCGGAAGCCGGCGAGAAGCGGCCGATGCTACGGGTTGTAGGCGAATGATCTTGGCGTAGAATGGACGGCGACGGGCTAGGCCGTACACCGAAAGCCCGCATCCCAACGGGTTGCCCGTCGCCTTTTTCCTACTTGGGACATCGCCAAATGGGAGGGCGATATCATGGCGGACTATCAAGGCGTCAAGGCCGGCGTGGCTTTCCATCGCATTCCTTCCCCGCCCGTAGACCACGACAGGGCACGGGACGTTGCCACCGAAGCGGCGACGGCAGCCGAGGAAAGCATTTCGGCGTGGCAGTCCAAGTATGGCCCGTGGCCGGGCGGAACTGACGACTGGATTGAAGAGGCACGGGCGGCCGGGCTGACTGCCGATGAGGCGATGAACTGGCCTATCGACTTGGTCAAGACGCACATCCAGGGGCATCGGCGATGGTTGCAGGCCAAGCAGGCGGCAGTGGGCCGGGCGGACGGGCCCGCGCGTCGACGCGAAACCGACCCGGCAGAAGACAGCCTAGCCGAAACCCTGCTTACCGCCGTCCAAGTCGGGGCACCGGACTTAGCAGAGGAGCTTCGGCTTGCCCGAGACAAAACGCGACCGCTGAGAAACAGGCTGGCCGACTTGTTCCGGAAGCATCCCCGCTTTCGCACGCAATCTTATGCTGCCCTTGGCCGGGTTTGCGATTGCTCCGGCGAATGGATACGAAAGACGATAGAAGGCAGCAAGGCGCTGCAGGAGGCACGCAACCGAAAGAACTTACAATAGGGGGCGGGGTAGTTGCGGGCCAGTTGTGACGCAACAAAAAAGCCCAAGTTTTTCCGGGGCCGGTTTTCCCAGTGAAAACCGGCCTTTTTTCGTTTCTTGGCAGTTGCAATTCGGGCGTCCAGTTGCGATTTGAGTTGCGATTTTCCCGTTGGGTAGGAGGCCACACGCAAGACACCACACGGGAGCGAAAACGATGACAACCGAGCTTTTTGAGAGAATCAAGCAGGCCAATAACGACCTGCTCCGTAGTGCCGATCGGTTGCTGTCTGCGGCTGACGACCTACGCCGAGACAAAGGCCGGCTGATTGACTTGCTCAAACGAGCGACGCCAGCGGCCGGGGCCACCGAACGGAACGGAAGGGGGCACGTCGATGAACGCTGAATGGCTGACTTTGCCCGAGGTCCGCAAGTTGCTCCGCTGCCGCGAATCCAAGATCCGCAGTTGGATAGCGAGCGGCCGACTGACTGCAATCAATCTGAGCGACGGCAAGCGACCGCGTTACAGGATCCGCCGAAACGACCTAGCCGACTTCTTGACGACCCTTGCAGTACGACCTGAAAGCAGACCCGTGCGGCGACAGAAACGAGAACGGCCGGCAGGTTACGTTGAGTACGTTTGAGCACAAGTGAACGGACGCACACCCGCGGCGGGCGACGAAAAAGCCCGCGACGACTGGCATCGTGCGGGCGACGGAAAGAACAGAAGCTATGACGGATTCTACTCGACAGGTTGATATCGAGCAAGTCAAGGCGGCTGAAACCGAAATCATCGCCCGGCTGGACGTGGCGGCCGAATACGAGGCCCTTGGCGTTCGCCTTGCCGGACGGCCGCGGGCATCGGGGATGGTTTCCTGCTACGCATACGGCCGTGACGACCGCTCGCCTTCCGCGTGGATCAATGTCCAGTCTGGTTACTACGGCGACAGCGGCGGCGAGACAGACGGCGAGGGTTCCATTTCTCTCTGGCAATTCGCCGTCAACGTCAAGCGGTTCCCTGATTGGCGAACCGCCCGGCAACACTACGCGGACAAGGCCGGGGTGACGCTCCCCAACGGCCAGGGGCACCGCAAGCACAAAAAAAGCCCGAAGCGGTTGACGGACCGCGACGGGCGAACCAACAGAACGGAATCGCAAATGAGCATATCGGCACCCGGAACGGAAGTCAAGTTGAAGCCGCGGACCTACGCGGATCTGCTCGCCTTGTTCGAGGCGGCACCGATCTGGAAGCCGCCGGCGAAGGGCGAAATCATTCCGGGCTACGAATCCGAAGGCCGCCCGCAAGTCATGCTGGGCACGGATGAATTCCGTATCGCAAACGAAGTCATAGACGGGCTTGCGGAACTTGGCTGGAAGCCGGGGCATGATCCGGCGAACCGCATCTACCAGCGGCAAGGCCGACTTGTCCAAGTCATGCGTTCGCCAGCGGTGGACGTTTGCGGCGTGCGGCTCCCCGACGGTACGCTGCGAATCCGACCCCTCCCCCGCTCAATCATTCGTGAGCGAATCGGGCAGGCCGTTCTTCTCGTTGTCGAGGGGCCGGACGGAACCGAAGTGAAGAGGCCGCCCGACTGGCTTGCCAACGTAGTGCTTGACCGCGGCCAGTATCCCGCGGGAATTCGGAATCTGAGCGGGATTGTTCGCTCGCCCACGTTGCGGCCGGACGGCTCCGTTTTGCAAGACCCTGGGTACGATGAGGAAACCGGTTTACTGTACACCCCCGACGGCCAGTATCCGAGAATCGAAAACCGCACTTCCCGCGAATCGGCAAGGCAAGCCGCGGATGAACTACTGCACGTGGTTTGCGATGTGCCGTTTGCAGGACCGCAACACCGATCAGTCTGGCTTGCCAGCGTGCTGACGATTGCGGCACGTTCGGCCATACCCGGCTGTTGTCCGATTTTCGTTTTCGATGCGAATTCGCCCGGCAGCGGGAAGTCGCTTGCCGTCGATGCTGCAAGCACCATCGCCTTCTCCAGCGTTCTCGCCCGGAAGACTTGGACCGCTGACGACAACGAACTGCGGAAGACGATCACCGCCGTTCTGATCGAAGGCGTTCCAGCCGTCAATTTCGACAACGTGGCCGATGCGTTCGGCTCGCCCAGTCTTGACGCCGTGGTAACGGGAATGAGTTGGAATGACCGCCGTCTCGGAACCAATGAGATGACTGGCGACCTGCCGGCAACGACTGTTTGGTTCGCCACCGGGAACAACGTGGTTCTTGCGGCCGATACGGCCAGGCGAGTGCTTTACGCTCGCATCGAAGCGATGGTAGAGAATCCGGAAGATCGGACGGGATTCACGCACGAAAACTTACTGGCGTGGGTACGCCAGGAACGGCATCGGCTTGCGTCCGCAGCGATCACGATGCTACGCGGTTACGTGGCGGCCGGCAGGCCGAATCAGCGGCTTGTGCCGTGGGGCTCATTCGAGTCTTGGAGCGATCTAGTCCGATCTGCGATCGTTTGGGCCGGGCTCCCTGACCCGTGCTCTACCCGTGCGATCGTCCGTGAGAAAGACCGCTCTGCCGAATTGTTGCGGTTGTTCCTAGACGGCATCGAGGAAATGGACCTGGACGGGGCCGGGCTTTTGTCGGCGGACATCCAGCGGATGCTATCCCACCCCGTCGGGCAAGACGGTGCAGATCCGTATCCCGCCATGCGTGCGGCCGTGGCAGAGTCTTGCGAGAAGGGCGACAAGGCGACCGCTCAATCAATCGGCTACGTCTTGCGAAAGTACGTTGGCCGGGTATGCGGGGGCCGGCGAATCACGAACCGCAAAGGGCATTCGCGGGCTAGACGCTGGAAAGTGGAATACCTTTTGACGGGTGACGATGGTGCCGATGGTGACGATACTTCTAACCCCAAGCGGGAAAAAGTGAAAACACGTGTCCCAAGAAACCGTGAGAGCGAAAAGGAAAAAGGCCGGGGGGAGTGCCTAACATCGTCACCATCGGCACCATCGTCACCCTGCGAACCCGACGAACACGTCTGGAATGATTCACCGCTCGAACCCGCGGGCGTTCGATCTGTGTGCCGCAAGTGCGGTGAGACTCGCATCTACGGGCCGCAATTACAGGAGTCTTGATTGATGTACACCGCAAACAAAACTTGCCACCCCTTGCTGCGCGGCGTGCTGACGGAGCTTTTCGCGTGGCAGGACGATCCGGATTGTCCGGGCTACCAGCGGCGATACTGTCAGATTGCCGTATGGTGTCCCTTCTGCCGCGAGTTCCATCATCATGGCTGGAACCCGGCCTACGACGGGCGGCACGCGGAACATCGAGTGGCACACTGCCATTCCGATGACTCGCCCTTCAATGGCACGGGCTACTTCATCACCGTGCTGAGGCGTTGCGATCCGGGCTTTGCCGCCCACGTCGTTGTCCCTGGACGTGAGATCATCCGGGCTATCCCCGCGTGGGAGTTGGAGCGGCGACGGCGGGAAGCGGAACGGGCGGCCGAACGGGCGGCAGCGATCTGCGGCGGGGCCGTTCCGGGGGCCGGGGGCAATCTACTTCCGGACGCAAAAGGTACTCCCTGCCCTTCAACGGCCGAAACTGCATCAGGGAACAGGGGGGAACCGGCTGAAAATTTAATCAAAATAACCCAGATATCCGTTAATGTAGAATGAACCTTTTTCCAGTCGGCGCATTTACACGTGTTGCTTTTTCCAGTAGGCTGTTTCGAGACTGAAAGGAATCTGCTATGCCCGCTACCCAATTCGCAAAGGCCGTGGTCAGTGAGAGGCCGTTGCCGAGCCTGCCGACGGGACTGCCGTTCGTTCGGGGCGAGACTTCACGGAAGTTGATTCGTGCGGGGCTGCGGGCCGCGGGCATTCGCCTACGCTGGCCGGTTGACACCCCGACGGCCTTCTCGTTGCTCAAACTGATCGGCTACTCTGCCGACAGGCCCTGTCTCTCTCACTGCTTGAAGCGGCAGTATCTTCCGTTCCCCAAAAAGTCGGGCGGCAATTTCGAGTGGACGGAACAGGACTGCATCAATCTTGCCGATGCCCTGGAAAGCCTCCGGCGATGGGTTCCCATGCACCCCGCACACGTACACAAGTACAACCCCCGCGAACTGGCGGACGCAAGGGAGAAAGCACAAGAGCGAATTGCACGGCTCCGCGAGTTGTGCGGCTGGACGGTGGGCGAGTTGGCCGAGGCGCTCGTGAAGTCGGACAACCCGGAAACCAGAGAGGCCATCGTCATGGCCCTGCAGATTCGAACCGGGGCCATCGACTGCAAGGGCGACGGCTCCGAGGCCCCCGCGGCGGACGTGGGCGAGAACTGACGATCTTTGCACTACTGGCCAAGCGGACAGTAGTTGCCACCTGACAAGCACAACGAACACGGAAGGGGAACGAGCGATGACAACGGCGACGGCGACGGGCGAACCAAGGACACTTGCCCTGGTGGGAACGGTTGAACTCCAGGCGGCGGCTGGCGGCGACGGCAAGAAGCTGCCGCGGGTCCGCGTGTTCGCCTACAGCGGCGGGCCGATGCGAGTTGCCGGATTCTACGATCCGATCGTAATTGACTTGACAGGGGCGAAGTTTGCAGCCGAACGGCTCCCGCTGATTTTGGATCACGACACCGGGCAGCGACTGGGCCACACCGAAACGCAAGAGATCACCGACAAGACGATCATCGCGTCGGGCGTCATTTCGGCCGGCTCCCAAGCGGCTGCAGATCTCGTGGCGGACGCGAAAAACGGATTCCCGTTTCAGGCGTCAGTCGGGGCGGACATTCAGGAGCTTCAACGGGTCCGCGAGAAGGAAACTTGTACAGTTAATGGACGGCAGCACAGCGGGCCGCTTAACGTGGTCCGGAAGTGCTTGGTCCGGGAAATCAGTATCACCGTCCTGGGGGCCGACAGCAAAACGCGCGTGGCGATTGCGGCAGCCAGGGCACGAAATCAGAAGGGGACGAAAGACATGGACGAGACGGAATTGGAAGCGGGCGGCAGCGGCACGGCGACGCTGGACGCGCAGGTCGAAATGGCGACAGCCATCGACGCGATCTGCGGCAGCGATTGGACGGGCCAACAGGCCGAACAAGTGGCCGTGTTGCGGGCGCAGGCCATCGCGGGCGAGCTTGCCATCCGCGATCTTGTGGCGAAAGTCGAGAAGCACAAGAAGCTGAAGGCGCTGCGGGCCGGGCGGACGCAGGCCCCCGATCTGCCGGGCCGGCACTTCACACGCGACGATCACCTTTCGGCGGTCCGCGGAGAGCGGACGGCGGATGGTTTCCAGGACGAGGGGCGGCTCGTGTTGCAGGCGGCGTTCTTTCAGCACCTTGGACGCGAGACGCTGGGCGAGAAGTTGCTAGGGGCGGCGGCCATGCAGCGTGGCCGGGACACCGGGCTACGGTGCTTGCGGGACTTCTGCCGGGCGGCTTGCGAGTTGGAAGGCCGCGAGGCCCCCCGCGGCGACAACGAGTTGTTGCGGGCGTCCTTCTCGACCGTTTCCCTTCCGGAGATCTTGGGTGACACGTTGGGGAAGGTTGCCTTCGAAGCCTACAAGGCGGCTCCGCAGACGTGGCGGTCTTTCGCGTCCATCAAGTCGGCGTCCGACTTTCGCGAGCATACCGGCTTGAGGTTGTCGGACAGCGGCACGATGGCCGAAATCGGTGCGGCCGGCGAGTTTCATCACGGCTCGTTGCTCGAAACCGCGTATCCGTTCCAAGTCTCGACCTTCGGGAAGATCCTTTCGCTGACGCGAAAGGACATCATCAACGACGATCTGTCCGCGTTCGATGACATCCCGCGGTTGTTCGCCAAGACGGCAAGCCGCACGCTGAACGATCTGGTTTACCGCGTGTTGCTGGCCAACGCGGGCTCGCACTTCGCCAGCGGCAACGGGAACTTGGCCGAGGCCGGCTCCGCTCTGGCGTCCGGCTCGTTGGGCACGGCGTTGAAAATGGTCCGGGTGCAAACGGACTCGAACGGGGCACCGCTGGACTTGGTTCCCAAGATCCTGCTGGTTCCCCCTGAGTTGGAGGAAACCGCCAAGGGGCTGTTGCTCTCCGACTACGTTCAACTGGCCAGCGACGCGACTGGTCCGACCGGCAACATTTATCGGAACGCCTTGACACTGGAAGTCGAAAGCCGGCTCTCCAATTCGACGTTCACGGGCTACAGCACGACCGCTTGGTTTGTACTCTGCGGGCCGGGCGACGCTCCGCTGATCGTCAGTTTCCTGGACGGCACCGAGCAACCCAGCATCGAATTCTTTGGACTCTCGCACGACGTGAACACGCTGGGCGTTTCGTGGCGGATCTTCCATGACTTCGGTGCCGCGCTGGGCGATCCGAAAGCCGGCGTGAAATGCACTGGGGCGGCCGAAGAAGGCGAGTAATCGAACGGCAACGCAAGTGCTTGGCTTGTGGTCAAGCACCGGCTTGGCTCCCCGTGGAATACTCTCGACCGCGGGGAGCCTCGACAGAACAACCGTCGGCGTGGAACGTGAGACCTCCCCCGCCGGCGTTTCAGGCCGTTTGCCGATTAAGAAACCAGCGGCGGCGGCCGGGGCTCCGCAGAGTCGAAGCTGCGGGGCCCTTTTCCGAACCCATGCACCGCGGGTTACTCACAAACGCACCCGCGGGTGCTCCGGCTCCCCGCCGACGAAACCAGCGGCGGGGAGCTTTTCTCTTCCGACTTCGCAGCGAGGGGCATCATGCAGAACGCCATTGGTTGTCCGTCGTGCGGCTGCAAGCACAATTCGACAACGAACGTCTATCGCGTTCCTACGTGGGCAGGCGGCCGGAAGCGGCACAAGCTCCGCAGACGACGCGAATGCCGGAACTGCGGAAGATCGTTCTACACGATGGAAGATCTCGATCCGGACTGCGAGACGACGCAGGCGCCCGTTCCGCAGCGTGGGCCGGCTCCGGCGACAACGCCCCTTGGCCCTGGGCGAGTTGTTCCGCTACGTCCCCTGCCGCCGGATCTGCAGACGATCACGGGCCGGCAGGGCAGCGACACGGGCGGACAACAGCCAGGTCCGCAGCCGGGCGGACAGCGGCCGGGCATCATCGTCAATCCGTTTTGTTGACGGGGGCCGGGCGGCCGGGCGGCCGATGCGAGACGTAGAGCGATTGCAGCGGGCCACCGCGACGGGGATCCTTCTCCTGACTGCCGAACTTCAATCGGCACCGATCAAACGCTACGGCACGCTACAGGCCAGCATCGGGATGCTACGTCGATACGCTTCTCTTCTGGCCGATGAACGGGACAGGCCCGCAAGCCATCCAGGGGCGTTGAACGCATCCTGACGCATCCTCGTTGCGGGAACCGGGCATTCCGCAGACACGCCCGTCGGCAGCATCGGCGTGGCGTGGCGTGGCCACCGGGCGAGCGGCCGGGGTGACTTCGGTCCTCGTGGTCCTCGTGGAGTTCCCGCCGTCTTGGGGAACTGATTCGGGCGGCACAGGAAGCCAAGCTGCTGGCGGATCGAAAGACGGGACGGCCGAAATCTAAACCAGTACAGCAAGAAAAAGTGTCACACGATGTTACGCTTACGCTCGCTGACATTGGCGTAGAGAGAATGCAGGCCCACCGTGCCCAGAAGCTGGCGGACATCCCCGCAGAGAAGATTACCGCGTTCGTCCAGCAGGCCAGGGAAGCGGGCGAGCGGCCGGGCGAGCGGCAGTCCTCTCCGTGGTTGCGTCCAGACGCACGGGCCGGGCTGCCGACCCGGAAGCCATCCCGCCGTGCGTCGACGCGCCAGCGGGGCACCGCGGGCCGGGAATCGGTACTCCAGAGGCAGGGGCGAGCGGCACGGCGACTTGGCCGACGAAATTCGTCGCCCAAGAATCCGGCGTTGCAGGACCTGCTGATCGTCGTGGCCGTGCTGGCAAAAGCCCGGCGACGAATTTCGTCGCCGGGGAAACCCCGACGAATTTCGTCGCCGTTCGGGGTATCGACGAATTTCGTCGAATCCCCCGCGGGTAGTGCCCGGCAGGCCCTGGACGAAATCCGGCACGGGCGAGCGGCACCGCTGGCGACAGGAATCGGCTGGGGAAATTCCCCAGTCAGACGATCCGCACGGCGGGCATCCCCGAAGGCCCGTCGTGGGCTTCCGGGTGCTTGTTGCGGGCGATCGGCACGGGCGGCAGGCCCGCGGCTGTACCGCCGTTCACGTTCCGAGTGGGTGTCATCGGCATAAGGGGGGTATGTTTTTAGGCTGTTCGCGAGTTGCTATCGACGCGGAAAACCGGGTGTATTTACACCCTTTATCGGTTTTCGCGGGCCGGTTTCGGCCGTTTTCGGCAGAGTGCCGAAAGTGCGTTTCGCACGGTATTTTACCGTGTTTTCTTGCGTTTTCGGGGTGTCTTGCGATTGCTTTTGAAGACCGAGGGGGGCACCAGCCCGCCAATCGCTTCCGTACTGTGTTTCACCGTGTCTTGTTGTTTTCCACTTGTGGGGTAACCTCCTGTGACACCCGCTTACACCCGTTTTCCTGTCTCCCAGGACACGGAAAACGACGCCCGCCCGTTGACGCGAGGGGGTGTCATGCGAACAGCCACACGCTTTACCGCGAGGTGCTCACATGTCCAAGTCTAGCAGACGTTCTCGTTCACGCAATTGGCGGTATCACCCTGGTGCGGACTGGTCAACGACTTCCTGAACGCCAAGCGGCAGTGGGGTGCCAGCCAACGCCTTGTTGCCGCACGGCCCCGCTCCAAGAGACATGGGCGGTCACCGAGTGGCGATCATGCCCGGAAGACAGGCGCCGGCGTGGTCTGAGTCGCACTTCGCGTCGTCTTCCGACCTTTTGGTCAGCCGGGCCGCTTGACCTCCGGCGGCTGCCGGCGTAGGTTTGAATTCGCCTCAGAACTCCAGAACGGCGTGCCGGAAATCCATCAACTGTTGGGAGTTGCGCGCCGTTACGACCCCAGGGAGGACCGTGATGAATTCGAGACTGAACGACTTGTTCGCCCGCCGTAGCGTTCGCGTGTATCGGCAGCAGGAAGTGGGAGACGACTTGGTGCGCGATGTTCTCGAAGCGGCGATGGCCGCGCCGTCGGCGGTGGCCAAGGACCCGTGGTCCTTCGTCGTGGTGCGCAGCCGCGAGATGCTGGCGAAAATCGCCGCGGGTCTGCCGAACGGGAAAATGCTCCCCGACGCCGCGGTGGGAATCGTCGTCTGTGGCGACTTGCAGCGGGCCCACGACCGGCAGTTGTCGTATCTGCTGCAGGATTGTTCCGCCGCGATCGAGAACCTGCTCTTGGCAGCCAGCGCGTTGGGCCTGGGCGCGTGCTGGCTGGGCGTCCACCCGCGCGAGGACCGAGTGAAGCACATCCGCGGGTTGCTGAACATTCCCGATCCGGTGATCCCCATCGCCACGATTGCGATCGGCTGGCCGGCCGAGTCGCCGCCGCTGCGGACGCGCTACCGCGAGGACGCGGTGCATCACGAGACTTGGCATCGCCCCGGCCGATGAGTTCCTCCCGTAGACCAGCGCGGACGCTGCCCGCAACCCAAATCACTTAACCATGGATGACACGAATGACAGGAATGAGTGACTTCCGTGAAATCCGTGTGATCCGTGGTGCTCTTGGTTCTTTGCGCGCAAGAAAGCAAGAAATCGGACACTGGTGATACGGGTCTCCAGACCCGTCCCGGCAGCGTCCTACGGTCCGGTTTTCTTGGTGCTATCCGGCCGCCGCAGCTGGTAGACGGTGACCTTGTTCTCCAGCATCTGCGGCACGATCAGCAGCAGCTTGTCCGCTACATAACCGATGTCGGCGGACCCTTGGGGCAATTGCATCAGCAGTCTCACCGTGCCTTCTTGACGGACATAGAAGATCTTGCCGGCGGACCAATCGCTCACCAGGTAGCTGCCTCGCGCTACGGCTTCCACGCCGTCCAGGTTGCCGACGGGTTCCGGCGTGATGGGCGTCTTCTTGCCAGTCTGCAGGTCGAGCGAGTACAGATGGCCGAGCACCTTTTTGGCGCCGCTGCCCGATCCCCAGCCGCCGACGATCAACTGATTGCCGACCACCAGGAGACCGTTGGGATTCTCCAGTTGCTCACCTTCTGCGAACACCGACAGCTTGCCTTCGTGGTAGCGGTGGATTCGGTTCTTGGTCATGTCCGAGACGTACACCGCGCCCTGCGCGTCGCAAGCCACGTCGTTCAGGAACTCCGCCCCGGGTACGGCGACGCGCTCGACGATCTTGCCCTGCTGGATGTCGACGCCGACAAGCTGGTCGATGTCGCTGACCCACAAGCGGCCGCCGAAACAGCGGATGCCTTTGGGGGCGTTCAGGCCGGTAATCCACTTGGCCTCAGCCACTTTGCCGTCGAGCGTCAACTGGGACAAGTACCCGTCCCCGTCCTTGCCCGTCGGTCCGCCGCCGCCGATGTTGGAGACGAACACGAAGCCCGAGGCGGCATCGAAGTAGGCACTCTCCGGACTCTGCACGCCGGAAGTCACTTCCCAGGCCACCGGATAGGCGGGCGCGTCGGCGGCCCGGCAGGCGGCGAGACAACAACACAGGCACCAGGCGGCACCAGCCGCAACGGTGAGACGTTTCATCGAATGCTCCCCTTGTGAAACCTTGCCTCAAGGAATGAACCGGTCCCAGCCCGGATTATACGGTATGGGAGGTTTGTCGGGGACGGGAAGAAAGGGAAAGCGGCGACGAGACGGGGAACGTGATGGGGAAACGTCGCAGGGGACGGTCGGGTCTCAGGCAGACGGCTTCAGGGCGGGCCGCTCAATGCGTGTGGCCCCCCGTCTGGCAGCCGGTGGCACTTTGTCACGCGGCCGACTTCTCGGCCCGCCGCTTGACGCAGCAGCGCTGGCCGAAGCCCAGCGTGGCCAGCAGCCAGCGGAGCGGTTTTTGGCGGACTTCCCAGCGATACCGGCGGGTGACTTCGAAGCTGGGCGCCAAGCGTTTGTCCCGGAATTCGCCGGTGTCCGCGTTCGATCGTTGGACGGGGTAGCCGTTCAACTCGTTGAATTCGCGGAATTCGCGTTCCAGCCATTCGAGGTCGACGGCCGGAATCGGCTTGGACCGGTTCCGTTGTTGGTAGTCCCCCACGGTCGAGATGAGGCTGTCGTGGCGGACATTCCAAAAGGACTCGCTCCCGCGCCCGCAGTCTGCTATCTGTGCTGGCATCTTCGGCCAGCGGAGCATGGCTCTGTCCCAGAGCAAATCCAGCTGGCGGCACGCGTTCCGTAACGTGGTCTCGGGGCCAGCGATCAGCGATTCGTACTTGATGATGGTCCACCCCGCCCTGGCAAAGAAGCTGCAATCCTCGGCAAAACGCCGCAGCCGGAGCCGCAGCGGCGGGTCCTCGGCCGTAATGCCGTTGGCCGCATGGGATTCGCCGACCAGGCTGGCCCACAGATCGCGGAGATCGCGGACCACCAACAGCGGATACACGTCCCAACCCAGGTCGCCGTAGTGTCGCACCAGTTCGCTCAGGCGAAAGCTGCCGACGTTCGTTTTGTACCAGGCGTAGGGGTTGCCGAGCCGGGGATCGAGAAAGGGCAGCAAGTCGTTATCGGCGTCCAGCACGCCATCCATGTCCGAGCGCTGCAGAAAGCACCACGAAACCAGCGTCGAACCGCTCCCCTGCAGACCACCACACAGGTAGAGCCTTCGGGAGATTCCCTTCATCGTCCGCCCCTCGTCTACGCATCCCTTGGCCGCTGGCGGGCCGTGGCGCCTTCGCTGGGCGCCCTCAACCGCGGCCCGGCTGTGGCCGCAACCCGCCATTCCCTGCATTCACCCAGAATCGCTGCGAAGCGAAGCACCGACAGCAGCGAATTCCGCCCCCAACGGTTATCGACCGCGGCGCTGCCGCGTCTTCAAGCGATGTCTCCGGCGGCGAGCCGAGAAGCGGAAGTCGGGCTCCGGCTCAGCCGCAATCGCGTTGAAACCGCCACGTTCGACACGGGACGCAAACCTCCGTCTGCCCGCGCCGCGTGGACGCTCGATCGACAACGGCGAACCCCACACGATTCCGCCGTCGTCGTGTTGGCCGCGGACGTCGTGATCCGACACGCCGGGCTCGAAATCCCGAATCGGTCCACGTGAAGTCCAGTTCCCGGCTGCCGGGGGCGGAAGTGTAGACGTACGGGCTGTTTTTGACAATATCGACGCCCTGGAAATCGGCCGTCAGAACGAGTTTGACCTCCAGAATGAGAAAGCTGCCAGCGGCATTTCGTCGCTCGTCAAATGGGTGCCGTGGCAGACGACCACCACGACGCTGGGTTCCGCTGCCTTGCCGCGTCACGAGAACCCCAATATCCGTGGCACTACCCGCCACCGTGCAAAGCGGCGACAAGGCGCCGCAGTCCAAAATCGACTACCCGCCGCCGTGCAAAGCGGCGACGAGGTGCCGCAGTCCAAAATGGTCTGCCTGCCGTGGTCTTGCAGATCGCCCAGCCGTCGCGGACAATTTGCTCAAGTAACTACCCCGTGCCCGGCGGCACGCGACTTGGAAAGCCTGCCATGCGAAAAGTCTCCGATCTGAATATCGCCTCCAATATCCCGCTGCCCGCGCCGGCGCTGATGCTGCACGAGATTCCGCGCTCGGAGGCCCAGGAGGAGTTCGTGGCCGACGCCCGGCAGACGATCCGCAACATCATTCATCGGCAGGACCCGCGGTTTCTGCTGATTGTCGGGCCCTGTTCGATTCACGACACGCAAGCGGGCCGGGATTATGCAGGCCGGCTGCGCGGATTGAGCGAGCGGGTCCAGGCGAAGGTGTTTCTGGTGATGCGCTGCTATTTCGAGAAACCGCGTACCGCGGTCGGCTGGAAGGGGCTGATCATGGACCCGCACCTGGACGGCTCGGACGATATTCCCAACGGCCTGCGGATGGCGCGGCGGTTCCTGCGGGACGTGATCGATCTGGGCGTGCCCACGGCCACCGAACTGCTCGACCCCATGACTCCGCAGTACATCGCCGATCTGATCTGCTGGTCGGCCATCGGGGCACGCACGACCGAATCGCAGACGCACCGGCAGTTGGCGTCCGGCCTGTCCATGCCGCTGGGCTTCAAGAATCCCACCCCCGGCACGATCGGACCCGCCGTCAATGCCATCAAAGCCGCACGCGAGCCGCAGACGTTCCTGGGCATCAGCGGCGACGGCGTGGCCTCGGCCGTCTCGACCACCGGCAATCCCAACTGCCACATCGTCC
This sequence comes from uncultured Pirellulaceae bacterium, assembly GCA_964443915.1. GTDB lineage: Bacteria > Planctomycetota > Planctomycetia > Pirellulales > Pirellulaceae > Anammoximicrobium. The sequence continues at coordinate 20,080 of CAYUFW010000033.1, forward strand.
TCCGCGGCGGCGACAGCGGACCGAATTACTCGGCACAGCACGTCGCGGACGCCGAGCGGCAGTTGGAGCAGGCCGGCTTGGAGAAAGCGGTGCTGATCGACTGCAGCCACGGCAACAGCGGCAAGGATCCCAGCCGGCAGGCCGAAGTCCTGCGGTACGTCGCCGGTCTGCGGGCGCAGGGCGTTACGTCGGTCTTCGGGGCCATGCTGGAAAGCAACCTGCTGGCCGGCAGCCAGCCGTTTCCGCGGACGCTGGATTCGCTGGTCTACGGCCAGTCGATTACCGACGCCTGCATCGATTGGGCCAGCACCGAGCGTTTGGTGTTGGAAATAGCCGAAACCGTTTGAGGAGAAACCATGAAAACCGTATCCCTTCTTTCGTTGTTGATCGTTATCCAGGCCACCGTCCAGTCGGCGTGGGGCGCTGATCCGGCTCCCAGTGGCGTCGAAGCCTGGCGCGTCGGCACGCCGATGGTCACCTATTGGGCCGGGCCGCCGCTGACGGATGCGGTCGCCCAGCAGATGGCCGAGGGCGGCTTTAATGTCGTGTGGTGTTCGGAACAGCAACTCGACACGGCTCAGCGGCACTCTCTGCGAGCCCAGTTGAGCGACGGGCTTTTGAGACCGGCGACGCTGGACGACCCAACCGCCCGCGAGAAACTCGATGCCTTGATCGCCCGCGTCCGCAATCATCCCGCCATGTACTGCTACTTCATCACCGACGAGCCCAGCGCGGGAGCGTTTCCAGCCTTGGGCAAGCTGGTCGCCTACCTTCGCGAGCGCGACCCGGCACACATGGCGTACATCAACCTGTTTCCCACCTATGCCAATAACCGACAACTGGGCACTTCGGGCGACACGGTCACGGCGTATCGCGAGCACCTGCGGCAGTACGTGGACATCGTCCGCCCGGCGCTGATCAGCTACGACCACTACCAGTTTGCCAAGAACGGTGACAACGGACAGTACTTCCTGAATCTGGCGATGATTCGACAGGCGTCGCTGGACGCGGGTCTGCCGTTCCTGAACATCGTCCAAGCCTGCACGTGGACGCCGTCGATGCGCGTGCCCACAGGCGACGAAATGACGTACCTTGTCTACACCACGCTAGCGTACGGAGCCCAGGGGATTTCCTACTATGTCTACTGTCATCCCGGCCACACGGGCGCCATCGCGCTGCCCGACGGCACGCCGACGCCGATCTACCACGCCTTGAAATCCCTCAACCGCGAATTCACGGCCATCGCCGGCCAATTGCAGCCTTTGCGATCGCTGGCGGTCTACCATCTGGGCATGAAGCCGGAGGCGACGGTGCCGCTGCCGCCGGACGCACCATTTCGCCTGGAGCCTGCCGTGCCGGACATGGAATACCGGGTGCCCGAACGCGTCCGCGGATTCGTGCTGGGCTACTTCGGCCAGGCGAACGAACCGAGCCACGTGTTGGTCGTCAACCTGGACTACAAGGCCGAGGCCACGACCACGGTCGTCGGCCCCGGCCGGCTGGAGCTGTTCGACGCGACGAGTCCCGCCTGGCAGCCCGCCAGCGGCGCGCAGGCGGCATTGAAACTCCCGCCCGGCGGCGGACGATTGCTGCGCATCGCCCCCTGACGCGTTGTTGGCAATCTTTCGCGTCGCCACTCAATCTGCAAACCGCAGCAGGGCGTAGTTCTTCTTGCCGCTGCGGAGCACCATCACGGTCTCGCTGGCCAAATGGCTCCCGGTCAGACGCGTGTCCAACTCCGTGATGCGGCGGTTGTTGACGTAGGCTCCGCCTTGCTGGATCGTGCGGCGGGCTTCGCCTTTGCTCTTGGCCAGTCCGGCTTCGGCCAAGGCGTCGATCAGCGGCAGGCCGTCGCCGGACAGGCGGTCTTTGGGCAGCTGCTTGCTGGGCACGTCGGCAAAGATTTCGACCAGTTGGGCGTCGTTCAAGTCGGCGATTTCCGCGCCGAAGAACACGTCCGTCGCTCGGCGCGCGGTCGCCAATCCCGCATCGCCGTGAACCAGCCCTGTCAGCTCCTCGGCCAGTCGCTTCTGGCTTTGCCGCAGATGCGGCTCGGTTTCGCGGGAGCGATCCAGCGATTCGATTTCCTCGCGGCTCAGTTCCGTGAGCATCCGCAGGCACTTTCCGGCGTCCGCGTCGGCGACGTTGATCCAGTACTGGTAAAACGCGTAAGGGCTGGTGCGGTCGGCCGTCAGCCAGATGGTGCCTTTCTCCGTCTTGCCCATCTTCGTGCCGTCCGACTTGGTCAGCAGCGGGCAGGTCAGACCGTACAGCTGGACTCCTCGCATCCGCCGCGCCAAGTCGATTCCCGCCGTGATGTTCCCCCACTGGTCGCTGCCGCCGGCCTGCAGCTGGCAGCCGTATTGGTCGTACAGGTGGACGAAATCGTAGGCTTGCAGCAGCATGTAACTGAACTCGGTGTAGCTCAGTCCGCCGTCCGACCGGTCCAGGCGGCTCTTGACCGAGTCCTTGGTCAGCATGACGTTCACGGGAAAGTTCTTGCCGACGTCGCGCAAGAAGTCCAGGAAGCTGAAGTTGCGCATCCAATCGAAGTTGTTCACCAGCAGGGCCGACCGCTGGCCGCAATCGAAATCCAGGAACTGCCGCATCTGCTGTTGCAGACCTTCGACATTCGCCTGCAACGTCTCGACCGACATCAGGTTCCGCTCTTCGCTCTTGCCGCTGGGGTCGCCGATCATGCCCGTAGCTCCGCCCACCAAGGGGATCGGGCGATGGCCGGCCCGCTGGAACCGGCGGAGGGTCAGCAGCGGCAGCAGGCTGCCCACGTGCAAACTGGGTGCGGTCGGATCGAAGCCGATGTACAGGGTCCGCGAGCCGGAGTTCAGCCACTGCGGCAAGTGTTGATCGTCGGTCGTCTGTTGAATCAGGCCCCGCCACGCCAAATCAGCGAAAATGTCGTTCATCGTCCTGGTCTCGGCTTTCCGTTCTCCCCGTTCTCCGCATCGAATCTGGTGCCAATGCCGCTGAAGTATGCCGAGAACGGTTCCAGCTTGCAACCGACCCACCGCATCCCACCTGCGTTTTTCCGCGTTCCATGCACCGGTTTCGAGGATTCCGGGCCCCACGAACGGCGTTCGGAATCGCAACGAGACATACCCAACTCACTCTCTGTGCGTCTTCGTGTCATCCGTGCCCCGGCTTTGCCATCCGTGCTACCAGAGGCTTTGATTAGCACGGATGGCAAAGCCGGGGCACGGATGCGAACTGACGTGGTGCCATCCTCACCAGCCCGCGGTATAATCATCCGCCGTGACCGGTACGTTGTCCGCCGGGCTAGCACCTTGGAATACGCACGAGATCATGAACGCGCCTTCGCCGTCGCTACCGCCGCCGTCGATTCGTTGGCCGGTTCCCGGCGAGATCATCACGCACGGCAAGAATGCGTATGCGGTCGGCGAGGCCCTGGGACGGGGGACCTACGGGGCGACGTTCGCCTGTACCGACCAGTGGAACAACAGCCTGGTGGTCAAAGTGCTGGTGCCCCATCGGCAGACGTACGAGCAGGTGCGGGTCAATTGGCAGCGTGAGATCGCCTCGCTGTTCACCCTGCGGCACCCGAACATCACCTACGTCTACGACGCGTTCGAGCGCGACAAGACGTTCCATATCGTGGTGGAACGCTGCGGCGGCAGCATCTCGACGCTGTTTTCCATTGCCGATTACGACGGCTATGCTTGGATTCCGCCCATCGCCCGCTGCATGTTGCAGGCCGTCGCCTTTATGCACGAACACGGCTACGTCCACAAAGACATCCATCTGCGAAACGTGTTTTGGGCCTACGTCCGGGACGAGTTGATGACCAGCCCCAGCCAGTCGGTGACCTTCAAGATCGGCGATTTGGGCGTCAGCCGGTTCGAACACGAGGAGCAGGGCGAGAATCCCACCGTGCCCTGGATGGTGGCCCCCGAAGTCCTGGATCCGAACGAGTTTGGTCAAGTCGGCAAGCCGACGGACATCTATCACGCGGGACTGGTTCTGCTAGCGATCGCCATGGGCATCGAACCGACCTTCACCGCCGAAGAGATCGTCCGTGGGGTTCCGCGGCAGACGGCCGAGCAATTGCCGTCCCCGTTCGGCCGGGCGATCGGCCGCGCCCTGCGCCGCCACGTCCACACCCGGCCCGCGACGGCCTTCGAGTTCTGGCGGGAACTGGCGAGCCCGTGATTGGTGATGCGGATTTGTTACGGGTTTCGAGTTTCGAGATTCGGGATTCGGGTTTGGACAGTTGGGCCGTTCACCGGCGATACGCAACATGGTACGATGGGGGCCCAGGCAAACGGTTTAGCCGCAACGAGACTTTCCCCACGTTATCCGTGTAGTGCAGTCGTCGCAGAACGCAAGGAATGGGGCGACAGTAGCACAACGTCTGTGTAATTCCTTCAGGAGGTATCGCGTCATGTTGAAGGGCATCCCCGCCCGGATTTCTCCGGAGTTGATGTACACGCTGATGAAGATGGGACATGGAGACGAGTTGGTCTTGGCCGACGGCAATTTCCCGGCGGACTCCATCGCCCGTCGGATCGTGCGGGCCGACGGGCTGAGCGTCCCCGAGGTGCTGGAAGCGATCCTGCAGTTTTTCCCCCTGGACGCCTACGTCGACGCCGCGGCGTTTGTCATGCAGCCGGTGCCGGGCGATCCGCCCAAGCCGCCCATCTGGAAGAAGTTCAAGCAACTGCTCGACGCCAGCGAAGGAAGAAGCGTCCAACTGGAACTCGTCGAGCGGTTCGCATTCTACGAACAGGCGAGACGAGCCTACGCGGTCGTGGCGACCAGCGAGACGGCCCTGTACGCGAACCTGATCCTGAAGAAAGGCGTCGTCGTGCCGTGAGGCGGCGACGCGCGGCGAGCCAAGACGTGACCGGGATGCCCGGCGTTTTCGAAAAAGCGGGGCCTTGGAACCGCACATCAGACGGAGCGACGATGATCCAGCGATTGCCGGAAGACACGGCCCCTCGACCGTCCAGCGTGACCGATTGGCAGGAACTCGCAGAGCGCGTGTTGGGGGGCGATCCGCTCACCGCCGAGGAGGGCCTCGCAATCCTCCGCTGCCCCGACGACGAGTTGCTCGACCTGCTGTCCGCCGCCTTCCGGATTCGCCGCCGGTACTTTGGCAAGACCGTGCAGCTGTACTTCCTGATCAACGCCAAGAGCGGGCTGTGCCCGGAGGACTGCCACTACTGTTCACAGTCGCGGGTCTCGAAGGCGGCCATCCCGAAATACAGCATCCTGGACCGTGAACGCCTGCTGGACGGCGCCCGCATCGCCCACGAGCGGAAGGCCAAAACCTACTGCATCGTGATCTCCGCCCGCGGGCCCAGCGACCACGAGATGCAGGCGGTCGAGGAACTGGTGCCGGAAATCAAGCGGCAGTACGACTTGAAGGTCTGCGCCTCCCTGGGACTGCTGACGCCGGAGCAAGCCCAGCGGCTGAAAGCCTGCGGCGTGGACCGCATCAATCACAACCTGAACACCAGCCCCGAGTACTACGGCCAAATCTGCTCGACGCACACCTACCAGGACCGGCTTGCCACCCTGCGGACCGTGCGCCGGGCTGGCTTGGAGATCTGTTCCGGCGGCATCATCGGGATGGGCGAAGCGGACACGGACGTGGTCCGCATGGCGCTGGAATTGCGCGACGTCGAAGCGGACTCGATCCCCGTCAACTTCTTCCACGCCGTCGAGGGCACGCCGCTGGAAGGCGTTGATCACCTGAACCCGCGCTACTGCCTCAAGGTCTTGTGCCTGTTCCGCTTCGCCAACCCCGACCGCGAGATCCGCATCGCCGGGGGACGCGAGCTGCACCTGGGGAGCCTGCAGGCGCTGGGCCTGTACGCGGCCAACTCGATCTTCGTGGGCGACTACCTGACGACGAAGGGCCAAGCGCCGCCCGCCGACTACGCCATGATCGCTGAGTTGGGATTCACGGTGTCCGCCACGCCGCAGGTGAGAGAGGCTGGTGCCGGTGCTGGTGCTGGTTCCGGTTCGTGACTTCCGCGATCTGGGAGGGCAACACATAGGCCGGAACAAGTCCGCGCAGTTCCGGCACAGCCAGCCGCCGGAGAGCTGCCGGAACACATGTGCCGGAACTGCGCGGACTTGTTCCGGCCTACTTTTTCACCCGCGACGGCCCTTCGGGGCCGCCGGGAGGCTTCGGACTCTCGACATGAGGAGCACGCCAATGCTGAGATCACGAGTTCTGCTGACGTGTCTGGTGACGATCCTAACCGGTGCCGGGTTCTCTTTTGCCCAGGCCCCGCTGGTCTTGATCCGCGACGGCCAGCCGGCCTGTACGATCGTCCGCGGCGAAACCGATGATTTCGCGGCGGAGCGGCTGGCACGGTGGTTCGCCGAGGAAGGACGCGCGCAGGTCGCTGTAACCGCTGCCGCGAAGCAACCCGTGCCGGATCGGGGCGTGGTGATCCTCGTCGGCAGTTCCGAATCGAACCCGGTTTTGCGTCAGGTCGCCGCCGCTGCCCAGCTCGATATCGACCCGGGCCGCCTGACCGCTCAGGGATACGTCGCCAGGACGCTGCACCACGACGGCCGCGACTGGCTGGTCCTGGCCGGCGGTGGCCGCGACGGGGCGATCCATGCCGTGGCCGACCTGATCAACTGGCGCCTCCAGCGCCAGAGCGACCGCGTTTCCGTGCCGGCGCTCGACACGCGGCAGATCCCGCGCTACCCGTACCGCTGGTTCTGGAACTGGGACCATCGCATGGAGTGGGGCGGGCCCGGCCGCGTCGGCAACGTGATGGGCGGCGGCGGCAAGTACAGCAAGCAACCGGAAGCGTTCCTCATCGACTTCAAGAACTGCATCGACTACATGGCCGACCACAAGTTCAACGGCCTGATCGTGTGGGGCTTTCTGCGCGATACGCACGGAGGCGTCGAGGCGTCGCAGGAGTTGTGCCGCTATGCGGAACATCGCGGCGTGCGGATCCTGCCGGGCGTGGGCACCAGCGGCTACGCGGGCTACTATTTCGAGGGCGATCACGCCTACAACGCCGATGCCTGGGTTGCCGCGCACCCGGAACTGCGGGCAGTGACCAGAAACGGGAAGCCGCACAATGCCCCTTGCCCTTCCAAGAAAGCCAACCAGGACTGGCTCGACGAAGGCGCCCAGTGGCTCTTCCAGACGTTCCAGATTGGCGGCGTCAACCTGGAGATGGGCGACTTCTTCGTCTGCTACTGTGACGACTGCCAGAAGGCCCGCGCGGCGATCCAGTCCGACGAACCCGACTACTACAAAGACATGGCCATCTCGCACATGGTCACGCTCAAGACAATGCGCGGCCTGGCCCCCGACGCCTGGCTGAGCTACGCCACGTACACCGGCTACACGGCCGAGATGATGACCGCTCCGCCCAAGTTCCTGTCTCTGATCCCGGAGGACACCCTCTGCCAGTGGACGCTCACAGGCATGGCGCGACGCTGGCCGGCCGACGTCCGCCCGCTGGCCCGGCACAACATCGGCTATCTGCACTGGTGCAACAGCTCGACCCACACGCAAGACGATTTCTATCTGGAAACGGTCCGGGACATCTGCCGCGACGCCGCCGCGGCCGGTTTCGAGGGTCTCGACACCTACGGGGAACTGTCCGCCGAGCGGCCCAACGCGGAACTGTTCTATCTGGCTTGGGAAGCGTTCCTCTGGAATCCGGAGATGACGATCGACGAATTCGTCGACCAGCGGCTGACCCGGCTGTACGGCGGCGGCGGGCCGGCTCGCAAACTGCTGGAGATCCTCCCGCTGGTCCGCACCGCCAAGGAGCGCGAGAACGTGGAGAACATCGTCCAGGCTCGCCGGCTTGCGGAATCCGCCCGGCAAGCCTCTGCGCCCGACGGTCACCTGCGTTGGGACCGGATGATCGCCTATCTCGACCGCCACGAGCAGGCCGAGCGGCTGAAACAGGAAGAACTCCGCCGCCGCGAGTCGGAGGCCCGCCGCGGCCGGAAGATCGAAATTGACAAAGTCACGGCCAGCGACGAAGACCCCAGCCGCGGCTGGCCGGCCGCCAACGCCATTGACGGCAACGCCCAAGAGCCGCAGGGCTACTGGCTCACCCAGAGAAACGCCCCCAAGCAAGCGTGGCTCGAGCTGACCTTGGCCGAACCGGCCAAGCTCGGCCGCGTGGTCCTCTTCCACCAGCTCAACCCCGGCCACTACCGCACTCTGGACTACACGGTCTGTGTCCGCGCGGACGGCGCGTGGAAGCCGGTCGTCGCCGTCAAGGACAACCAAGATGCCGGCTGGGTCGTCCACGCCATCGGTCCGGTCGTCGCGGATGCCGTGCGGCTGGAAATCACCCGCTCCGCCTACAACGACCGCATGGGGGTCGGGGAGATCGAGTTGCGAATGGCCGAGTAGAGCACGTGAGGCACGTGAAGCAGGTTCCCCTGGAGCGCGCCGCCCCGTTGCTCTGTTCCAGCGCCGATGCGGTGGCCGCCGAGGCCCGGCGACGCAAAGACGGCCTTGTCGGCTTGGCTCCGCTTTTGCTCTGGGACCGTGGCGGTTAGACTTCGGGCACGAGAAACACGGTGATCGCATCCCTTGACAGGAGGCCCTGAACCATGAAATCCGTCCTCGACTTCATCGTCACACTTCTTGCCGCCCTGCTTCCCGCGCTGTGTGCCGCCGGCGCCGCGCCGCCGGACGTTCATTCCAGGAACCCCGAACTGCCGACGGTGCTTGTCAATCCGGGCGCGGCGTTTCAGGACGAGGCCCGGCCCGGCGCGATGATCATCGGCATGGACCGCACGGCGAAGGGGCGCATCTGGGGCTGCTGGACGGGCACGGGGGACAAGGCGGACGGTTATTTCCTGCTGGCGACGAGCGATGACGATGGCGCGACGTGGTCGAAGCCGCGGCTGGCCGTCGGCGCGCGCACCGAGGCGGCGCAGAAGATCAGCGGCGCGCTGGTGGGGAATCTTTGGACCGATCCGAAGGGCCGCTTGTGGCTGTTCTTTGATCAGCAGCTCGGCGATCCACAGAAACGCATCACGAACTGGTTTATCCGCTGCGATGATCCCGATGCGGCGGAGCCTGCGTGGAGCGAACCGGTGATGTTTGCGGAAGGCTGCACGCTGAACAAGCCGACGGTGCTCCCAAGCGGCGACTGGCTGTTGCCCGTATCGGATTGGCACAAGCAGACGGCGCGCGTGTTTGCATCGACGGACGAAGGCGCGTCGTGGAAGGAACGCGGCAGCTTGCAGTTCCCGGATTGGGAGTTTGACGAGCACATGATGGTCGAGCTGAAGGACGGCCGCCTCTGGATGCTGGCCCGCACGAAGGGCCAGCCGCACGAGAGTTTCTCCACGGATGGCGGCAAGACCTGGAGCACGCCAAAGCAGGCCGCGACGGTGCAGAACATCAACGCGCGGTTCTTCCTGCGCCGCTTGAGATCCGGCCGCATTCTGCTGGTGAAGAATGGTTCGCCCGCCGAGCGTTTGTCGAGACGCTCGCACATGAGTGCGTGGCTCTCCGACGACGAAGGCCGGACGTGGAAAGGCGGGTTGCTGCTCGACGAACGCAGCGCGGTGTCGTATCCCGACGGCTTCGAGGCGCCCGACGGCCTCATTCACATTCTCTACGACTGGAACCGCCACACCGACGCGGAGATCCTGCTGGCGAAGTTCCGCGAGGAGGATGTGCTTGCGGGCAAGATCGTGTCGAAGGACGCGAAGCTGCTCCTGCTCGCGAACAAGGCCACCGGCCCGAAGCCCGAGACGCTCTACAACGGCATCCAATTGCCCGACGTGTGGCCGCCTCGTTTCCGCGATCCGGATTCCGTTGAGCCTATGCCCGTGCCCTACCTCGCCCATCCGCCGACGGTCCTTCCCATCGACATCGGCCGTCAGCTTTTCGTGGATGATTTCCTCATCGAGAGCACGACCTTGAAACGCACGTTTCACAAGGCCAAGAAGTTCGAGGGCAATCCGGTTTTCAAGGCCGAAACGCCACGCGAACTCGCCTCGTCGCAGGAAGGCGAGCGCGGCGAGGAAGCGACGGTCTACACCGGCCAGGGCGGCGTGTTCTGGGATCCGTCGGAGAAACACTTCAAGCTGTTCTACGTCGCCGGCTGGCGCGGGCCGCTCTCGCTCGCCACGAGCACCGACTTGAAAACCTGGAAACGTCATGGCCCGTTGCTCGGCGAAGGCCTGCGTTGGACCGGGCCGATGCTGGTCACGGGTGGCTCTGACAACTGCGTCTGGTTCGACCTCAACGCGAAAAATCCCGCCGAGCGCATCAAGTTCCTCACCTGCTGGATGCACGTGCCCAGGGAGCAGCGTCCGCCCGGCTTCAACCACTCCCTGCACTTCAGCGACGGCCGCGCGTGGAGCGACGCCGTGCCGACCGACATCGCGGCGGATGATTACTGCTCGTTCTTCTTCAATCCGTTCCGGCAGAAATGGTGCTTCAGCATCAAGAAAACCGAACGCCGCGGCCGTTGCCGTTACTACGCCGAGAGCGACGAGTTCCTGAAAGGCGCCGCGTGGTCGAAGGCCGTGTATTGGACCAACGCCGACCGGCTCGACGCGCCGGAGCCGGCCGGCCGCTATCCCGGCGCGGGCGATGCGCCGCAACTCTACAGCCTCAACGCCGTCGCCTACGAAAGCCTCATGGTCGGGGTGCATTACATCCATCGCGGACCGAGAAACGAAATCTGCGGCAAAGGCGTTTTTCCGAAGCTGATCGACCTCGAACTCGGTTTCAGCCGCGACGGTTTCCACTGGCACCGACCGGATCGGAGCGGCTTCATCACCAGCTCGCGCACCGAAGGCGCTTGGGACCGCGCCTATGTGCATAGCACGGCGGGTGTCTTCGCCGTGCTCGATGACCAACTCGTGTTCCCCTACACCGGCACCAGCGGCCTCGCGCCGAGCGGCAGACGCGGCATGTATACCGGCGCTGCCATCGGTCTGGCGACGCTGCGCAGAGACGGCTTCGCAAGCATGGACGGCCCCGGCGAACTGACGACGCGGCCGGTGAAGTTCAAAGGGAGGCATCTCTTCGTGAATCTCAACGGCTCTCTGCGCGTGGAACTGCTCGACAAGGACGGGAAGCTTCTCGCCGCCGCGGAAGCCGTCTCCGGCGACCAGACGAAGCAGCGCGTCGAGGTGCCGGGCCTAGCGGATCTCGCAGGCAAGCCCGTGAAGTTCCGCTTCCATGTCGCCCAGGGCTCGCTGTATGCCTTCTGGGTTACGCCGGATGAGAACGGCGCCAGCTACGGTTACGTCGGTGCAGGCGGCCCGGCGTTCAGCGGCGTCCGCGACGCCCCCACGCCGGAATGATCTTCCCGTGAGCCGCCGCGACAGCTACGCCCTGTTCATCCGTGTCGAAAACGACTCCGAAAACGACGGCCAACTGGCCATCGAATCAGCGGTGCTGGACCGAGTGCGGGCGGCTGGCGTGCTGACGTATTTTGGCGATGTGCTGGGCTTCATGGAACAGTCGCATCCGCCTCGCGCCTTGGCACCGTTCGAGAAATAGCGGTCCGATTTCTGTGTGGCGCAAGCTTCCAGCTTGCGGCCGATCGCGGGATCGCAAGCGGGAAGCTCACGCCACTTAATTCTCGAACGGTGCTTCGGTAGAATGGGTAGTGGCAAGCTTCCCGTCTGTCAGCCTCTTTGGCAGGCTGGAAGCTGGCCGCCAGCATGGGAGACGCCGGAGATGAGAAGTCCCTTTCCGGGCATGGACCCGTATCTTGAGCGGCACTGGGGTGACATTCACACCAGGCTCATGGTCTACGCGAGTAACCAGCTCAACGCTCAGCTCCCCGACGATTTACAGGCTCGCGTCGAGGAGAGTGCGGGCGTGGAAATCGAGGACCGGCGGGCGCGCACGGTCTATCCGGACGTCCGCGTCGTCGAGGAACTCGGCGAACCTTGGGCGGCTCACGAGACCGCAGCGGTCGCGGTCGCCGCGGGGACGGTGGCAGAGCCGCACGTCGTGTTGCTGGAGGACGAACCGCGGACGCAACGCCATCTGGAAATCGTCGACACCACGGACGGCGGCCGCGTGGTGACGGCCATCGAAGTCCTCAGTCCGGCGAACAAGGTGGGACTGGACGGCCCCGTCGCGTATCGCCGCAAGCAGCGTGAGTACCTCGAAGCCAAAGTCAATCTGGTCGAGATCGAACTGGTCCGGGGGGGCGAGTTTGTGCTGGCGGTTCCGGAAGACCGCCTTCCTTTAGCCTGCCGCACACCCTACCGGATTTGCACGCGCCGGGCCGCGACGCCGGAGCGTGCGGAAATCTACGCTGTCCCACTCCGCCTGCCGCTGCCGAACATCCGCATTCCGCTCCGCCCCTCCGACGACGACGTGGTCCTGCAACTTCAGCCGCTGATCGATGACTGCTACCGGGATGGCCGATATCAGCGGATCGATTATCGCGTCGAGCCCGTGCCGCGTTTCGGCGAAGAGGACGCGGCCTGGATCGATCAACTGCTGCGCGAAAAAGGCCTGCGCTGAGCGCCGGCTGCTCCGGCAATCGCTTGGGCAAGGCCCGGCTCCTAAACTCGCCGTTCCTTTCCGGCCGGAAATCGCAGTGCAACGTCCGCCCAAGAACCTGAAGAGAGGAAGAAACCATGAAACGAACGATCACACTGCTAACGCTCACCGTCCTGCTGCTGATGCCGCTGGCCATGTTGCAGGCACAGTCACCACAGAAGGAGTCCGCTGCCGGCAACCATGCTGTCGCTTCCCGATTGGACGAGTTTTTGGGGGAGCCGCTGTTCGTCCCCATGCAGCAGCTTTGGAAAGACCGCGGCGGCTGGGGCGGAATTATCACGGCCCCAGACGGCACCGTGGTGGCGTTCCAGTCGCCCGGGGGCGGCAACTGCCGGCGCAGCCGCGACGGCGGCACGACTTGGGACGCCGACATCGAGATCGCCCCCGATGCGAAGGGCGGCCGCGCTCTCGTGGACGAAACGAAGGGCGAGATCCTCTACGCGAACCCGGGAGCCGGCTGGATGTTCCGCAGCCGCGATCACGGCGCGAACTGGGTGCACGAGAGCGTCCAGGTGCGCCCCGACGGGTTCGGACTGAGTCCCCAAGACGGCGGCGTGACCGCCATGCAGTCCGGCATCACCCTAGCGTTCGGAAAGCACAAAGGCCGGCTGATCATGCCGGCACGCATCATGGGACCGCAGAATTCGAACGCCGTCGCATGGCGTCCCTATCACTACAGCACTGCGCTCTACAGCGACGACGGCGGTAAAACCTGGCAGACCAGCAAACCGTTTCCCGTGCTGGGCACCGGCGAAGCGACGCTGGCCGAGCTGTCCGACGGCAGCATCCTCTACAACTCCCGCGAGCACATGAGCCGGGGCAACCGCTTTTTCGCCTGGAGCCATGATGGCGGCGACCTCTGGATCAACGCCTACCGCAGTCCGGACCTGCCCGACGGCGCTCGGGGAACATCCTACGGCTGCATGGGCGGCATGATCCGTCTGCCCGTCGCCGGGGAGGACATTCTCCTCTACAGCAATCTGGACACCGACGCGGGCGAAATGCCCGCCCAGGTCGGCGCGTCGACCAGCAAGGGCCGCGAGAAGATCACCGTCTGGGCCAGCTTCGACGGAGGCCGCTCGTGGCCGGTCAAACGCCTGGTCTATGACGGTCCCAGCGCCTATTCCAATCTCGGCGTGGGACGCACCGGCACGCCCAGCCAGGGGAAGGTCTACTTGATCTTCGAAGGCGGCCCGACCGACTGCTACGAAGCCGTCCAGGTTGTCGCGTTCAATCTGAGTTGGCTGCGGAACGGGCAGGAGCGCACGAAATGAGAACGATGACGGGGTTCGCGGTGGTGATCGCGACGGTGTTGACCTTGGTTGAATGGGGTGCGACGGCGGACCAGCAGACGACGCCGCACAAGATCGAGATCGTCGCGCCGGTGAAGCTCTGGGGCGGTGGCGCGGTGCCGAAAACCGCCGATCTACCCGTACTGCCAGACGTGCGTTTCTCCGTGATCAAGCCCTACGAGTTCCAGAAGGACGGCTACCGGTTCCTGCACGGTGTGGCGCTGGCATGGCACAAAGGAAGACTCTACGCCTCCTTCGGCCACAATCAAGGCGGCGAGAACACCGACAGCGAAGAGGCACGCTACCGCGTCAGCGAGGACGACGGCCGCACCTGGAGCGCCGTCAAGACGATCGACGTGGGCGAACCGGGACTGGCCGTCAGCCACGGTGTCTTCCTTTCCCACCAAGGCACGCTGTGGGCCTTCCACGGCTCGTATCGGGGCACCATGCAGGGCGTTCACACGCGGGCCTACCGCCTGAAGGAAACGACCGCTGAGTTTGAAAAACTCGGCGTCGTCATCGAAGGCGGCTTCTGGCCCATGCAGGAGCCGCAGAAGATGGCTGATGGAAACTGGATCATGTCGGGCATACCGGCCCGTGGCGACGCCGCCGCCGGCGGCCAGCATCCCGCCGCGGTCGCCGTCAGCCGCGGCGATGACTTCACCCGCTGGAATTTGGTGATCATCCCCGCGGCGCCGGACCTGGGCGGAATCTGGGGCGAGTCCGCGGTGATCGTGGAAGGCGAACGCATCACCAACATCGCCCGCCACGGCAAGAAGCCGTTGGCGCTCGCCGCGACCAGCGTGGACTGCGGACGCACCTGGACGACCATGCGCCCCAGCAATCTGCCCATGGCGACCAGCAAGCCCTACGCCGGCAGGCTGAGCACCGGCCAGCGCTACCTCGTGTGCAGCACCAGCGCCGACGGTGGAGGCCGCCGCGCGCCGCTCACCATCGCCGTGAGCAAACCGGACGAGCCGACGTTCAGCCAAGTCTTCGTCATCCGTCACGCCGAGTTCCCCGAGGGTCCCGGCGAAAGCCACACGCGCGCCTCGCTGGCCTACCCCTATGCGATCGAGCACGCGGGCCAGTTGTACGTGGGCTACTCGAACAACGGCGGCAATGCGGGGCGTGTCGGCCAGGGCCGCGAACTCTGGAACAACAACAGCGCCGAACTCGCCGTGATTCCCGTTCGCGGCCTGGAGATCAAACCATGAAACCCGCCCTCCGATCAGTCGATCTGGATAGAAGATAGACGGAAGGCGATCGTCGTTTCGTTCCATGCCATCGTGCCGGTCCGGCCATCGCCACCGGCCAAGAACGTTCCGCCATTGCCGAGATTGCTGTACAATTCGGAGGGGGGATCGAGGTGCGGAAGGTGGGGCTCGAGGTGCGGAAGCGAAACGGCAGGTGCGTCATGAACGACCGAGACAAGACCAAGGAACAACTGATCGAAGAAAATGCCGGGTTGCGGGGGCAAATTGCTGCCTTGGAGGCCCAGTTGGCTCAAAGCCAGCAGGTGGAGGCGGATCAACGGCAGTTCAACGACGGCCTGCCGGTGCTTGTCGCCACCGCTGGCTCTGACGGCTACTGCAAGGAGGTAAACGCCGCCTTCGAGCGCATCCTCGGTTGGTCCGAGCAGGAATCGCTTTCTCGACCATTTCTGGACTTCATTCACCCGGAAGATCGCGCGATGGCGGTCGAGACCTTGGCCCGGCTGAAATCTGGCGACCCGGCCATCAACTTTCTGGACCGGAATATCTGCAAGGACGGTTCGTACCGCTGGATCAGCTGGACTGTCATTCCAGTTCCCGGGCGCGACATCCTGTTCGGGATCGGACAGGACATTACGGAGAGGAAACAGGCCGAGCAGGCCTTGCGGGAGAGTGAAGAATGCTTTCAGGCGTTCATGGACAACAGCCCCTCCGCCGCCTGGATGAAGGACGAACAGGGGCATTACGTCTACCTTAACAAGGCCTATGAGAAGCTTCTTGGGGTACGGCGGGAAGACAGGCTAGGCAAAACCGATTTCGACCTCTGGCCAGCGGAGACAGCCGAACAGTTCTGGAAGAACGATCAAACGGTCCTGGCTGGTGACCAAGCTGTGGGGATGACTGAGGAATGCGTTGATGCTAAGGGCGAACGCTGCTACTGGTGGAGCTTCAAGTTCCCGTTCCAAGATGCTCAGGGCAAGCGATACATCGGCGGAGTTGCAGCCGACATTACCGACAGAAGACGGGCCGAGGACGCATTACAGAAGGCCCATGACGAGCTTGAGCGACGGGTTGAAGAACGCACCGCCGAACTGCAGGCGAGCAGAGAGCGTTTCGAGCTGGTTGTTCGAGGAGTAGGAGTTGGCATTTGGGATTGGGATGTTCGCACTGGAAAAGTGTATTACTCGCGGCGTTGGAGGATGCTCTTCGGCTATGAGGAAAACGAGATCGGTGATGAGTATGACGATCAGGTCAGGCTTCTTCATCCAGATGAGCGTGACAGGATTATCAAGCTTCGAGAAGATTTCCTGGCGGGCACGTCGTCGAACATTACCGCCGAGTACCGTCTGCGCCACAAAGACGGCTCCTACCGGTGGCTCGTGGGGCACGGTGTCGTTGTTCGTGACGAACAAGGAAAAGCGATTCGACTCGTAGGTTCGCATGGGGACGTTACGGATCGCAAACTTGCCGAGGAGAAGCTGAAAGCCGAACAGCAGGCACTTCGCCGCATGATGTTGGCCAGCGACCATGAACGTCGCCTGATTACCTACGAACTTCACGATGGGGTGGCTCAGCAGATTGTAGGGGCCAAGATGCTGTTTGAATCGCAGCAGCCTCCGAAGGGCGGGAAGTCCAAAGCGGCGGGCGTCTATCGCGATGGAATGGCAGCGTTGACTCAGGCATCGTTGGAAATCCGCCGGGTGATGAACTGGCTGAGGACGCCCGTGTTGGACAAGTCTGGTCTGGTTGAGGCGATTGAGGACGTCGCATCGCAACTGCGATTGAGACCAGACGCACCGGAAATTGAGTGCCGCCTGGATGTGAAGTTCAAGCGTTTGGAGCCGACGCTGGAGAACACCCTGTTCCGGATCGCCCAGGAAGCGATGACCAACGCCTGCCGCCACAGCCAGAGCGAAAAACTTCATGTGAAGCTCACGCAGAAGGGTGACAACGTGGCATTGGAGGTCCGTGACTGGGGGATCGGTTTTGACCAGGACAAGGTTCACGAAAACCGTTTTGGTCTGGAGGGCATTCGGGAACGGGCAAGGATTCTGGGCGGGAAACTGAGCATCAAGAGCAGTCCGGGCGAGGGGACGGTTGTTCGAGCGAAGTTCCCCGTGATTGAAGCCGTGGACGAGGAGTAATCGGCTGGCTCCCCAGGAAGTTGATCGGCCCCACGTCGCCAAAGGGCTTCCCATGCCGCCAGCACGACGGCTGCGATCAGGGCGATCTTCGCGCAGATCCTCGAACGGTGCTTGCCTGTCACAAAGAAGCGACGGCGTGTCGTGGTCGTCATGTTCGTCATCGGATGGTCTCCAGGCAAAATCGCCTCGGTCCTGGCGAACGGTGCGCGTTAGCCCACTGGTTCTTCCCGAGGCACAACCTGCTAACAGCCCAGGAACCGGTGAGGCTGACGCCCACCGTGCGCCTATACGCTGACCAGCGCAAGTCTATGCTTCCGTTCCGACGGCCTCGCTCACGTGCTTGACCCCGTCGCGGGCCAGCAGTTCGCACAGGCCGCGGTTGATGCGTTTGACGATTCCGGGGCCTTCGTAGATCAACGCAGTGTAGGTCTGCACCAGCGACGCGCCCAGGCGGATCTTGCGGTACGCATCCTCGGCGCTGAACACGCCGCCGGCCCCGATAATGGCAAACCGGCCAGGCGGCAGGCGGCGATACAGTTGGCGAATGCAGGTGTTGATCAGGTCTTCCACCGGCTTGCCGGACACGGCACCGGGCATCGGTTCCCAAACGTCGCGCGGCGTCGACAGGCGCAGCGTGTCCGGCTTGCCGGGCGGCAGGTTGAAGATGAAGCCGCGCACGAAGTCGAAGTCGCCCGCCTCTTCGATCCAACGCTCGTGGTCGGCGGGGTTCAGACTCGGCGCGACTTTGAGAAACACCGGACATTGGACCTGCAGGGAACGCAACCGCTCCAGCAGGCGCGCGACGTTGCCCGGCCGGGCAAAGAAATCTCCGCCGACTTTCATGTTGGGGCAATTCAGGCTCAGCGCCAGATAGCCCGCGTGAGCGTGCAGCAGCGAGGCGCTGCGCTCGAAGTCGGCCAGAACTCCCTCGTCGCCGCACGGCGGCGCATCGGGACCATCGTTCGTCTTGACGATGTTCACGCCCAGCGGCACGCGCGGATGATACGCAGCCAGCCGCCGAGCCACAACCTCCGCACCGTCGTTCGGGACGCCATAGTTAACCACGATGGCCCGATCCAAGGGCAGGCGGAACAACCGCGGCCGCGGGTTGCCCGCCGAGGGGCGTGCGGAAATGGAACCGATCTCCGCGAAGCCAAAGCCCAGGTGGTCCAGCATCCGCACCGCGTGCCCGCTCTTGTCCCAGCCAGCGGCCAGCCCCACGGGATTCTCCACGCGCAGTCCCGCCACTTCCGTCTGCAATTCGGGTGCGGTGAAGTCCAGGCAAGCCCGCGCCAGCGCCGGCACCAGCGGCAGCGAGCCGGCCACCCGGCACGCCGCCACCGCTCGCCGATGGGCGGCTTCCGCGTCCAGTCGGAACAACAGCGGACGGAGGACCACACGGTACAAGTTCATTGGGCCGCCTCGCCACAGATCATTGACCGACCAACTCCCGCGAAGCCGAATCGCGTCTCGTAGCACGACTCTCCGATCCGTGCCGAGCGGGATACCGAACAGACCACACGGCTTGGAACGCCATGCTACGAATGATCTCCGCCTCGAAGCGAAGTGTCCAGGCCCCGACCGCGTGCGCCGCCCTCCAGCGGAGGGCTTTTCTTGGGTTGACCGACGTTTTCTGCGCGACTTTGCCGCGCAGCTGTCGGGCGACGCGGTGTTCTTGTACTTCTTCCTGGCCGCGGTGATCCGGCAGCCGGACGCTCACACGATAGGCACCGCCTGTGAGCGTCGGCCCCCGGCCGCGATCCGGTAGGGGCTGCCGCCATTCCCGCCCCCGCGTCCCGCCGTTCGCCCGTGTCGCGTTCACGGGCGT
>CAYUFW010000034.1:0-29498 GCA_964443915.1 uncultured Pirellulaceae bacterium
GGTTGATGTCCGAGTGGCGGGCCAGCAACTGGGCCGTCTTCGGCGCCGCCCCCGTCCGCGTGAGGTTCGTGATGAACGTCTTCCGCAAGGCGTGGAAATCCACGTAATACCCGTGTTCGTCCTTGTAGGCCAGAAAAGACGACTTCTCGCGGCGGGTGCGGTCTTGGGCGTCCACGCCTTCCCGAATCCACCTCCAGCGTGCCCGGTCCAGGTCCTTGCGGATCATCTCAGCCGTGTGCTTGTCGGCGACCTTGAACAACGGCTCGTCGGGGGCTTGGTCCGGCTTGGTCGCCATCCAGGCTTTGATCTGCTCCGCAAAATCCCGACGCAGCGGAAGGATGTCCCTCCGCCGGCGTTTCGAATGGCCAGCCTGCACCGTCAGCGTCGGCGGATCGGAATCGAAGTCGAACGATCGCGGCGTCACCGATCCGATTTCGTTACGACGATAGCCCGTGTAGGCGCCCACGATGTACAGGACTGCCCGATCGGGCCCAGGGATACGCAGGACGTCCGAGCCCGTGTACGCCGCCTGCAGCAAATACGCAAATTCCTCAATCGACAATGGGCGGCGAACGCGACGCCGGTCCAACTCGGCGTTCATCCTGGACAAGTGGGCCAGCCGGTCGTCGTTGGTCCGGCGGTCGCGGACCATCCACCGCGTGAACATCTTGATCGCCCGCATGTAGTGGTTGCTGCTGGCGATGCTTTTTCCCTGGGCCCGCAGTTGGGCCAGGTACTCCTGAACTCGGCTCGCAGAGATCTGGTCAATCCGTTCGAACTTGGCCCCCACGAGGATGGCCCGAATCCGCTGCGTGGTACTGTTGACGTAATCCCGCGTCGACCGGGATGTTGTCCTGCGAGGGCCAGAAGGTGGCGGAGAGCGAGCGGCACGGTGCCGAAGGTCCGGGTGACGATGGCCTCCCCGTGATGCATCAGCCGGTCGATCATGGCGGTGGCCAGGGTGTTGTCCACGTCGAAGATTTTGCCCCAGTCACGGAAGGCCCGGTTCGGGGCCCCGCAGGACCGGGCTGACGATTTCGCAGCGGTGGCCCCCGTTGCTGTTGTCGATCGACCCGTCGCTCTCGGACTTCCCTGGGGCGGGCGGGTCGTGTGCCCGGACTGACCCGTCCAGCAGTTTACGGCGGTCCAGGTGGAACGTATTCGGCGGGGGGGAACGGGAATGAAGGCGGAAGGCAAGCCTCGGATCGCCCTGGCTGTCCGCAAGTGGTTCTTTGACCGCGTTGGTGTCGTGATTGGCCCCCAGGCCCAGCGGCCCGTAGTACCGACGAGTCATCCCGATCAGCACCCGCCGAACATGGGTCGCCGCCAAGTTGTAAAAGTGCCGTGGCGATTCGGGCTGCACCGTTTCCAGGCACTGGTGCAGCCTGCTGACGGCCTCCGTGAACACGTCGTCGGTTTCCTCCCAGCGGTGGACTTTCGGGAAATCCCGCAGCATTTTCCGCGTGATGAGCCGCAGTCGGTCGCACGCATGTTCGATTATCCGCCTGCTGTTGGCCAAGGATGGATTGCACCCGCCACGGCGCTGAATTGTCTTGACACGGCACGCAAATCGCCTGGGAACGCCCTGCGTCTGGAGCGGGACACGTCATGTCTGCGACGCCGTATTTCGCGTTCGGCACCTACAAGCGACAGCCAACTCTGCGATACAATCCGTTCTGTCTTTCGTCGATCCGCCCGGGAGTTGCCAAGATGCCGGACGTGGAACAACGTTATCTCCAGCGGCTCAGCTGCTACACGGCGGCGATGCGGACCGCGTGCCGATCCGGCCGTTTGTGGCCGAGTTCACCGCATTCTGAATTTCGGAAATAGGGGCAGGATGGTTGTAGTTGTAGACCGGAACAAGTCCGCGCCGTTCCGGCAGACGTTGTGTTAGAATAGTGCGTCGCTAGATTCCTGCCGGAACTGCGCGGACTTGTTCCGGCCTACGAGTTGTTCCGGCCTACGAGAGACGCTTGGAGGGGAGGCAGACCATGCCGACGGGAAAAGAGACCATGACTTCACGCGAGCGATTGCTCAAGGCGCTGAACCACGAGCAACCGGACCGCGTGCCGATCGACCTGGGTGGCAACCAAACGGGCCTCCATCGCGTCGCCTACGAAGCCCTCATCCGGCACCTGGGCGTCCGGGACGAGGTGACGATCATGGACGCCGTGCAACAGCTGGCCCGGCCTTGCGAGGCGGTGCTCCAGCGGCTGCGGGTCGATACCCGCTATATCCATGCCGGAGCCGCGGCGAATTTCAAGGGCGAGATCGTCACTCGACAGCGGGACGGCCGCACCTGGCACGATCTGACGGACGAGTTCGGCGTGACCTGGTCCATGCCGGACGACGCGCCGCTGTACATGGACATTACGCATCATCCGCTGGCGGAGGCCAAGATCGAAGACATCGGCGACTATCCTTTCCCCAAGGGCAACGATCCCGGCCGCTTTGCCGGACTGCGAGACAAGGCCCTGCAGATCCGCCGCGAGACACCCTACGCGGTGGTCAGCGGGATCAGCGGCGTGGTGTACGAGACTTGTTGGTACCTGCGCGGTTTGGAACGCTGGTTCATGGACATGATCGAGCAACCGGAGTTCTGCGAGGCGCTGCTCGACCAGACGCTGAAATTCTGGCTGGACTGGTTCGACGTGTTCCTGGCCGAAGTCGGCGACGTGGTCGACGTGATCATGATCGGCGACGACCTCGCCGGTCAGGGCGGACCCTTGTTTCAGCCGGAGTTTTACCGGCGAGTTGTCAAGCCGCGGCACAAACGGCTGGTGCAGACGATCAAGTCCCGGACCCCGGCCAAGATCTGGTATCACACCTGCGGCGCGTGCCAGGGCTACATCTCCGACTTGCTGGACAACGGCATCGACATCCTCAACCCGATCCAAATCAGCGCCGCCGACATGAACCCGACCGATTTGAAGTCCCGCTACGGCGGCCGGCTGGTCTTCTGGGGCGGTGGCATCGACGCCCAGCACGTATTGCCGCAGGCCGACCCGGAGACGGTGCGCCAACACGTGCGTCGGAACGTCGAAGCCTTCAAACCCGGCGGCGGCTACGTGTTCAACAACGTCCACAACATCCAGGCCGGCGTACCGCCTGAGAACATCGTCGCCATGTACGACGCGGCGTACGAGTTCGGGTTCTGAGCACTCGCTCAGAAACACGCCTGGTCGCCGTGTTCGCGGCACGATTTAAGTCTTGACCGAAGGAGAACAGCATGAGTTACCGACTTTTTGGTCCCGCCGCACTGGTCGCGTTGGTCGCTCTGGCCGCAGAAGGCGGCGAGGATGTGCTGCAGATCAAGTGCCCTCAACTGCACGGAAAGACCGATCAGCCCGTGACGGTCGAGTTGACCGGGCCGAAGGAGTGGGCGGGAAAGCCGGTCGCGTTGTGCAAGGACGGGGCGACCGTCTGCGAAGGCAAGTTCACGGCTGCGGCGGGCGAGCGGTCGGCGGCCCAGTTGTCGTTCGATCCGCTGCCGTGGGGTATTCGGCCCGACGTGCTGGACGTCGTCGTGGCCGGTGAAAAACAGGCTCAGCTCACGGTGCCGCTGGTGTTCATCGGCATGCGCGGCAACCCGCCGCAGGAGGAAGTGCTGGGCGCGCTGAAGACGCCCGGTGGGCTGTTCCCCCTGATCGATCGCTTCGGGCAATATCGTCATCGCCGTTGGCCGGGAAAGACGGAGACGCTGGACGACCTGCGACGGCAGCGCGAGGCGGAACGGAAAGACCTGCAAGAGCATCCGGGACCGAAAAGCTGGGACACCTACGGCGGCTGGATGGACGGCCCGCAGTTGCGGGGCACCGGGTTCTTTCGCGTGGAAAAGCACCAGGGACGATGGTGGCTGGTCGATCCCGACGGGTCGTTGTTCTGGTCCCACGGCATCGACTGTGTCCGCTCCTCATCCGGTGTCACGCCGATCACGGATCGGACGCACTACTTCGAGCCGTTCCCGGCGGCGGGTACGCCGGAAGCAGAGTTTCTCGGCCAACAGACTTGGGCTCCGAAGGGGTACTACCAGCGTTTTCAGGGCCAGCCGTTTAGGACGTTCAACTTCACCGGCGTCAATCTGTTGCGCAAGTACGGTCCGAACTGGCCCACGGCGTTTGCCCAGTTGGCGCACGTGCGGCTGGCGAGTTGGGGAATCAACACGATCGGCAACTGGTCCGATTCGGACATCTACTTGCTGCGGAAGACCCCCTATGTGGCGACATGTTCGCCCGCCGGGCCGGACGTGCGGCAGATCGAAGGCAGCACGGGCTACTGGGGCAAGTTCCCGGATCCCTTCCACACGGGATTTCGCGCCGGTTTGCGGCGGGCCCTGGATCAGCAACAGGGCAAGGCGGCCGGCGATCCGTGGTGCTTGGGCTTCTTCGTTCACAACGAATTGGGCTGGGGCGACGAGACGTCGCTGGCCGTCGCGGCCCTGGCGTCGCCGGCCGATCAGCCTGCCAAGCAGGCTTTCATGGGCGACCTCAAGGCGAAATACGCCAGCATCGAACGGTTGAACGCAGCGTGGGGGACGAAGCACGCCTCGTGGGACGCGCTGACGGCTGCCACCGAGCCGCCGAACAAACAGCAGGCGGGCGAGGATCTGAAGGCCTTCTACACACGGTTGGCTGAGGAGTACTTCCGCACGTGCCGTGAGGAAGTCCACCGCGCGGCCCCGCAGCAACTGTACTTGGGCTGCCGCTTTGCCTGGGTCAACGACCGCGCGGCCCAGGCCGCCGCGAAGTACTGCGACGTGATCGCGTACAACTTGTACAAACGCGACATTGCCGAATTTCGTCTGCCGGCGGGCATCGACAAGCCGGTGATCGTGGGCGAATTCCATTTCGGAGCGCTGGACCGCGGCTTGTTCCATCCGGGGCTGCAGAAGACAGCCAACCAGCAGGAGCGGGCCGCCATGTACAAGAGCTACGTGCAAGGCGCGTTGCGCAACCCGGCCATCGTCGGTACGCACTGGTTCCAGTACGGCGACCAGGCGACCACCGGGCGCGGCGACGGCGAAAACTACCAGATCGGCTTCCTGGACATCTGCGATACTCCGTACGCGGAGACGATTGCCGCCTGCCGCGAGGTGGGATATGCGATGTACGCGTACCGGGCGGAAAAGGGCGGGACGACAGGGGAGTGAGAGGGATTCTTGATTTGGGATTTGAGATTTCAGATTTGAGATCTGAGGCGTGAGATTTCCGATTTCGGACCTTCGTTCGTAACGCGGGCTCGCGCCCGCAACCCACGTAGGACCGATTGGCAGTCCGTCCCACAAGGATGTGCGCACCGCGCACGCATGATACGAACGAGGACGCTCGGGGTCTGAGGCCGCGGCTGGATACGGGGCGCCGGAACGTCGGTTCGAGCCGCCCTCGCAGCTTGTTCTCACGCCTTGACGCATTCGGCGAACAAGTTGACGCCTTCGGCTTCGAATTGCAGCTTGGTACAGGGGCGGCCGAACTTGGATGCGGCGAACAAGCGGTGCAGGTCCTCTTCCGTGCGGTGGATCAACTTCCATTCCAGCACGTGTTCCATAATCGCCCGCGACGGGTTGATGGGATGGAAGTTCCCCAGCATCAGCCGGCCGCCGGGGCGCAACAGGGCATGGGCGTAGTCCATCAACTTCAGCACGAAGGCGTCGTTGTCCCCGGTTCTCGTAGATATCCTTGATGCACATGAAGTCGCCGGCATAACCTCGCGGCTTGACAAACATCCGCTCGGCGGACGACGTGAGCAGTAGGTGCTTCCAGACGTCCGCGTAGCGGTCCGCCAGTCCCCGTCGTGCCGCAACCCAACTCGATCCGGGTGTAGCCGATGTGCAGCCAAGTCGGCAAGGGCAACTCGCGGCTTTGTCCAGGTTGCAGACTTTCACCTTGTCCTAACGCGACCGGCTTCGTCTCGGAGAGACATTCCACGAAGACGCGGCCCGGGTCCCCTTCGGTGATCGGCAGATGGTCCCGTGAGACGAACGGATCGTGAATCACGATGCGGCGTTTTCCCGGCCTTTCCCGGCGCTCCAATTCGAGCGGCCCGTCGTGGTGCTCCACGCGGACCGATTGCCCCATGTTGTTGACCGTAACCACCAACATCGCGCTTGCCACCGCCGAGGCCAATTGCCCCCCTTTGGAGTTTCGATGTCATCCGAAACAAGGGTCATTAGAGCTGTGATAATCTGTCGTCGGCCGCCGGGCAACCCAGTTCCCGCCGGAGCAGCCGGTACGTCCAAGAATCCGGCGAACGGCCGGCGTCAGCCCGCCGGTCTTGGCGAACGGGCGCCCGCTGCCTGCCCTGGGCCCGGAGCACCGGCGGGCTCACGCCCACCGTTCGCCGAGTCAAGAAATGGCACCGCCCAGGCCCCTGCGAAGGACCCGGGCGGCGTCGGCACCGGTTGTTGCTGATTCACACCGCAGCGAAGGATCAGAACCGCCAAATCACGTCGGCCGCCAACAGCAACTGGTCGGCCTGGGTGCCGTCCGCGTAGGGCAGACCGACCCCGTCGAACCAGTCCCAACGCAACTCGGGACGCACGATCAGGTTCGTGGTCGGCGTCCAGTTCACGCCGGCGGACAGCGACCAGAAGTTGCCCACGAACGGCGGGTTGTTCGGGTTGCTGGGACGATTCAAACCGACTCGCGTCCCATCCTCGTCGCGGAACCACTCGAAGCGGCCTCCGACCTTCCAGCAGTCGTTGATGGTGTAGTACAGGTACTGGTCGAGGCCGTACCAATAGGCATCGTCGCCAACGGGGACTTCCCCAGCCGGGGCGGCGCCTGCCTCTTGGTAGCCCAGCCAATGATGGAACACGTACTCCAGGCGGCAGGTGATCGGCACATCGACCAGCCAGCTGTAGCGGGTGCGATTGGTGAAGTCTGTCGGCCTAGGAAATCCCGCCAGGTTGTTGTCCTCATCGCCCGTGATGATCGCGAACGAGGTCCACCAGCCGCGGTCAAGGTTGCTGTACTTGATCCGGCCGATGAAGTTCATGTTATCCTGGACACGGTCCAGCGCATCCCAGCCATTCACCAAGCCCAAGTTCACTTCCCACGCGTCGTTCACTTGCCAATCGACTTGTGCCCCCCAGTGCTGGAAGGGGCCGGCGAAGCTGTAGCTGTACGCCTTGCTGTAGAAGAAGTTGTCCGGGGCCATCACGCCCTCGTAGCCGACCACCGAATAGAAATGGCCGATCTTCACGGACAGGTTGCACGTGCCGGCCTCGATGTAGGCCTGGGGCATGGCCAAGCCGTAGTACTCGTGGCCGTTCCAGCCCGGCGTGCCGTCCGGATTCTTTTCCCAGCCGTTGCTCTGCGCCAGCCAGTAGTCCTCGCCGTACAGCAAGTCCAACCGGCCGCCGACCCCGACCGAGCCGTCACGCGGCAAACCGACTTCGGAAACCAGATAGCCCTGGTTGAACATCACCTCGTTGCTCCGGTCGACCGCGTTGTACGGGCCGTTGAACCGGCTGGCCGGGCTGGACGTGTTGCCGACGAAGCCGGCATCCAGCCAGCCGTAGAACTTCAGTCGCCCCCACTCTGGCAGATAATGACAGAACGTGTCTTCGTCTGCCCCACAGCAGGGGCGGAAGGGGTCGGCCAACTCGACGTCGGGGAGCCATCCCAAGGCCGACCTCACGACGCCCAACCTGCCGCCCTCGCACTTGCCGCTCTCGCACTTGTCACCGTCGCCCGCCACAGCCCGTGGTCCACCCGCGGCCGTTACGGCCAGCGCGGTCAAAACGGTGAGGAACAATTTGGTCTTCATCAGCTGGAAGCCTCCGTGCCTTGAATTCGCTGTTCGTCCGGTAGGAGAAGAAGACGCTCCATCCGTCGCGCCTGCTCCGCCGGCATTAGTCCTCTCAAGTTGAATCGTCGATTCGACCGGACTTCATCAATTCCGGACCATCCGTTCCGACATTCGACACAGGACCGAGACTTTTCGCCAACTGCAGACTTTGCGCGATCGGCTCGGCGGATTTGCCGAAAATGCGGGATATGCCGGGTGTCAGGCTTATGACGAACGCGTCTCGAGGGCTTCCCAGCGATGATAGGCTGCGACCAGTTGCTCGTCCAACTGCCGGAGCCGGGCCGTCTCGCGGGCGATCTCCTCGCCCGGCCGTTTGTAGAATTCGGGAGCGGCCAGCGTCTGGTGCAAATCCGCGATTTCCGCCTCCAGCTTTGCGATCGTCTCCGGCAGGGCGGCCAATTCCTGCTGTTCCTTGTACGTCAGCCGCCGCTGGGGCGGCGCGGCGGACTTGTCGTCGGAGGATGGGCGGGGCTTTCCGGACGTCGTGCCGGCCGGCGTTCCCCGTGCGGAGTCTTCCTGCGCCGCAGCCGCGCCGCCCGCCGTCGGGGGTGGACGCTGGCGCAGCCAGTCGTCGTAGCCGCCGGCGTACTCCCGGACCCGGTCGTCCTCGAACACGAGCGTGCTGGTGACCACGTTGTTCAGAAAGGCCCGATCGTGGCTGACCAGCAGCACGGTACCGTCGTATTCGACCAGCGCGTCTTCCAGCAACTCGAGCGTCTCCGTGTCCAGATCGTTGGTCGGCTCGTCCAGCACCACTACATTGGCCGGCTTAGCCAGCAGCCGCGCCAGCAGCAGACGATTGCGCTCGCCGCCGGACAGGAAGCGGACCGGAGTGCGGGCCCGCTCGGGCGTGAACAAGAAGTCCTGGAGATAGCCGATCACGTGCTGGGTCCGGCCGCCCACCCGCACCGTGTCGTAGCCGTCGGCGACGTTCTCCTGGACCGTCTGGTCGTCCCGCAACTGAGCCCGCAACTGGTCGAAGTAAGCGATCTGCAAGTTCGTGCCCAGCCGGATGTTTCCTTGCGTGGGCGCCAACTGCCCCAACAGCACGCGGAGCAGGGTGGTCTTGCCGGCCCCGTTGGGTCCGATGATTCCGATCTTGTCGCCGCGCAGGATGTTGGTGGACAGGCTGCGAAAGATGGGCCGCTCGCCGTAGGCAAAGGCCACGTTTTCGGCCCGCACGACCAGATTGCCGCTGCGCACTTCCTGCTGCAACTCCATCCGCACCGTGCCCGCCGCCGTTTGCCGCGTTTGGCGTTCCCGCCGCATCCGTTCCAAGGCCCGCACGCGGCCCTCGTTGCGCGTCCGCCGTGCCTGGATGCCCGTGCGAATCCACACTTCCTCCTCGGCCAACTTCTTGTCAAAGCGGGCGTTCTGCTGCTCCTCCGCAGCCAGCGCCGCCTCTTTCCGTTTCAGGAACGTGTCGTAGTCGCAGGACCAATCGAACAGCCGGCCGCGGTCGATTTCCAGAATGCGGCCGGCCAACTTCCGCAGGAACACGCGGTCGTGCGTCACGAAGATGAGCGTCGTGTTCCAGCGGCCCAGCGTCTCCTCCAGCCACTGGATGGCGTCGATGTCCAAGTGGTTCGTGGGTTCGTCCAGCAGCAGCAAATCGGGTTCGGCCACCAGCGCCCGCCCCAGCAGCACCCGCCGCTTCATTCCGGACGAAAGCGTCTCGAACATCGCCGAGCCGTCGAGTTCCATCCGCGACAGGATGCGCTCCAATCGCTGCTCGCTGCGCCAAGCTGTCTCGTGTTCGTCGCCGGTTTGCGGCACACCGGCGGCAATCACTTCGGCGATTCGGCCCCGGACCGTCTGCGGCACCTCCTGCGGCAACAGCGACACGCGGGTGCCCGGCACGAAATCGACGTCCCCGTGATCCGGCTCGACCTCGCCGCACAGAATCCGCAGCAAGGTCGACTTGCCCGCGCCGTTGCGTCCCAACAAGCCGATGCGTTCCCCGCGCTCGATCTGGCAGCAGATGCCGTCCAACAGCGGCGGACCGCGGAACCGAATGCTCAAATCGTGGATTGTAACCAGGGCCATGCGGGGCATTCTAGCCCGGATTTTTCGCCAGGGGGAGAGGCTCCTCGGCGTCTGGCCTGGGCCATTCCGGGGCGGGTAGATTCTCTCCACTGGGGAGGACAAGCAGCAAGCCACGGTCTTTGTCGGGGAAGCGAACGCCGGCGCCGGCGGACGTCTCGCCTGCGGATTCCCGCCGTCCCCCGCGGTCCTTCAATCGCCAAGATCGTCCCTCAGGGCAAGCGCCCGGGCGGGATCGGTGGCGGCTCCGATCTTGACCGCAAAACTGGTGCGGGCTGCGATGTCCTCGTCCGTCACCAGATGCACGTCCAGGAGCCCGTCGGTCTTGTATCCCGTTCGCAGGTAGTTCTGCTCCGACAGGCTCAGACTCCAGCCTTCCAGCCACAGGAGCAGTTCCTTTCGCTGTTCGGGAGTCCCCTGGAAATGGACGATCAGGTCGATGTCGCTGCCGGGCCCCGCCATGGCGTTGGCGGTGGAGCCAAACAGGTACATCGCCCGCACCCCGAACCGCTCGGCGTTCAGGTTCTGGGCCAGTTGCTCGGCCATGCGGTGCCGCCACCGCCAGAAGTCTTCCGAGCGTGTTTCCACGAGCCGGGGCGAAACCGGCTGCTCCAGGCTCGGCGGCGAAGGTTCGGCCAGATAGCCGACCGCTTTCCCCAAATCGGCGTTCATGAGGATCTTGAGCACGTTTCCTTCGTCGCCGCCGGGGATGTCGATCACCCGCACCACGTCGTCAAGATGCGCGTATTCGGGCAGGATGCTCGCCAGCATGTTGCGCGAACTGTTCAGAAACGGCTCGTTGAATTCGACGCTGGGGTCGTCGGGGTAGAGCGGGATGTAGCGGATGCCCGCTTCGACCATGTCCTGGAAGAAATGGGTTCCGAAAGAGAGTTCCGGCGCGTAGCCCTCCTTCTTGCGGGCAATCTCGATGAGCACCGCCGTATTGCAGATGTCCGCATAGCTGACCTGGACCCCCTGCTTGATGTCCCCGCGGCTTCCCCAGCGTCCGGGTCCCATCAGGATGAAACGCCGTTTGGGCAGCAGCACGTTCAAGCGGCCCACCGCCCGGCCGATGTCCACCAGCGCGTCCCGGCTTGTCTGTTCTCCGTAGCGTTCGGGAGAGACGTAGACGATATGGGAGATCTCGGGCACGCGGCCGTTCGAGATGAAGCGGTTGGCGGTGAACACAGTCTTGCTGGCCGGGATGTCCTGCGGAATGGCGCTGGGCGCCGTCTCGCTCTCGGTGTACTGCGGGCGGCACTGCAACAGGTAGAACGATTGGCCGTCCGAGGCGAACTCGATATCCACTGGCGAACCCAGCCCCTCCTCCAACGCCAACAGGATCGCCCGCATCCGCTTGACGAAGTCCGTGCGGTTGATCAGCCCGTGGAAGGTGGCCACCAGCTCGTCCCGCTGGAAATTCAGATCCAACGCGGAGGGGGCGTGGATCTCGCCGTCCCGGTACACCGAGATCAAGTGCCGCACGTTCGGGAATTCTTCGCCGTGCTCGCGCAGCAGCTCGCCGAGCGAGACGGTCTCGAAGGCCCGCGATTCCACGTTGATCACATCGACCAGCGAGGGCGAATAGTGCCGGATCTCTTCGGGACTGGCGTTCACGCGCAGGCCGGGCTGGCCCGGCGAGAACAGCACCGGGTAGTCGTTGGACACGCGGTCCACGGCGCGCGTGCCCAGCCCCGGCACCAACCGCACCAGGCCGTCGTCGCGCCGCAGCCGCGGCGACCAGCGGAATTCGTTGCTGCTGAAGGCCACTCCCGCATAGGCCGGCATCACGTAAGGCCCGACACGGGCGCCCACCACCTCTTGGATCAGGATTCCCATCTCCTCGTGAAAATCCAGCAGGCCGTGCTCCGCCCGGTAGAGAATGGGATCCGGCCCGAAGACGGACGCATAGATCTCGGCGATCGCGTCCAGCAGCGCCTCCAGCCGCGCCTGTTTGCTCCCCTGGTTCGGCAGAAAGAGACTCTTGTATTTGCCGGAGAAAGCCGAGCCGGTCCGGTCTTCGAGCAGGCTGGAACTGCGGACGACCAGCGGACACTCGCCGAACTCATCCAAGGCCAAGGACAAGCCCTTGGCGATGTCCGCGGGGAAGGGGGCGTTCTTGAAAAGCTGGATGATGTTCGGATACTCGATCCGGATCTGTTCCAGCTCTCGGTACTTCTGCTCGTTCACGTCCTCGAGTTCGTTGTAGCGCAGGAACTCGGTCTGGCAGTCGGCCGTGAGATACCAGGTCTTGGGGATCTTGATCCCTTCGAACAGCTTCTCCCCCTTCTCCGCCGCCCGGCGCAAGAGATGCTGCGCCAGGAACAGCCCCGTGCTTTTGCCGCCTAACCGTCCGTTGCTGCCCGCCGGAAAGATGATCCGGGGAGCCAACTCGAAGAAGTCCGCCACCTCCAGGTGCCGCTTGGCCAAACTGATGAACTTGGTGTTGTCCGAGAAGAAACGCCGGATCAGCGAGACCCGCAACCATTGCTCCGTCGGTTCCGCCAACGCGGCCTCGCTATCGATCAGAGCCCGATAGCGCAGGATCGCGTCCACGATTTGCCCTAACGGCGTATTGGCGGAATCGACCGCTTTGATCAGAAAACTGAGCTTGTTTTCCTGAATCCACTTGTGCAGGTTCTCGAGGATTTCGGTGGGGCTCAGGTGCCGGGCGGCCATAGCGAACACCTGCTCGCTGACCGCCAAGATGCTCGCGCGCGTTTGCTTGTGGCTGGGAAAGTTGCTGTCCGCGCCCCCCTCGCCGGACGGTGTGGCCAACTCCGAGCCAAACGTGTCCAGCAACTGGCGGGCCTCCTTGATGCCGCTCCGAAACAGGTAATACAGCATCTTGCGCGACGTGTGGAGGTAGATTTTCTCGTCCGTGCGGCGCAGCAGGTCGACGATCACCATCCACTCGTGGTGGTTCTTGGCCGCCAGATCGAGATGGGTGGATTCCCAGTCTTTCAGCAACTTTTCCAGTTTCCGGTGAAAGACCGTTTGGCTGATGCGCTCGGCGATGGTGCGGATGAGTTTGATCTCTTTGCGGAGGAAGACGCCTTCACGCGAAGCCGGCACTTCACTGCTGTAGGAAACCTCGACGAACCCGACGATCCGGTCCTCCTCTTTGATGGGCACGGTTTCCGCCCAGCGCGTCGAGACGTATTGGGGCGGTTCGTAGACTGCGTCTTCGTGAACGATCCGCACCTGGCACAGCTTGGGATATTGCCAGCCGAAGGGGATGATCGTGATGAGCTGAGTGAAGATCTGCGGCAGCGTCAGGGAGTCGTTTCCCAGCAGTTCCTCGACCTGGTACAGGCAATTCAGCTCTTTCGCCCGTTCCCGCAGCACGCTGAATCGGTCGTGCCCGCTCTTCTTATGGCCCATCGCTGTCTCCATCCGGTCCCGCTAGGCTGCGTTGCACGAAGACCATCCGGGCGGCGGCACGCGCGGCCGCGTCCCCGCCGCCACCAGCCGTACCTGGGTGCGGGCGACCTAGGCCCAGCCGCGCAGCCGCACGGCTTCCGCCACCCGGTTGATGGCAATCATGTACGCGGCGTCGCGCATGGAGAGCTTCTGACGGCTGGCGAGTTCGTTGACGGCCGCAAACGCGGAGGTCATCTTCGTGTCGAGTTTGGCGAGCACCTCGTCCTTTTCCCAGAAGTAGTTGGCGTTGCACTGCACCTGCTCGAAATAGCTGCACGTCACGCCGCCCGCGTTGGTCAGGAAGTCCGGCAGCACGAAGATGCCGCGTTCCTGGAGCACCTCGTCCGCTTCCGGCGTGGTCGGCCCGTTCGCGCCCTCCGCGACGACCTTGACGCTCTTCGCGATCTTCCCGACATTGCCGCGGTTGATCTGGTTCTCCAGCGCGGCGGGGATCAAGATGTCCACCTCCTGCTCCAGCCACGCTTCGCCCGGCAGCTTCTCGTAGCCCAGATCGCGGGCACGGTTCTTGTCGATCCCGCCGAACTTGTCGGCGATGCCCCGCAACTCCTGCAGGCAGACGCCGCCCTTCTTGCGGCACGTGTAGGACACTTTGTCGGCCTGGTCCCAGCACGCGATCGCGACGACCGTGCCGCCGAGTTGCGTGTACAGCTGCGCGGCGTATTGGGCCACGTTCCCAAAGCCCTGCACGCTGGCCACCGTCCGGTCCAACGGCAGGCCCAGCACCTTGAGGGCCTCCTCCAAGGTGTAAATCACGCCAAACCCCGTGGCCTCGGTCCGCCCCAACGAGCCGCCCATGCCGCCCGGCTTGCCGGTGATGAAGCCGGGATAGCGGCCCCCGTGAATCGCCTCGAACTCGTCCAACATCCACAGCATGTGCTGGCCGTTGGTCATGACGTCCGGCGCGGGCACGTCGCTGATCGGGCCGACGTTTTTCACGATTTGGCGGATCCAGCCGCGGCAGATCTGCTCCTGCTCGCGCTGGCTCAGATGATGCGGATCGCAGATCACGCCGCCCTTGCCGCCGCCCAGCGGGATATCGACCACGGAACACTTCCACGTCATCCACATCGACAGCGCGCGCACGGTGTCGATCGTTTCCATCGGATGGAAGCGGATGCCGCCCTTGGCAGGCCCGCGGGCGTCGTTGTGCTGCACCCGAAATCCCTTGAAAACCCGGACTGTCCCGTCATCCATTCGCACGGGAATCGTGAACTGGTACTCGCGCATCGGCTGCCGCAGCAGTTCCCGGACGCCTTCGTCCAGTTCCAGCACCGCCGCCACCTTGTCAAACTGCGATTGCGCCACCTGAAATGGATTGTACGCGGTGGTCTCCATATGCTTACCGGCCTTCCTTTCATGATGAATGACAAAACTGGATTTTTTGAGGGGTATGAGTCTAGTCTTTGGCGAATCGGCTTGTCAATGTGGCACCATCCGCGCGTCCATGCCGCGGCGACCGCTGCTGAGGGCAGGAAAATGCCCTCGAGAAGCTCGGCGTCCCGTGCGTGGACCTGAAGTGGGGGCAAGAAGCCAAAAACACCGCCGCGGGGCCGGTGGGGACCGTGAAAACGCGCAACTTCGAAGCCGCCCGGCGCTGGCGAGCCGTGCTACGGGAGGCGGAATGGCCCCAGCCGCCGGGGCGCCGGCGGCCCGTAGTCGTCGTCGTCCTCGTCGTCGTCGAAATCCTCGTCTGGGTCTTCGAACTCGTCCTCGTCCTCCACCAGGCTCGCCGCAACGGGGCCGCCCATGATGTAGTGATAGCCGCCGGGGCCGCAACGGTGCTCCAGGATGCTCAGGATGCGGCGGCAGCGCTCGGGGCCGTCATGAGGACCGTTGATGAACAGGGGTTTGCCTTCCGAGCCGAACTCGAATTCGATCCGCGACTCGCTCGCGTCGATGTCGCCAAAGATCGCTTTGACGCGGTGGTAGTCGGGATGGGGCTCCAAGCCCAAGTCCCGCGCGTAATCGACGGCGGCTTCGACCAGCTTGCGGACGTCGGTCGGCGCGCAGTCTTCCATCTCCAACCGGTCGTCCAGGTCCTTGCAGAAGGCGTCATATTCGGCGCGGACCATCAACCGCCCAAAGCAGTCCTTGACGCCCAGGCAGTAGCGGTCGACGAGGAACACGACGGCGGCGACGCGGTTGTTGGGCAGCAGGCGGCTGAGCAGGACTTGGCCCATGCCCTCGTCCTTCAAGGTGTCGGCGATGCGGCTGTGGAGAACCGGCGAGCCGGACGCCATCGACAGGAGTTCGCCCAATCCCCGGTTCTTCTGCCGGATCAACTCGCGGCGGCGATCCTTGCGTTTGGCCGCCCGGCGTTCGAGTTTCTTCTGTCGCTTCTTCTGATTGGCCGCCATCGTTGGGTCTCCTTACACAAAAACAACAGCGCGGGGAAGGTTGCGGACACTGCCAGCTGCAGTTGGGGAAATGTTGTAAGCGATTCCGGGAGGGGCAACAAGGCGAAATTTCCCGCGTAACGGGGGGGCCTCTCGTTGGCGGCGCGAGTCACACCCGGATCCGGGAAACGAAAAAAGCCGCAGCGTTGGCTGCGGCCCGCGTCGCAAGGGGGGCGGGCGATCCGATCGTCGCTCGCTCCCCCGTGAATCGTTCGCGCTGGGTTCAGTTCTTGGCCCTCTTCTTCTTGCCTTCCTTGATCCCGGCCTTGGCCTTCTGTTCCGGCGTCAGCAGGGCCACGGCTTCCTTCCGCAAGGCGGCGCGCAGTTCGTTCGCTTCCTTCATGGCCGCCTTCTGTTCAGCGGTCAGCTTCATGGCCTCCTCGACCGCGGCTTGAGCTTCCTTGCCGGTCTTGCCGTCGGCCTTGGCCTTGGCTTGGGCTTCCTGGCGGGCCTTCTTCTGCTCCGGCGTGAGGCCGACCTTCGCGTCGGCGGCCTTCATCTTCTCGGCGACCGCCGCGGCCAGTTCCTTGATCTTCGTCACTTGTTCGGGGGTCAGCTCGGCTTTTTCCAGGCTCCTCAGGATGCCGGCGGCCGGGTCCTGCGGCTTGGCGGCCTTCTTTCCTCTCTTGCCTTCGCCCGCCAACAACGGCGAAGCGATGACGACCGCCAGAGCCAGGGGCAACAGGGTACGTACGACGCGCTTCATGGGTGTTACTCCAAAACACTGAGGTTGACTTGGCATCCCGCAAGCCGCCTTGCTCGCGGACACCACGGTACACAAAAAAGTCTCCGGCCGTCCAGGTTGACCAGAGGAACCGGGCAAACGAATTCCCGCTACGGGGAAGATCGTCCGAGGGGTTTGGCGGCAGACAGATCTTTCCTTTTGGCTTTGAGTCTCTCCGAACTCTTGGTCAACGACAAGAACTGCTTCTCCAGGATGTCCTCGCGGTGCCCGGCCATCCGCTGCAGTTGCTCGTCCAGTTTTCGGAGCCGGTCGGCGGTTCTGTCTCGTTCGGCCTGCGACCAGCGCAGCTTCAAGTCGAATTGGTCGGCCAACAAGCGGCGAAGTTCGTCCCGCAACGCTTCGCTTTCTCCCATGGCCAGCCGGGCCACCAGCAATTGGATCTTCGACTGGATCACCCAAGACTGCAATTCCATTTCGTACCGCTCGCCACCGCCTTTTTCAAACTGGCGAAGCCGTTCGCGGGCGTGCCAGATGTCGCGGACGGCGCGCGTGTAGTCGGCGGGGCGGCTCACTTGCAGGTGCCCCAGCAGTTCGGCCAGTTCGGTGTGATGCTGCCGCAAGAACTGCATCACCTCCGCTTCCTGCTGGGCCGTCACGGCGACCGGCGGCTTGGCCTTCTCTTTCTTCGCGGCCCGTTGCGGCGGAGCGTCGGCCGCCGGCGCGACGAAGAATGCCGTCAAGACCAAGCCAAGTGCCACGGGATAACACCATGTCCGCATCGCTTCAGATCCCCTCGACATTCAGGGCCGGTGCGCGTTGGTCCTCGTCTGGGGACTCCATCGCCACCACGGCCGAGACCATCCAGTCGGGCGTGTCGGCCGCGACGCCGTCGGCGATCGAGCCGGCCAAATCTGTCTCTACGCCGGTCTCTGTTTCCTCCTCGACCGGGGCCGACCAAGTCCAACCTGCCGCCTCCTCCACCGGTCGCGTGCTCAACTCGGTCCGGGCATGGATCCAGACATCCGCCAATTCAACGGCTGGCGGCGCCGTGGCGAAGGCATCCTCCCGCTCGCGCTGCGGCTCACCACTTCGGGGTCCCCAGACCAACAGGGCAACCATCAATCCCAGGGCCAATCCAGCGACCATCTGCACGCCCCGCCGCTGGTACCAGGGACGCAAGCGACGGACACGAGCGACGGATGGAACGGTGTCCCAGTCCAGGGAACGGACGGCACAGGTTACCTCGACGATCCGGCCCACCGCTTCGCGGGCTTCCTGATCGCGCTCCAGGCGGCTTTCGAAATCGCGGCTCTCGGCGGGGGACAGCTCGGCCGCCACGTAACGGAAGGCCTGCTCGTCCAGTCTCGCCCGCAACTTGATCAACGCCGTTCGCATTCGGCCCAAGGCCGTCCCCAAAGGAATTCCCAACTCGGCGGCGATCACGGCAAAGGTCTTGTCTTCGTAAATCCTCATGCGGACGACTTGTTGTTGTTCGGCCGGCAATTCGCGAATCGCCTGCCGCACCAGTTGAATCGTCTCGGCCCGGACCAAGTCCGTATCGGCAGCCTGGCCGAACGATTTGCGGTCCCAAGCGGTGCGCCGCAGCGCGGCCTCGTCAATCGCTTGCCGCCGCCGCAGCAACATGGCTTCATTGTAGGCGACCCGGAAAAGCCAGCCCTTGCGCGACTCCTCCCGAGTCGTGTGGCCGCGCTCGGCCAACTTGACAAAAGTCGCCTGAAACGCGTCCGCGGCCAACTGCTGGTCCCGCAGCAGTCCCAGCAGGAAACGCCGCAACTCCTCCCCGTACCGCGCATGCAATGCTGCCACGGTGGCAGGGTCGATTCGCGTCTCCTCCGCCGCGGACATAGGGGCAGGCTTCTGACAATTTTCGTGGCTCACACGCTTGCTCAGTTACCAAGATGCGCTCAGAGTTGCTATTATTGTGAACGCGACGGGTTTTGTCGCCACCCCAAGCAGAGAAGTCGGTGATCGGTGACCGGTAGTCGGTGATCGGTAGTCGGTGACCGGTAGTCGGTGATCGGTAGTCGTGGTCAATTGCCGATCACCGATCACCGGTGCCTCGCAACCCCATGAAGGAGTTTGCCCCTTGATCCTTGGCCCGGTGTTCCAGCGCGAAGCGGTCCTCGCCCCGCGGCGGCCCAAACTGTATTTGGCTCGCACGGTTTACGTCATCGCCCTGCTGATCCTGATGTGTACCGCGTGGCTGGTGGTCGCCGGGACGCAGATCATCCGCAACGTCGGCGATATGGCGAGGTTCGGCGCGGTCCTGTTCCAGATTCTGGCTCCGCTGCAACTGGCCGTCGTCGCGTTCGGCGCGGCGATCGTCTCCGCCAGCGCGGTGGCCCAGGAAAAGGACCGGCGGACGCTGATCCTGTTGCTGATGACGCGGATGAGCAATGCCGAGTTGGTCTTGGGCAAGCTGCTGGCCAGTTTGTTGAACGTGTTTGTGATGCTCGTGGCCGCGCTGCCGCTGTTCATGATGATTCCCATGTTTGGCGGCGTGTCCTTCACGCAGGTCTTCCATGCGTTTTTGGTCACGGCACTGACCGTCTTGGCGGCCGGCAGCCTGGGTTCGACGTTGGCGCTTTGGCGCGAGAAGACGTTTCAGACGCTGGCGATGACGGCCCTGTCGTTGGTGGCCTGGATCGGACTCTGCGAAGCCGTCCACTTTTTCGGACAGGGCCGCGACATCGCAGGCTGGACGGTCGAGGCGATAGTCGTCACGTTCAGCCCCTTGCGTGCCATCCTGCTGACGGTCCAGCCGTCGCTGGCGGACACCGGCATCTTCTCCTTTGCCACCTTTGCGTTGGCTGCCGCCGCCGTGTTGAACCTCTGGGCGGTGCTGCGTGTGCGGGTCTGGAACCCGTCGCGCGAACTGCGGCTGATCGTCCCGGAGCGTGAAGAGGCGAAGAGCATTTGGGGCGTCGAGCACGATCTGGCCCAGTCGGCTCCGGGAACGGGAACCGCCGCGGCGGCCGAGGTGGCACGCGCCGGGCACGTGGACGCTCGGATCCGCAAGTCGGCGGCCAAGACGCGGCACGTGTGGGACAATCCGGTTCTGTGGCGCGAGGTCTGCACGTGGGCCTATGGCCGCAAGGTTCTGATTATCCGGATGGGCTACCTGCTGCTGTTCGCGATGGCTGCGAGCGGGCTGTATCACCTCCTGGGCGCGGACGCCGCGGGCATGCGGCCGGACGCGGTGGTCGCTCCGGCCGCCTGGCCGCTGGCATTCTTCTTTCTCGTCAGCCTCGTGCTGGTCAACGCTTTGGCCGTCACGTCGATTACGAACGAGCGCGACGGTCAAGCCTTGGATCTGCTGCTGGTCACCGACCTCTCGCCTCACGAGTTCGTGTTCGGCAAGCTGGGCGGCGTGTTTTGGGTCACCAAGGAGATGGTGCTCCTGCCCATGCTGTTGGCGGCCTATCTCTGGTGGCAGGGAGGCCTGAGCGGGGAGAACCTGGCCTTCGTCATCCTCGCGGTGGTCGTGCTGTACGTCTTCGTCAACATGCTTGGCATCCACTGCGGCATGAACTATGCCAACTCCCGCACGGCGATCGGCGTGAGCCTGGGCGTCGTGTTCCTGCTGTTCTTGGGCGTGGTGGCCTGCGTGCTGATCATGATCTCCTTCAGCGGCTCGTTCCAGACCCAGCTGACGCCCTTCCTGGCATTCATCCTGGGCGGCAGCCTGGGCCTGTACGTCACGCTCGGCTACCGCAACCCCTCGCCGGCCATCCAGGTGGCGTCGCTGCTGCTGCCGTTTGCGACCTTCTATTCGATTACGAGCTATCTGCTGCACCATTACCTGGCCGTGTTCCTCGTGTCCACCTTGACCTACGGTTTCACGACCGCCGCGATGATGATGCCGGCCCTGTACGAATTCGACATCGCCATGGGACGCTCCAAGACGCAGGGGGACGAGTGAGCGGAGCGCCGGAGACACGTCATGATCGCCGACTGCCTGTTGGCTGTCGTTTCCTGTCTGCTCGCGGCCGTGTCGGCCAATGCGGCGCCGCGGTCGTGTACTCGCTGGGGCCCGGCCAGTTCTATATCCGCAAGCGGCTGGAAATCGACCCCGGCGAGCACCTGCTGAACTGGGTGGACGTGGAATCGCTGCGTCTGGCCATGGTGGCGATCACGGGCTCAAAAGAGCCGTGTCAGCAGCACCGACCGAGTCGAGTTGCCGAGTCTGTCAGCGATCTGGAAGAAGGTTACTGCCGAGAGCCGAACCGGCGAGGGCCTTCACGGGCGAGAGATCGACACGGAATCGTCGATGTTGGGAGAGCGGGGGCAAAGGAATTTTGGGCAAGGGAATGAGGGGCAAAGGAATGAAATGATCGGGGGATTCCTCTGCCCAACATTCCCTTGCCCTTGAGGACGGAGCGGACATCCGCACGGTGCAAGAACTGCTCGGGCACAAGGACATGCGGACGACGATGATCTATCGGCACGTGATGAACAAGCCGGGATTGGCGGTGCGGAGCCCGGCGGATGCGTTGAGTCAGGGCGACATGAGCGACTGCAGGAGCCGGCAGGTCTTGTCGGCGGCGCCGAGTTGTTCCAGGACCAGTTGGCGGGCGCGTTGGCCGAGTTCGTCGGCAAAGGCCGGTTCGGCCAGGCAGCGGCGGACGAAGGCGGCCAATTGCTCGCGGTCGGCGACGACCACGGCCGCCTCGCGCTGGAGCATCAGGGCCACCACGTCGCGGAAGTTGCTGGTGTGAGGTCCGAAGGAGACCGCCGCGCCGTAGGCCGCCGGTTCGATCATGTTCTGGCCGCCCCGCGTGCCCATGCTGCCACCCACGAAGGCGATCCGCGCCGTGCCCCACCAAGCGCCCAATTCGCCGATGGCGTCGACCAGCAAGACGCGGGCCTGCGGGTCGCCGCCGCTTGCTTCCAGGCGGCTACGGCGCTGCCAGGCGACGCCCGACCGCTCGAGCAACTCGGCGACTTCCTGAAACCGTTCGGGATGCCGCGGCGTGACGATCAAGCGGAGTTGCGGGTAGGCGGGGACCAGTTCGCGATAGACCTCCAGCGCCAGTTGCTCCTCCGACTCCTGCGTGCTGCCGGCCAGGAACACG
Organism: uncultured Pirellulaceae bacterium; assembly: GCA_964443915.1. Lineage (GTDB taxonomy): Bacteria > Planctomycetota > Planctomycetia > Pirellulales > Pirellulaceae > Anammoximicrobium. The sequence goes on from CAYUFW010000034.1 coordinate 21,474, forward strand.
ATGTCGTCGGGGCGGATGCCCGCCAGTTCCGCCAACTGCCGCGTTTTCGGGTTGTCGCGGTCTGTCTGGGCGCCGTCGAACTTGATCGAACCGGTCCGCTGGACGGTGTCGGGACGCGCGCCCAGCTGGCAAAACCGGTCGGCGTACTCGTCGTTCTGCGCGGCGATCGAGTCCAGGGATTGCAGCAGGCGGGCCACCAAGGGACGGATGCGGCAGTAGCCGCGAAAGCTGCGATCGCTCAGCCGGCCGTTGACGACGGCCACTTTGGCGCCGTGCTTCTTCGCGGCCCAGATCAGGTTGGGCCAGAGTTCCAGTTCCGCCAGCACCAGCAGATTCGGGCGGATGCGTTTCATCGCCGTCCGCACGGCCCAACTGAAGTCGAACGGGCAGTAGAAGACGGTCCGCGGAGCGTATTTCTTTTTGGCCAACTCGAAGCCGGTCTTCGTCGTCGTGGAGATGACGTAGACCCAGTCCGGATACTGCTGTTCGAGCTGCACCAGGAGCGGGCCCAGCAAGTTGACCTCGCCGACGCTCACTGCGTGCAGCCAGACGCAGCGTTCGGTCCCCTGGCGGATCGGGACGCGGCCCAGGAGTTTGGCCCCGAAACCCTCCCGGTACTTGCCCTTACGGACCGCCGCGCAGACGAGCCACGGCGAGGCGACGACGAGCAGCAGCAGGTAGACCAGGTTCAGCAGGTAAGCCATGACGCGAGTTCTGAGCCAGGGGCCTGTCGTTCGAATTTCGTCTTTCCGCAACCGCCTCGTTCGACTGTCTTACCTCGGCGAACGGTGGGCGTCAGCCCACCGGTTCCTCTGATGCCAGCAGGCCAACCCTGAGGAAAACCGGTGGGCTAACGCCCAGCGGTCAACCCTGCGCAAGACCGGTGGGCTAACGCCCACCGTTCGCCAGGACCGGACCAAAATCACACAAGGCCATTCAAACCGCGCGCATTTTCCGCATGCAGCAGTTCTTGTACTTCTTGCCGCTCTTGCAGGGGCACGGATCGTTGCGTCCGACGTGCGGACCGCGGTTGCGGATGGTCTCGATCACCATCTCGCCTTGGCTGTTCTGGATCGCCTGCTGCTGTTGTTTGGCGATATCGCTGGCGGTTTCGGCCGCGGCGTGGCTGGCGGAGGTTTCCACAAACGTGCTGCCGACGAAGCCTTCGTCCAATTGCTCCATGCGGTAGACCAGGTCCGTGACGCGCCCGCCGATCGACTCCCACATCGACTCGAACAGGCGCATGCCTTCGCGTTTGTATTCCACTTTGGGGTCCACCTGGGCGTAGCCGACCAGGCCTACGGAGCTGCGCAGGTGGTCCATCGCCAAGAGGTGGTCTTTCCAGGCGGCATCGGCAATCTGCAGCAGCACCGCCCGCTCCATGCGGCGCATCTCGGGCCGGTACCGTTCTTCGACTACGTCGCTCAGTCTGCGTTCCAGTTCCTCGCGATTCAACGGCCGGAGATCGTCCGCGCTGAGTTCGCAGTCGAATTTCGAGTTCATCCAGTCCGTCAGCGAGCCGAGGGCGCCGTTGCTGCCCGCCGTAGCGCCGGCCGGCTGGCCGGCGTCCGTGGCGGGGAACAACTCAGCCACTTTCTGCCGGACTTCGCCCAACAACTCCTGAGCCCGCCGTTGGCACGCGCGGCTGTGCTCCAAGAGCACCGCCCGAATATCCTCGCGCTGCTTGTGTTTGAGGTCGTCCAGCGACAGCGGGGCCTCGAACCGCTGGCTGGCCCAGGCAATCAGATTTTCGCGGTCCAGCCGCGAGCGGCCGGTGCCGGACGAGAACCGGTACAGGGCCGCCATGACGGGGTACTGGGCTTCCTTTTCGTCGTAAGCCTTGACGGCCCGGTCGTAGACCAGATCCTTCAGTTCGTTCGGTTCCAGTTCGCGGACTTCGTCAAAGTCCAGATCGATGCCGAACTTGTGCTTCACCCAGCCGACGGCGCTGCGGAGGCCGAAATCTTCCTGAAGGAAGGCGGCGCCCTCGCCGAGTTCCACGCGGCCGATTGCTTCGCGGGCCCGTTCGATCAGCAACTCCGCGGTCTCCTCGCGGCCGGCCTTGCGCAGGTCCCGGTCCCGCAGGTTCAGGCCCCACCGCGCGTTGGCGAACTTGGTCAGCGCCAGCCAGTTCCATTCCTCCGAGTTTTCTTCGTCCTCGACTTCCGGCAGGTTCTCTTCGATGGCGTCGAACACTTGCGTTGCGGCGAACTTCTCGGCTTCGTCGCGGGCGTAGCGTTCGGCCTGGGCGAAATCCATGCCGCGGAAATCGCGGGGCTCCAGGCTCGTCGCCAGCCGCTTGCCGGCCCATTCCGTGAATGTCTCGACGCCGAAGTCGCGGCCCAGGTAGGTGCCCAGGTGATGATCGATTTGGTGCCGGACCGATTCCAGGATCAGGTCCCGGCAGCTGGCGCCGTCCAGGATCCGCTGGCGGTAGCCGTAGACCCGCTTCCGCTGCTCGTCCATGACTTCGTCGTATTCCAGCAGGTGCTTGCGGCTTTCGAAGTGGCGTTCTTCGACCTTTTTCTGGGCCGCCTCGATCCGCCGCGTCACCATGCGGCTCTCGATCGACTCGCCTTCCTTCATGCCCAGCGTTTCCAGGATCTTCCGCACCCACTCGCCCGCAAAGATCCGCATCAGATCGTCTTCCAGCGAGAGGAAGAAGCGGCTGCTGCCGGGGTCCCCCTGCCGTCCGCAGCGGCCGCGCAGCTGGAGGTCGATCCGCCGCGCGTCGTGGCGTTCCGTGCCGATCACGTGCAGGCCGCCGATCCGCTTGACGTGGTCGCCTTCCTCCTTCATGTTTTCAGCACGCTCGATTTCGGCGACCAGCGAATCCCACTCGTCGCGGGGCACGTCCAGCCGCGTCTCGTACTTGTCCTGCAGCCGCGCCCAGGCCATGGTCTCCGGGTTGCCGCCCAGGACGATATCCGTACCGCGGCCGGCCATGTTGGTGGCGATCGTCACGGCGGCCTGACGGCCGGCCTGGGCGATGATCTCCGCCTCGCGCTTGTGGTGCTTGGCGTTGAGCACCTGGTGCTTGACGCCCCGTTTCTCCAGCATCGCGGACAGCCGCTCGCTCTTCTCGATCGATACCGTGCCGATCAGAATCGGCCGGCCGCGAGGCTGGATTCCCTTGATCTTGTCCTGGGGGATCGTCTCGCGGCGGCGCGTTTCCAAGGTCTGGAAATCGACGGCGCCGTCCTGTTCCTTGAGGATCGTGCCGACGAGGGCTTGCCCGTCCACCGTGGCGATCACGTCGTAGCGGTGCATCTGCTCGACCTCGTCGGCCACCGCTTTGAACTTCTCGCGCTCCGTGCGGTAGATCACATCGGGGTGCTCCAGTCGGCGCATCGGCCGGTTGGTGGGGATGGCGATCACTTCCAGCTTGTAGATCTTCCAGAACTCGTTGGCCTCCGTCATCGCCGTGCCGGTCATGCCGGCGATCTTCTTGTACAGCTTGAAGAAGTTCTGCAGTGTGATCGTGGCCAACGTTTGCGTTTCCTCCTTGATCTTGACGCCTTCTTTGGCCTCGACCGCCTGGTGCAGGCCGTCGCTCCACTGGCGGCCTTCCATCAGCCGCCCGGTGAACTCGTCGACGATCACGATGCGGCCTTCCTTGATCACGTACCGCACGTCCTTCTGGTACAGGTAGTGGGCCTTCAGCGCGTTGTCCAGCAGGTGCGGCCATTCCATGTTGCCGGCGGTGTAGAAGCTCTCGACGCCCGCCAGGCGCTCGGCTTCGCGGACGCCGTCGTCGGTCATGTGGGCCGTGTGGTCTTTCTCGTTGACCACGAAGTGGAGGTCGCGTTTCAAGATCCGGGCGATCCGGTCGGCCTCCGAATACTTGCGGACGTCGTCGTAGGCCGGGCCGGAGATGATTAGCGGCGTGCGGGCTTCGTCGATCAGGATGTTGTCCACTTCGTCGACGATCGCGTAGTTCAATCGGCCCTGCGATTGCTGGTACTCCTTCGGGTAGCGGTCGTCACCGCGGGCGGCCGGGCGCATGTTGTCGCGGAGGTAATCGAAGCCGAACTCGTTGTTCGTGCCGTACGTGATGTCGCAAGCGTAGGCCCGCTGGCGCTCCAGCACGGACATGTCGCTTTGGATGGCGCCCACCGTCAGGCCCAAACCCATGTACAGCGGTCCCATCCATTCCATGTCGCGGCGCGCCAGGTAGTCGTTGACGGTCACGACGTGGACGCCGTTGCCTTCCAGGGCGTTCAAGTAGGCGGGCAAGGTGGCCACCAGCGTTTTGCCTTCGCCCGTGACCATCTCGGCGATCGCGCCGCGGTGCAGCACGACGCCGCCGATCAGCTGGACGTCGTAATGGCGGAGGCCGATGAAGCGCCGCCCGCCTTCGCGGCAGACGGCGAACGCTTCGATCAACAAGTCGTCCAACGTCTCGCCCGCCCGCAACCGTTCGCGGAATCTGGCGGTCTGCTCGCGCAGTTCCACGTCGGACATCGCTCGGTATTTGGACTCCAAGCTATTGACCGCGTCCACGATGGGCTGCAGCCGGCGGATGTAACGGGCGTTGGAAGAGCCGAACAGCGACGTCACGCCGCGTTCGACGCCTTTGAGCAAGCCGCTGAAGAACAGCCCGATGAGTTCCCAAATACGTTCCAGGATTTCCATGGTGTATTGTTTCCCGTTTCAGGGTTGTCAGCTGTCTGGTCTGACCGACAAAATCGCGCAACATCTTCTAAAGAGGCAGTTTATAGCGATTAGGGGCAAACGGTCAACCGCGTTTGGCTCTGGGAATCCCTGCCGATGGCGGAGTATGCCGAATCGAAACGCGGTTGGGCTCACGCCGTGTTGACCATTGTTCGCTCGGTCGGCGGGCTTATCGGAATTGCCGCATCCGTCATCTGCAGCCGCCTCAAGAGCCGAATAAACTGTTGGAATTTGCGATTCGGGCAGCTATCCTAATAAATAGGGCATGCCGCTGGCGCTTGGTTTTGACGTCAAACCGGGGCCGCGACATCGAGCAAAGAGGCAGGAGTAATCCCATGCGAGTTTCGTTTCGGCTGAGGATGACAACGATTTTAGCGGTCTGGAGTGTCGTGGCGATCGGTTTTTCCGCCAGCGCGGCGGATAAAGCGGGTCCGGCGGCGAAGCGGGTGGAGTTGTTCGAGGCCATCAAGGCCGGGGACATCGCCGTGAAGCTGATTCCCAAAGATGCCAAGGAGGCGAACGTACTGATCGAGAACAAGGCCAAGCAGCCGCTGGAAATCAAGCTGCCGGAGGCCTTTGCCGGAGTGCCCGTTCTGGCGCAGATCGGAGGTCTGGGGGGCGGAGGCTTCGGTGGCGGCAACCTGGGCGGCGGCGGCGGTGGCGCCGGTGGGGGAAACCAGGGCTTTGGCGGCGGCATGGGAGGCATGGGCGGCATGGGCATGGGCGGCATGTTCAATGTCGCGCCCGATAAGGTAGGAAAAATCAGAGTCCCCACGGTCTGCCTGGAGCATGGAAAAGCGGATCCCAATCCGCGGGTGGCCTACGAGATTCGCCCCATCGAGTCGTTCACTCAGGATCGCCGCGTGGCCGAAGTCTGCAAGATGCTGGGACGTGGCGAAGTGACTCAGAATGCGGCACAGGCGGCAGCCTGGCACTTCACCGACGGTTTGACGTGGGAGCAACTTGCGGCCAAGGACCGCGTGAAACTGAGCAACGGCTATACCGAGAAATACTTCTCGCCGCAGGAACTCGCCGTGGCGATGCGCGTGACCGTGGAAGCCGCCAAGCGAGCGGAAGACAATAAGTCGGACGTCCCCGAGAAGTACCAGTCACTGAGTCGAAACTAGGAACTGGCTTGGGCTTATCTCCCATGCTAGCGAGCGTCCTGTGCTCTTGTGGCGCAGGACGCTTTTTCTGTGCGCCGGACTGCTTCGGCGAGCGTTCCGTCCCGGCGTGCGGTCTTGAAATGCTTCCGCCGCGGCAATTTCATCAATCGGTTTCGATCGTTCGTATCAACTTTTCCAGGCAAGTCGGTCGAAATAAGACGATCAGAGAAGCAAGGAAGGTGACTCGTGTACCGGCTGTCCATCATCATCCCGCTGTGGGCGGACAATGGTTCCTTCGAGGATACGCTCGCCTCGGTTCTGCAGAACCGGCCGGCCGAGTGCGAAGTGCTCGTCGTACACTCCCAGGCGTATGATGATCCCTACGGCTTGGAAGGCGAAGTCCGTTTCGTCGCCGCACCGCGGCGCGCCGGTTCGTCCCAGGTGATCAATGCGGGCTGCCAAGCGGCGCAGGGCGAGATCCTCCACGTCCTGCAGCCTGGCGTGCTGGCCACCGACGGTTGGACCACGGCCGCTCTGGCGTGCTTCCGTGATCCCCAAATCTGCGCGGTGGCTCCGTTGCTGGTGGATGCCGCCGACGCGGACCGCATCGTGGCCGCTGGACTGCGTTATACGCGGGGTGGCCGGCGGCTGTGTCATGGCATGGGCGCCACGCGTTCTGATAGCTTGCCGGCCATCCAATCCGCGACGGTCGGTCCAGGACTCTTCGCCGGATTCTACCGCCGCTGGATTTGGGAAGCGATCGGCGGATTCTGCGAGCGGCTCGACGTCAGTTGGGCGGACGTCGATTTTGCCCTCTCGCTCCGGTCGCTCGGCTACCGGGCCGTGCTGGAACCGGACAGCGTCATGCGGGCGTCGCCGGCCAGCGTCGCCGACGCACCGGTCTCCTTCCGTTCCGGCCGCAACGCCGAACGGGTCTTCTGGCGGCACGCGGCAGCCAGCGGCTGGCCCGCCGCCCTCGCGTGTCATCCGCTGACGGTCGCCGGATCGCTGCTACGGCACGCAAATCGCGGCGGGGCGTATACACACTTCCTGGGACGTCTGAGCGCCCTGCTGGGCCTCGGCGGCCATCTCGCGCACGCGGGCAAGATGCGCAGTGCCGTCGAGTTTTTTCTGCTCGAAAGACCGCCTGCCGCGCTGAATCACGGGCGTAGGCAGGAGCCACGGGGACCGTCTCCGCGCCCCGCACCCCGAGCCTATCGCGACGCGGCCTAGCGCGTCTCACCACCGACTCCGGAAGGTAGGCCGGAACAAGTCCGCGCAGTTCCGGCACATCGACGCAGATGCTCACCGATTCAATTCCTGCCGGAACCGCGCGGACTTGTTCTGGCCTACGGGTCGCTGTCCCGAATCGTGGAAGTCACAAACGGAAAACGGCAGTTGCCCGCTTCACCACCAGGTCAGCGACCCGGCTAGGTGCTTGGCAAAGGCCATGGCCGTGGCGACCGCCAGGGAAAGGATGGCCAGCCATTTGAGCAGTTCCCAATGCAGATCGATGTGCCGGCGAATCAACATGGCGCACCTCCTCGCAAGATGGAACGGTCATGTGGTCACGGTTTGGGAGTGTCAATCTCCCTCTATTTTGCCGCACACGGTTTGACGCTGCAACCTGAGCATCGGCGAAATGCCGCAACGCGAGGCGTGGTCGGCCGACAAAAAATGCCCGGTTTCCGGGAGAAACCGGGCTTTTCAATTCTCGGGCTCACAGCCGTCCCGCGACTATGGCCTTCTGAAAATCTTCCGCTTGAGGATCTTCTTGCCCGCTCCCCGGCCGCCTGCCGCAGTCGCCGGTTTGACGCGCTGCTTGTCGCTGAGCGCACCCAGGAATGCGACGATATCGGCGACCTGTTCTTTGCTCAGCTCTTCGCCGAGTTGCAGGTCCGCCATCTGAGGCACGGCGTCGCTCAGCTTGGCCGCCTTGCCGTCGTGGAAGTACGGCGCGGTCAAGGCGATGTTGCGGAGCGACGGGACCTTGAACACAAACTTGTCTTCCTCCTTCTTGGTCACGTCGAAGCGTCCCAGGTCCTCCTTGTTCGCGTAGGCATTGGCCTCGCCCATCTTTTCGTAGCGGTCGCCGCCCAGCAACACGCCCTGATGGCACGTCGCGCAGCCGACCTTCATGAACGCCGCCAACCCTTTCTTTTCTTGTTCGGACAGGGCGTCTTCCTTGCCGCCGAGGAAGTCGTCGAACCGGTCGTGCGTGATCAGCGTGCGCTCAAAGGCCGCC
>CAYUFW010000034.1:29623-31866 GCA_964443915.1 uncultured Pirellulaceae bacterium
CCCGGCCTTTTTCAATTGCTCCAGGACGGCCGCCTCGTTCGGCATGCCCATCTCGATCGGATTCAAGACCGGCCCCTTGGCCTGCTCGACCAAGTCGGCTGCGCGGCCGTCCCAGAATTGGGCAATGTGGAAGCCCGCGTTGAGCGTGGTCGGCGAGTTGCGCCCGCCGCGTTTGCCTTCCGCGCCCGGCGACGTGGGTTCGTTGTCGACGCCGGCGCGGTTCCCGTCCAGCCGATGGCAGCTGTTGCAGGACTGCGTGCCGTTGATCGAGATCTTCTGCTCGTTGTACAGTTTCCGTCCCAGCCGGATCATGGCCACGGTGTCCTTCTCGCTGCCCGGCATCTTGTCGGGCAGCTTCTTGAACGTCTTCTGCGCTTCAGCTAGCAGACCCGAGCCTTCGCCCGCAGCCCTTGCTTGGCTGGCGGCGTTCAGCGCAAGCAAAGCTGCTAGCCCCATCGAAAGAATGCTCAGTCTCAACGATCGCTTCATGATTGTGTCCTCCCATTACGTTGTTGTGAAACCGCCCAGGCTGTCAGGAAAGCGGTCGAATTCTAGTCTTTTTTGTCGAGGGTTTGCACTCAGGCTACCGCCCCGAATCGGTTTTCTTGGCGATTTGCCCCAAGGGTCCGTTGCGTGAAGTCAGGAAGACTTTTACGAAGGCAAAAACTTTTACGAAGGCAAAAACTTTAAGGATTGCAGCGGCTACAGCCGATATGCATGTTCACGGATTCTCAGTTTGGAGACACTGCGCGTCTGCGCCGCACGATCCGGCGGCGCACGCACCAGCGAGTTGACAGCGGTCGAGCCGGCGCAACGCTTGCCAGGAAACCGGCCGGAGAATCCACGCGGGGGGTGCCGTGACAACAGGAAGAAAGCACGATGACGTCGACGGACTTCCCCCGCATGCATGGTCAGAGGGTCTGGCTGCGTACGAGCCTCGCGATCATGGTGGTCGCCGGACTGCTGGCGTGTTGTGGGCCAGTTGTGGCCCAGACAGCGATGCCGGCCTGCTCTCCCCAAGGTCGGGCGCTCGTCCCCTGCGGGCCCGAGGTTGACCTGTGCTTGGGTGTGCGTGCGGAGTACTTGCTGTGGTGGACCCGCTCGATGCACGTGCCGGCGCTGGTCACCACCAGCCCCGCAGATACGGACCGGGAAGAGGCGGGAGTGCTGGGGCAAGCGACCACCGAAGTCCTCTTTGGCGGCGGCGGACTGAACGGCGACGCGCGTTCCGGCGGACGGTTTGCCGTGGACGGCTGGTTCGATCCCTGCCGAAGCTTGGGGTTCGAACTGGGTTACGCTTTCCTGGAGCAAGAAGGCGCGGGCTACGCGGCCACGAGTGAAGGCGAAACCATCTTGGCTCGCCCCTTCTTCAACGCCGACACCAACCTCGAAGACGCGGGACTGATCGCCTTTCCGGACGTAGCCGAGGGCAGCATCGCGATCGACGCCGCCACGCGGTTCGGCACCGCCGAAGCCGTTTTGGTCAAGACACTGCTGGACGCGTGCGGCCAGCGGGTGGCCTTCCGGCTGGGCTACCGCTACGCCGAGTTGGAAGACGAATTGGCGATCTCCGAACAGATGACGTCCACGGAGGCGGCGACGGCCGGGACGACACTCGATTTGTTCGATCGCTTCGATGCCAGCAACACATTCAACGGCCCGCAGTTGGGCCTGATTGCGGAGCAGCGGATCGGCCGCTGGAGCTTTGAGTTGCTGACGAAGGTGGCATTCGGGACCGTACACTCGGAGGTCGACATTCAAGGATCGACCACGACGACGACCGCCACGGGGGCGAGTTCGACGGCGGAGGGCGGCTTCCTGGCCCTGCCCACGAACGTCGGCCATTACGAACGCGACGGCTTCAGCAGCCTGTCCGAACTGGGGCTCAAGCTGACCTACGCCTTCGGCTGCCACTGGCGGGCCTCGTTCGGTTACTCGTTCCTGTACTGGCACCACGTCGCGCGGGCCGGCGATCAAATCGACAGGACGCTGAGCGCGGGCGAGTTCCCACCGGGTCAAGGCGGCAACAGTCTGCACCCCGAGTTCTCCTTTGCCACCACGGGCTTCTGGGCCCAAGGGATGAACCTCGGCGTGGAGTACCGCTACTGATGCCAGCCGCGTCGGTTTGCCATTCTTCCTGTTCGCGGGTTCTCGCGTTTTGCGAACCGCCGAATCTTTGAACTTGGCCGGCTGCGCCGGGACTGGAAGCCCTAATCTTTCACCTAATCTTTCACCTAATCTCT
>CAYUFW010000034.1:31876-38390 GCA_964443915.1 uncultured Pirellulaceae bacterium
TTGGAGCCGGGGAGATTAGGTGAAAGATCAAGGTGCCCTTCATCCGAACCACCCCAGCGTCGCCACGATTACAAATTCCTATAGGTCATGGCGGTCTGATTCCGCCGGGCTTGGCCGCTATCCGCCTGGGGGCAGTTCCATTCGCGTTGGCGTGGCGTATCATGGGATGGTTTCCGGCAGCCGTCTGATGGCCAGGAGGCTGCCGTACGGGCGAATCGACTTTGGAGGAGACGATCATGAGGTTGATCAACCGCAGCCGAGTCAAATGCCTCGCACCTTGCCTGTCGCTGGTGGGCCTGCTGGCGGGACTGCCGAACGCGGCTCACGCGGCTGACACGGAATTCACGATTGAGTCGCGGGACTTCGACGGGGGCAACGCCCGAGTGAGCCTCACCGGTCAGCAGTATGCCGACGGGCCGTCCTGCATCTGGAACGCGGGCGAGTTGCCGAATTGGGCTGAGTACGAGATCGAATTCCCCGTCACCGCCGAGTACACGCTGCTGGCCCTGTACGCCGCCGCGCAGGCCCGTCCGGTCGAAATCAAGCTGGACGACAAGCTCGTTCACACTGGGTTCAAGGGCGTGACCGGCAACTGGAACACATCGTCGGCCACGTGGGAGGAACAATGCAGGCTGCCCATCACGCGCGGCACGCACACGATCATGCTCCGCTGCGAGGGCCCCTTTCCACACATCTGCGGACTGCGTCTGAAGTCGGACGTGCCGTTCCCCGACGGCTGGCAGCTGCCGCGGCCCACGCCCCAGCAGCGGGCCGAGCGAGTGCGGCGGGCCGCCCAACGAGCACAGATCAAGGCCAAGATCGCGGCGCTGGAGAGCGTCGATCTGGAAGCCGTGCGGCTGGCCATCGACGACATGGAAAAAGAATTTCCAGGCCGTTACGACGCAGCGACGCACCGGCAGGCCGTGGCCCGGTTCGAACGCGAGCGGGCGGAACTCCTGAAGGCACTGGCCGACGGCACCGACGCGGCGAGCGTACCGGTCGAGGCAGTCCTGGCCGGCATCCGCGCCGCACTGCTGGCCAATCCGCTGCTCGATTTCGACCGACTGCTGGTCGTGCGGCGGAACTTTGGCGGGCCGCGGGCGCGGCACGTCGCCAGCTCCGACGCCGGCTTCGTGGCGGCCAACTATCAGAACCAAACCTCGATGCCGCGCAAAGGCTGGGACAACGACATCGTGGTGCTTTCCAACCTCCGCGGCCAGCCGCGGATCGACCGCCTGTACAAGCCGTCCGGCGACCAGATCGTCCGTGACGTCCGGCTGGATTTCCCCGCCGACCGCATGCTGTTTTCGAGCGTCGACGCCGCCGGCCGCTGGGCCATCTTCGAAGTGCGCAGCGACGGCAGCGGCCTCAAACAGCTGACTCCCACCGACTACCCGGACCTGGACTACTTCGACGCCTGCTACCTGCCTGACGGGCGCGTCGTGCTGTGTTCGACCGGCAACTACATCGGCTTGCCTTGCCTGAACGGCCACGGGCAAGTCGCCAGCCTGTACCTGTTGGACCCCGCGACCAAGTCGTTGCGGCAGCTGACGTTCGACCAGGACAGCGACGCCGATCCGACCGTGCTGAACGACGGCCGCGTCCTGTTCCAACGCTGGGAGTACAGCGATATTCCGCACTACTTCTCGCGGCGGCGGATGACCATGAATCCCGACGGCACGGGGCAGTTGGCGTTTCACGGCAGTAATTCCTGGTTCCCCACGGCGTTCCGCTTTGCCAGGCCGGTCCCCGACCATCCGACGCGGATCGTGGGCATCATCAGCGGGCATCACGATTTCGGCGACTGTGGCCGCATGGCGATCCTCGATCCGGGGCTGGCGGGCGCCTATCCGTTTCGTTTCCGCCCAACGTCGAAAGAATGGGGAGTCGAGGGGGAGCCTATCGCCGTGACGCCGGACATCCTGCCGGCCGAGCAGACCGGGTTCGTGCAACTGATTCCCGGCCGAGGCCAGACCGTGGCCGGCACCGTGTGCGACGCCATCATCGGGCACGTGTACCGCAAGGAGCGGCCGGCGCTCACCACGCATCCCCATCCGCTCAGCAGCAAGTACTTTCTTGTCTCCATGAAACCCACGCAACAGAGTCTGTGGGGCATCTATCTGGTGGACGTGTTCGACAATGCGACGCTGATCGCGGAATTCGAGGACATGGGGTTGTTCGAGCCGCAGCCGTTCGTGGCCCGCTCCCGGCCGCCAGTGATCCCCGACCGGGTCAAGCCCGAATCGCGGACGGCCGACGTCCATATCGCGGACATCTACAGCGGCCCGGGTTTACAGGGTGTGCCGCGCGGCACGGTGAAGAGCCTGCGCGTGTTCTCGTACCACTTCGGCTACAACGCCAAGGCCGGATTCCCGTTGGTCGGCACGCAGGCCGGCTGGGACATCAAGCGGGTGATTGGCACGGCGACGGTCGAGCCCGATGGTTCGGCCTTCTTCCAAATCCCGGCCAACGTGCCCGTCTCGATCCAGCCGCTGGATGAGGAAGGCCGAGCCGTGCAGCTGATGCGCAGCTGGTTGGTGGGCATGCCGGGCGAGTTGGTGTCGTGCGTCGGCTGTCACGAAAAGCGGCGGGAGACGCTGCCGACGCGCCGCAATCTGGCTCACGACCGCCGGCCGGAACCGCTGCAGCCCTGGTACGGCGCCCCGCGGCCGTTTGCCTTTGCCCACGAGGTCTTCCCCGTTCTGGAGCAGTACTGCATCGGCTGCCACGACAAACCGCCGACGGTCGGCCCGCGCAGCAAGCCCTGCTTCAAGGACCCCGACACCGCCTACAACACGCTGCACCCGTACATCCATCGGCCCGGAGTGGAAGCCGACATGGCGCTGCTGAATCCGATGGAGTACCACGCTTCGACCAGCCTGCTGATCCAGATGCTGGAGAAGGGACATCACGGCGTGCAGTTGGCGGAGATGAGCCGCGAAGCGCGAGATCGGCTGTACACCTGGATCGACTTGAACGTACCCCGCGCCGGCAATTGGGAGCCGCCGCCATTCCAGGACCACGACCAGCGGCAACGGCGCTGCGAATTGGCCAAAGCGTTTGCCAATAACGACGACGACCCGGAAGGCGAGTACGCGGCGGCGGCCGAACGGTTCCGCAACCGCACGCCGATCCCGTTCGTCGCTCCGCCGCCGGAACAGCCCGCGGAGCCCGATGGTCTGAAAGCGGCCGGTTTTCCGTTCTCGTCGTCGGAAGCGAGCCGACTGCAACGGGCCAACACGGCGGCGCCCCAGAAAACAATCGGCCTGGGCGACGGCGTGAAGCTGACCCTGGCTTGGATTCCCGCCGGCCAGTTTGTGATGGGCAGCCTGGACGGCGCGGCGGACGAGCGGCCGCGCGCCGTGGTCCGCGTCAGCCGGCCCTTCTGGATGGCGGTCACCGAAGTGACCAACGGGCAGTACGCCCTGTTCGATCCGCAGCACGATACGCGGTACATCGACATGCACTCGCTGGATCGCGTCGTGCCGGGGCACATCGCCAACCATCCCGATCAGCCGGTGGCCCGAGTCACCTGGTCGGAAGCGGTGCGCTTCTGCCAGTGGTTGAGCGCGAAGACAGGTCTGGCGGTGACGCTGCCCACCGAGGCCCAGTGGGAATGGGCGGCCCGCGCGGGCGCGGACACGCAATTCTTCTACGGCACGATGGACACCGACTTCGGCCGGTTTGCCAACCTGGCCGACCAGGCCCTCCGCTGGTACGCCATGGGCTACGACGGTCCCAGCGCCTTGCAGCGGCGGAACCCTTATCCGCCGGAGATGAATTTCCCGTTGCACGACCAGCGGTTCCGCGACCCCTGGTTCGTCGTGGATTACGTCGCCCAGACCGAAGCCAACGCCTGGGGGCTGAAAGACATGGCGGGCAACGTCAGCGAATGGACCCGCAGCCGTTATCGGCCGTATCCCTACCGCGACGACGACGGCCGGAACGGCGACGGCGGTTCCGAGCGTCGCGTCGCCCGCGGCGGCTCGTGGGCCGACCGCCCCGCCGACGCCGGCTCCTCCGTCCGCCGCGCGTACGAACCCTGGCAGAAAGTCTACGACGTCGGCTTCCGCGTGATCGTGGAAGACCCCGCCGCCCCGGCCGGGATCGCGTCGGCGCGATGAGGCACGTCAGGCGATCAGTGTCCCAGACAGCGGCTTGGTCAGCAGATTCGAGGATCTGGGATTTTTCACTTTGAGTCCGTTTTCGACCGACGGCCAACCGAAAAGTCCTGCTGCAATGGCCTTGCGTCCTGGTCTGGCGCGTGCGGCTGGCGGCGATCTTGCCGGTACCGTCTCCGATGGTCACGCCTTAGACTGCTTGCGGATCTGGCGCTGAACCCGTTTGACGAATTCCTCGAAACGCTTCCGATCCGGGCCGCTTTGGGCGATGTCCAATCCGCTGCCGCCTGCGCGCCGCGGAAACCGCGCGAACATGACCCGCGGGTACGTCAGGGCGCTGAGCGTCAGGCCTGCCAGGGCGATCGTCCAGCCGCCGACCAGCGCGGCCTGTTGGACCAAGCTGCCGTCGGAGCGTCCGGCCAGCACCGCCAAGGCGACTCCGATCGCCAGCGCGAGAATGCCGTGCTTGAACAGCCGATAACGGATCAGCTGGAAAACGCAGTCGGGACTCAAAGACGCCAGCGGCACCGTGGTCTGGTACGGCCGGCCCCACCACCATTTGGCAGTGACCACCACGCGGTCCGGGTACAACTCGAACACCCGGCCCACCTGCAGCAACCGTTCGACGTAGGTTTCCATGGGGGACTGTGTGGCCCTGCACTTCAGGATCGTCTGCCATTGGCCATGCGAGCCAAGGACGGCTAAGCGTAAACGTTCTTCGCGGCGTCCGCAACCCTAGCCCAAGAAGCAGCTTGACGTTGGGCAGGTTCAGCAGCCCGGCCGTCTGCTCGTCGATCCGCTTGGCAACCTGCTGATCGCCGTGAGCCGCTTCGAGCCGCTTGGCGGACTCCTCGTCCGTCACGTTGACGAAATTGTAGCCCCAAACCTCCTGGGCCACGCGCGGACCGTGTTCCTGAGCCGGGGCGCTGTACGCCGTCAGTCCGCCGATGGTCAACATCTTCGTGCCGCCGGCGTTCTTCAGGCCGTACATGGCCCGCAGGCGCCACAGCAGTTCGTCACAGCTGTCCACGACCACG
Organism: uncultured Pirellulaceae bacterium; assembly: GCA_964443915.1. Taxonomy (GTDB): domain Bacteria; phylum Planctomycetota; class Planctomycetia; order Pirellulales; family Pirellulaceae; genus Anammoximicrobium. Next base: position 37,035 of record CAYUFW010000034.1, read on the forward strand.
ACGTACAGTACAGCTTAACCGCAACGTCAACGGCGTGTGGGAAGTGGCCGCCGCCTCAAGAATCCGGCGCCTCCGGCACGATTCTCTTGTTCTTTTCCCCGAACCCCTCTTGCGTATGTACAGCCGTATATGTTACTGTAGCAAATCACACCGGTATCTGCACTTTATCAGAAGGGGGAACCAGCATGGGCAGGAAACGGGGAAAACGGCTCGGAAACGAAATGACGGAGCGGCAGCGGGTGATTTACGAGTTCATCCGCGACCTGGTGCAGCGGCGCGGCTTCGGGCCGACGATCCGCGAGATTGCCGACGCATTCGACATCCAGTCGCCCAACGGCGTCGTCTGTCACCTCAAGGCGTTGGAGAAGAAAGGGCTCATCCGCCGCAACGAGTTCAAGGCCCGAGCCATCGAATTGCCGGAGTTGCAGGCCGAACGCAAACGGGCGCGGCTGGTGAGCGAGCCGGGACTGCCGTTCGCTGGCGTGGTACCGGCGGGATTCACCAAGCACGCCTTCGAACTCAACGAGCGGATCGACTTTGACGAACTGTTCAACGTCCCCGGCATGTTCGTGCTGCGGGTCCAGGGCGATTCGATGATCGAAGCCCACATCACCGACGGCGACTACGTCATCTGCCGCAGCACGGCGACGGCCGAACGCGGCCAGATGGTCGTGGCGCTGAACGAAGAAGACGAAGCCACGCTGAAGTACTGGTATCCCGAGCGCAAACGCGTCCGCCTGCAGCCCGCCAATCCCGAAATGGGCCCGATCTACGTCAAGAACGCCCGCGTCCGGGGCGTGGTCGTCGGCGTGGTGCGGGGCACGGTCTAGGGCTTCACCTCGCCGCGGCGCTCAACTGCAGGTAAAGCTCGCCCAACCGCCGCAGGTCGTCCAAGGCGGCCGACAGGGTGCCGGCGTCCTGACATAGCCTTGAGTCTTCTTGGCTTGCCGGGGAGATTCACACGGCTCTTCGCTCACGATTGTGGTTTGTCGTCCGGCGATTCACGTAGCCGCGTCTCTCCGAGACGCAGCTGCCGGTCCCGGAGAGACCGGCCTACGTCGGGGTGGCCACGCCAACTGGCCTTGACCCTTTGTCAGGATATCAGGCGTCCAGGCCCGTATCGGCGACCTCGCGGTTGCCCGCCATCGTCAACTGGACCGCCGAGCCAAGTTCAAAACGCGGCTTGGTGTCGTAGAAAAAGTGCCCGGCGTGCCAAGTCCTCTCAAGAGTGACGCAGGCCATTGCGAAGTTCTTTGACACGCGTTCTCAAACCGCGCCGTGCTTCAGGCTGCGGACGAAGCATCTAGTGCCGTTTCCAGTTTCTAACTTCCCTTCTTGACGACTGTAAGTGCTAGC
>CAYUFW010000035.1:0-416 GCA_964443915.1 uncultured Pirellulaceae bacterium
CGCAGACAAAACTGCTGCTGTTCTGCCATCCCCACAATCCGGTCGGCCGGGCGTTTGAGCACGGCGAATTGGCCGCCTTGGCAGACGTCGTCCGGCAACGCCCTGACCTGACCGTGTGCTCGGACGAGATCCATTGCGATCTGATGCTGGAGAACCGGAAGCACATTCCCTTGGCCACCCTGGGCGAGGAGATCGGCGACCGCACCGTCACCCTGATGTCGCCCGCCAAGACCTTCAACACGCCGGGGCTCAACTGCGCTTTCGCGGTGATTCCCAATCCGGGACTGCGAGCGGCATTTCGACGGGCGGCCCGCGGTCTGGTGCCGTACCCGAATGCCCTGGGACTGGCGGCCTGTCGCGCGGCGTTCGAGGAGGGGGAGGAGTGGCGTTTGTCGCTCCTCGATTACCTGCGCGGG
>CAYUFW010000035.1:501-11861 GCA_964443915.1 uncultured Pirellulaceae bacterium
CCGCCTGCCCATGTTCTCGGTCAGCCGCGTCGAAGCGACCTACCTGGCCTGGCTGGACACGCGGTGGCTGGGACAATGCAACCACGCGGCTTTCTTCGAACGTGCGGGCGTCATGCTGTCGGACGGCGCCGCGTTTCAGGGCCCCGGGTACATGCGGCTGAACTTCGGCTGTCCGCGAGCCACGCTCCAACAAGCGCTCGACCGCATCTCCCGTGCCGTCGCCACCTTCGGCTCGTAGCGCAAACGGGCCTGGTTCGTCAGAGACCACGGACACAACACGGGTCGCAGTTGGCATGAGCGGTGGCGTGGACTTCTCGGCCGCCGCAGCGACGCTGGTCCGATCCGATCTGCACGTGGTGGGAGTCACCATGCGGATCTGGAACGGCGAGGGTTCCTGACCGCGCCGCTCACGGAGCGGCGTAGCGTGTCGCCCTCTCGATGAAGGAATGATGCGTGGGGCAGCACCCATACGCGCTCGGCCGCCGGCCACGGCGTCGCGCCTCAGGCCGGTGCGGTCTTCCGCAGGAGGCACGCCGCGCCGTACAGCAGGACGAGCGTGACGATGGTGCCCACGACGCCGGCCAGAGAACCCCAGCCGTCGAGGTTGGGCCAGGCCGCTGCGGTGGGCGTCGTCTCGAGTTCGGTCTCGGCGGCGGGCAACTGCCCTAATGCCGTCTCGCGGCGGGCGTAGTCCGGCAGCGGTGACCATTCGCTCTGCCACTGATCGACGGCCGCGATGGCCGCGGAATCCTGGGCGATGACCTGCTCCGCGCCCGCGTAACGATGCTCGCGGTAGCTCCACTCCAGGCCGTCCGGCCAAGTCGAGGCGAACCAACTGACCACTCCGGCCAGCAGCAGGGCGGTGACCAACAACGACGCGGTCACCACGCCGTAGCCCGGCCGCCGCGGGGCTTCGCCGCCGCTGGCCGGATCGAGACCCAGCAGTTCCGGCCGCACTCGCCGCAAGTACGCCAGGACGGCGAAGGTCAATGCACCCTCGCCCAGACCGATGATCAGATGCACGCCGATCATCACGGAAAGGAACTGGCTGAGCGGGATCCGCAGCACGCCGCTGGCCGCCGCCTCCAACGGCACCAGGGCGGCGCCGGCCGTGACCCCCACGACACAGGCCGTCCACGCGGCCAGGTACTGGCGCCAAGCGGGCGCCTTGGCCGCCGGGCCCAGCAGCAGGCCGTACAGCCCCCGGCCGACCAGACAGGGAACCACGCCCATGTTGAGGATGTTGCAGCCCAGCGCCAACAGGCCGCCATCCTGGAACAGCAAACATTGGACGATCAGGATCGCGGTCATGGTGACGATGCCGGCGGCCGGTCCCAACAGGATCGCCAACAGCACACCGCCGCCCAGATGGCCGCTGGTGCCGGGCATGCCGGGAAGCGTAAAGTTGATCATCTGGGCGGCGAACACAAAGGCGCCCATCACGCCCATCAGCGGCAACCGGTCGTCGGCCGTGGCCCGCCGAGCGCGGTGCGCCGCGATGGCCACCAGCGCAGCAGCCAGGGCCAGCGTCAAACCGGCCACCGGCACGCTCAATAACTCGTTCGCCATGTGCATCGCTGGCAACGGTCGTCCGAACATCAGGAACCTCCCGCAGGATCGTCCATGGTACGATGTTTGAGTCCTTGGGCCGGTGGCGTGCCCGCTGCCGGCGGGACGAATCCCGCCACCAGCAAGAACAGCCCCTCGCGGTCTTCACAGCAGCGGACTTCCAGGCCGGCATTTCGCAGCAGCGGGTTCCACATTCCGTCGTGGGGAAGGTGGTCACCTCCCACGGCACCGCCGACCTGATCGTGGAACGCGTTCACTTGGGCGCTGCCCGCCAGGTGCATGACCAGCAGCCGCCCGTCCCGGCGAAGGGCTCGGGCCAGGTTCTGCACGGCCGCCGGCTGATCGCGGAAGTGCGGAAAGCTGTGGAAGCACAGGATCACGTCAAAGCAGTGCTCCCCCAGGCCATCACAGCAGACATCGGTACAACGGAACTCGGCCGGCACGTTCTTCCGCCGGGCTTGTTCCAGCATCGCCTCGGCAAAGTCGATCGCCACCACGCGGCCGGGTGATACCCGGGAGGCCAGCCAACCGGTGATCTGTCCCGTGCCGCAACCCACCTCCAACAAGTCCTGGCCCGGCTGCAGGGCCAGCAGGCCGGACAACTCTTCGAGTCGGCGGAGCGTGGCGGCCTGATCCTGCCCGCAGGTGTCCCAGCGGTCCGCCAGACCGTCGAAGTAGGCGATGCGCGGATCCCGTTCGGAACTCGACGCCTGAACTGCCTGCGGCATTTCCAACCTCCCTTGCACGCGGTGCCGTATTGGTATTACGCTGTAAGGATGAATAATACTCGGATCGTGGTGCTGTCGGCAAGCCGCCCCCCGGAGAGAAAGAATGCGATTACGTTGTGCCAGTCAATGGTTGCTTGTGTGTCTAATCCTGGCTGGTTGTTCCCCGACCCCGGCGCCAAGCACCGCCCCTCCGAAGCAAGCGAGCGGCCATGACGATCGGCCGCAGGCCGCGGGCAGCCGGCCCGCGATCGCCGTGTCCAATTCGTACCTGGGCGCCGCAGTTCAGGATCTGTTGGGCGGGGACATGCCCTTGCTGCTGCTGGCCGAGCCGGGCATGTGTCCGGGGCACTTCGACCTGCGTCCCAGTCAGGTGCAGGACTTGCGCGCCTGCCGCCTGCTGATGCGGTTCGACTTCCAACGCTCGCTGGACGCCCGGCTGGAGCAAGCCGGCGGGTCGGGTCCGCGGGTGGTGGCCGTCAACGTACCCAGCGGCCTGTGCGTGCCGGACAGCTACCAAGCCGTGTGCGGGCACCTGGCGGAGGCGCTGGTGGCCGACCAGCGGCTGTCCCGAGCCGCCGCCGACGCGCGTCTGGCGACCGTCGCCGAACGCCTGCATGCGTTGAACGCCTGGACCAAGGAGGAGATGGAGCGCGCCGCGCTGTCCGGCGCCGCAATCCTCAGCAGCGGGCACCAGGCCGAATTTTGCCGCTACCTGGGATTGAACGTCGTGGCCACTTTCTCCGCCGCCGACACGGCCCAGCCCAGCCAGATCGACGGAGCGGTCAAAACAGGGGAACAGGCCGGCGTCAAACTGATCGTGGCGAACCTGCCGGAAGGCCGGCAGTTGGCCGACGCGTTGGGCGACCGCCTGCGCGCGCCGGTCGTGGTCTTCGGCAACTTCCCGGAAAAGCTCGAACCGCAAGCCTTCGAGCAACTGGTCCGCCGCAACGTAACCACCTTGATCGCAGCCGCCAAGCCATGACGCCTCCCGCGATCGACATCGACGGGCTGACGGTCGTGCGCGGCCCGCGCACGTTGCTGTCCATCGGCCGGTTTGCCGTCCCGAGGGGCGAGGTGCTGGGCGTGCTGGGTCCCAACGGGGCCGGCAAGAGCACGCTGCTGAAATGCCTGGTCGGGGCAATTCGCCCGTCGTCCGGCAGCGTGCGGGTGCTCGGCGAATCCGTCGAGCGTCTGGGCGCCGTGGCGTTGACGCGACTCCGCCGCCGGATCGCGTACCTGGCCCAGCTGCTGGCGCCCGGCAGCGAGATGCCGCTGACGCTGCGCGAAGTGGTGGCGGTGGGGCGGACCGGCCGGGCGGGCCTGGGACGCTGGCTGCGCCGCGGAGACTGGCGGCTGATCGACGAGTGGATCGAGCGTCTCGGCCTGCAGCCTGTCGCCCGGCATCCCTACAGCGCGCTGTCGGGCGGCGAGCAGCGGAAGACCCTGCTGGCGCTGGCCATGGTCCAGCAGCCGGAAGTCCTGTTGCTCGACGAGCCCACGGCCAATTTGGACGCCTGCTGGCGCGAGCAAATGGTCGCCAGCCTGGAGCGTCTGCATCGCGACGCCGGGCTGACGATCGTCCTGGTCTGCCATGAACTGGAAGCGCTGCCGCCGAGCACGGACCGCGTGCTGGTGCTCCGCGCCGGCCACGTCGCAGCCCACGGCGAGTGCGCCGAGGTGCTGACGCAGCAGCGCATGAAGGACCTGTACGGCCCCGGACTGGCGGTCCTCCGTCGCGGCGGCCGGTATGTGCTCGTACCCCAGTCCGCGGAGGACCGCCCGTGATGGACCTGCTCTTCTGGGCTCCGGTGATGTGTGCCGGGCTGGTGGCCGGGGCGTCCACGGGCCTGTTGGGCACGTACATCGTGGGCATGCGGATCCCGTTCCTGGGGATCTGCGTGGCGCACGCGGCGCTGGCCGGCGCCGTCTTCGGAGCGCTGGCGGGCTGGACGGGTCCGGCCTTGCTGATCCCGGCCCTCGCCGCCGCCTCCCTGTCCGCCGTGCTCGTCGGAATCGTCGATCCGCAAACGGTGCGAGCCGACATCAACGTCGTGTTGGGCATTTTGTTCTCGCTGATGATGGGATTGGCGTTCCTGGGTCTGGGCTTGTTCAGCGTCTACGGCGTGTCCGACAACGAAGTCCGCAACCTGCTGTGGGGCAGCCTGACCTTTTGCCGTTGGCGCGACTGCTGGATCATGCTCGCCGCGGCAGGCGTCGAGTTGTTGTTCGTGGCCGTCTTCTACAAGGAAATGCGGGCGATTCTGTTCTCGCGGACCCACGCCGCCGCGGTCGGAATTCACGTCACTTTCGTGTGGACCCTGTTCCTGCTGCTGGCCAGCCTGGTCCTGACGGTCAACTTTCAAACGGTCGGCGGCCTGATGATCTACAGCCTGCTGACCAACCCGGCCGTGGCCGCCTCGCGGCTGGTCCGGGGCTACGGGCGGATGCTTCTGGTGTCGGCCGTGCTGGGGGCCGTCAGCGGGCTGGGCGGATTCCTGATCTCGGCCGCGACCGACCTGCCGACTGGCGCGATGATCGTGATCCTCTCGTCGCTGATCGTCGGCGCCGCGGCCCTCGCGGCCCGCGTCACCAAGCGTCCGTAGTGCCGCCTGCGGGCGATCTGGACGACGTGACGGCGGCACGACGAACCGGTCGCGCACCCGCAAACCATGCTCTGTTTGGGGCCGATGCCGGAGAATTCGGGCGTTGACCCTCTTGCCAAGTCGGCGGCGCGTTGGTATCACTGATTCAGAAACTGTAATACCACGCGGCAAAGCCGGCCTTCTGCGTGGCGTTCTCCGTTTTCACTCGGGCGTGCCGGCCGTCCGCATCAGAGGAGTTCTCGCTATGTTGTTGCACCACGCGCTGCGCGCTGCCCGATCCGGCAAGCCGCGCCAAGGCTTGACGTTGCTGGAACTGGTGGTCGTCATGATTATTCTGGCCGCCTTGGCCGGGATCATCGTGCCCCTGTTGCCAAACCTGGCGCGCAAAGGCCATACGTCGGCCGGGGCCACGAACCTGGGCGAGATCGCCAAGGCCATTCAGCTCTATGCCAGCCAGAACGGCGACAGTTTTCCGAACAACTACGATTCCATCGTCAACGAAACCGGTGCCATCGCGACGTATGTTCCGACCTCCGGCACGGCGGCTCTGACCGCGGGCACCCTAACCGCCGCCGAACTCAAGACGCTCACCGACGTCGGGATCACCACGATCGTGCAGATGATTGAGAAGCCGGCCACGCCCGGTTCGTGGAGCCCGACGTTCTATCCTTATGGCACCAGCTCGAGCACGCCTCCGACTCCCGTCACGCTCACGGAGGACTCGACGACCGTCGCGTTTCTCAACCCCCTCGTCGCTGCTGCCAAGTTCGCCCTGCCCAACGACGGCAAGTACGTCGTCTTTGGACTCGGCAAGTACTGCACGGCCGCGAGTACGGTGATGAACGAGGCGCCGGTCTGGTACAGCCCCGTGCAAGACATGGACCCGGCCTCGAAGTATGCCCGCTTCGGGCTGGTCTTCCAGGTGGCCGGCGCGGGGGGCGCCACCCTGTCGCGGGCCAAGTTCGTGGGGCCGGTCGAATTCGGGCCGTGGGGCACGATGACCAAGGACGACAACCTGGGCTATCACTACTCGCTGGAATAGTAATTCCCGCTCTGGCACCCCGACAGGCTGACGATCCAGCCAGAAAAAACTCCGCCCGCGGATCGCGCGGCGGGCCGTGGTCCGACCAAGCCTTGGTAGCCGGCGCGGCCGCGGCGGAGCCTTTTTCCGGCGTTTCATTTGTGCCCCGCAGGGAGACGGGCAGTGCATGATTTGCGTGAGGCGATGGACGCCGAATACCGCCGTCAATTGTTGCGGATCAACCGCGAACGGATCGAGGTGGCGTGCTTGAAAGCGCGGCATCGGGGGCTGCTCGACGCCCTGATCCTGGTGCTCGACTTGCAGGATGCTCGCGCGGCCGAGTTGGCCCATTCCACCGGGCTGCCGTGGCCGCAGATCGAGCAGGCGCGGGAGGACTGTGCCCGCGACGATGTCGTCCCGGTGTTGGTGCTGGCGACCAGCCCCAACGCCGTGTCGTGCCTTGTGAACGGTTCGGCTTCACGCGGATCGAAGGTGATTGCCCAGCCTCCTCCGCCGGAGACCTTTCGCGTGGTGGTCGTGGCGTCCGGCGGCAGTGCGTTTTCCGACTTCCCGTTGCCGCCAGGTTCACCGGACGATAGGGAGGGAGAACTGATGTGAAGCACCAATACTTGGCCCGGCCGGTCGAACAGGGTGGACGCCGTTGTGGCGACGGGGGCGAACCTGGCGGATCAGGACTTCTTCGAATCGCTCCTTTTCCGGCACTGTCAGGCCGAGGATCCATTGCCGCAAAACCGGACTGTTCAAGATTGGTGGTTCAGGTATTGGCGAACCCGAAAAGGCTGTCAGATCGGGCCGCAGAACGTAAGCGGACGCGAACGGCAGATGACGGTCTTCCGCACGGCGTTCAGCGTTCCTGGTTGGGCATTTTTTCGTTTCGCCTTGGTTCGGACCCTTGCGGGCTGAGATCGTGGGTATTACGATATCCAAGATCGTATCATGTCGCCGCGGCGGTGGTTCACCGTCGTCGGCGCGTTCAGGCATCCCTGCAACACAGGAGTTTCGTCATGGGTACTCGATCGAATGGACGAAGTGGCCGCGGTCAGCGGGGTCGCTTCGGTTTGACATTGCTGGAATTGGTTGTGGTTTTGGCCATCCTGGTCGCCATCGGCGGGCTGGTTGTGCCGCTGCTGGGCAACTACCTGCACCGGGCAAACATTGCGTCTTGCACGGTGAATATCCCGGAGATGGACAAGTGGATTCAGACCTACACCAACCTCTATTCGTCGTATCCCGACCGGATGGATAATCTATGCCTGGCGGACGGTGGGTTGGCGTCATATGTTCAGACGGGCGATCCGGGCGATGGCGGAGACTACGGGGCGTCGTTTACGGCGTTAGCCTTGACGGCCGATGACGCCAGCGCGTTGACGGAAGCTGGGATCACGACGCTGTGCAATATTGTGGAGGATGCAGGCGGCGACTGGAACCCGACGTTCTGGCCGTACAACAATGACCGTGACACGGCTCCGACTACAACCCTGGTTGCAGCTGACCTCGAAGTGGCCACGTTGACGGCAACCGGCGTGCGGCTGATGGGCCTGCCGGGTTCGACGCCCGCCAACGCGAACTACAAGTACGTGATCTTCGGCGTGAACACGCCGTGTACGCTGTTCCGCAACATTGCCGAAGAGGCGCCGTATCACTTCGCTGATACGCCGGCTGAAGACCCTGCCAGCTTCTACATGGCGTTCGGCGCCGTGTTCATGGTGGCCCGGCCGAATGCAGCCGGTACCGGGTCCGAGCCGCTGGAGTCGGCCAAGTACATGGGAACGATCGCGTTCCACGATTTCGGCTTGTCCACCGCCGGGATGCACACGCAGGAGTGGTGGAGCCGGCTGAAAGATGAAGCGCCGGACCTGTAGTCCGGACGGACTCGCGGCGGATCGGCCGCGCGCATGGTTTACACAAGGACGGAGCCCGCACGTGGAAGCGTGCGGGCTTCGTTGCGTGAGTGGAACCGCAGAATAGCGAGCAAGGAACGGTAGGATGTTCACGGGGCGAGCTACGAAACGGCGCGGCCTGACATTGTTGGAACTGGTCGTCGTGCTGGTCATCCTCGCGGCTCTGGCTGGATTGGCGGTTCCGCTGATCGGCCAGTTGGCGGGGGACAGCCGCGCGGACGTGACGCGTCAAAGTCTGGTGGAAATCCGCAACGTGATCGCGAACATGTATTGGGACGACATGGGGAAGAGGTTGCCGCGTCCGGGAACGGCCGGGCTGGGAGGCGGACGCCGAGATCATCCCCAAATGCGCTATCTGTTTCTCAATCCCGATGCGAATCCTGAGGACACTGTCCGCACGTACGATCCGGCGTATCGGCTGGGCTGGCGCGGCCCGTACTTGATGAATCCCGGCGGCAGATTCCCGGTGCCGAATGGGAACTTCACGGATTCCTATGGGCTGGAAGGCGACCCGGCGGTGCTGGACGGTTGGGGCAAACCCATCGTCATTCAGAACCCGGGGATGACGGGCGATGGAAGCCAGGACGTGCGGCTGGTGTCGGCGGGGCTGAACGGAATCCTGACAATTCCGCCAGACAAGGCGTCCGACTCGTTGTCGGATGCGGAGAAGGGCGACGACGTTTGGCTTTCGTTCGAGGTGCGGTGATGAGACGGCTGCGATGGGGAAAAGCGGGCCAGACTCTTTTCGGCTCCGGCCGGCGGGGCGGCTTGACGCTGGTCGAACTCCTGGTCGTGCTGGCCATCCTGGCCCTGATGGCTACCGTCGCAGTTACCTCCACGGACATGCTGATGAGCCAGGGACGGTATGAGGCGACGGTGAGGACGTTGGACGGGATCGGGCGGGCGATCGTCGATACCGATGGCGGGGCGAGTCCGTCGGGGGTCACGGGCTTTGTCAGTGACATGGGCCGCTTGCCGGCGAGTCTGGATGAGCTGTTCACGCCGTCGGCCGGAATGGTCCCGCATCAGGTCTGGGAGTTCGACTCGGATGACGACACGGTGAACGACGTTCGCTTGGCCAGCGGCTGGCGTGGACCTTATCTCCGTCTCGCCCCTGGGCAGGAGGTTCTGCGCGACGGCTGGGGACGCACGTTTGGTTTCGATTCCACGGGCGGCGTGTTGACCGTAACATCGTTGGGATCGGATGGTGACTCCGACTTGCCGGAAGACGGTTACGACAAGGACATCCAGCTCAGAATTGAGCTGGCCGATTACTTGACGGCGACGGTGATGTTCCACGTCCGAGAGTTGGACACGAGCGGCAACGAGTTGGATCCGGCTTTAGCGGGGGACGAGAACTTGATATTGCGGCTGTATGCGGTGAATCCCGCGACGGGGCAGGCGGTTCTGAATCCGGTCACCGTGAACGAGACCACGTTTCAGCACGCCCTGGCGAATGTCGCCGCGGGAACGCTGGCCGTGCGTGCGTTGGTGCTCGATGTCAGCAATAATATCAAGAAGAAGAGTGCACCGTCCTACGTGACCGTTCGCCCAAGGAGCAACCTGTACCAGAAACTGATTGTGCGCTGAGTCGTTCGCCCCGAAGGGGCACCACACATCAGCCCAGGGCAACGCCCTGGGGGAGAGAACCGACGAGGATCTGAAAGCCCTGAAAGGGCGGAAGAGGCGCCGTGAGCGTTCGTGGATGCGGTGTTTGTTTCGCCCTTTCAGGGCTTATGGGTTCTTCCCGCAAGTCGACCCAGGGCGTTGCCCTGGGCTGGCATGTTCGGCCCCTTTGGGGCAGGAAGAGCCGGAGAGTTCGCCGGAAAGACGCCATCCAGCCACCGACCACCGACCACCAATGACCGACCACCGACCAGTGACCACCGACCAATGACCACTGACCACTGACCAATGACTATCTCCACCATCCTCCTCATCACCCGCGAACGCGTGGCCCGTGCCGACTTCCTTGCGGGGCGTTCGCCAAGGTTGTTGGAACTCGCCCATGAGTTCACGCCGGCGGTGGACGATTTTCCTTCCTTGGTGGAAGCGGCGCTGCGGCTTTCCAAGCGGCGGCCGGGGCGGGTGTGGGTGCTGGCGACCGAGGTCTGGACGCAGACGCTGCCTTTGACGGCGGAAGGCGTGACCGGACTGGGGGCGGCCGAGTTGGCCAGGGCGTTGAGTTTCGAGGCCGAGCCGTTTTCCGGGATCAACGGGCTGGAGGCCGCCAGCGCGTGCGTCGAACTTCCCGGCCGGGAGAGGCAGCGCACGTTCTGGCTGGCCGTGGTGCCCTCCGGGCAGTTGGACCAGGTGGATTACATCGTCCGCGCCGCGGGCGGACGGTTGGCGGGCGTGGGCCATCCGGGCGGATTGCCGCAGAGGCTGGCCCTCACCCTGACCTCTCCCAGAGGGAGAGGGGAGGAGGACGCTTCGTGGTCGCGCGTCGAGTTGTGGCCCGGCGCGATCGTTTGTCTGCGCGGCGGGTCGGGCGGCGTGCCGAGTCTGCACGTGGTGAACGCGGACCCCAAGCCCGGACGGTGGCAGGCGGAAGTCGAGCGTTGGCGGAGCGGAGTGGGCGATGCCGCCGGCCAGGAGTCGCTGTTGGCCACCGCCTCCATCGCCGCCGACGAATTGGACGGATCGGCGCCGATCCAACTGGAGGAAGCGCGCGGCCTGGAAGCGTTCCTGTCGGCTTGGGCCGAGTACCTGGAGCGGAAGACCGGCGCAGTGCCGCTGGTGCAGCCGCCGAAGCGGCCGGCGTCGCCCGCAGCCCGCCGCGCGGTGGCGGCCATCCTGGGACTGTTCGCCCTGGCCGTCTGTGTCACGCATTACCTGTGGACGGAGAAGATCAACCGCGAGTTGGCGGCCGAGACCGTCCGCTTGAAGAAGCCGATCGAGGAACTGAACCGCGTCAAGAAGGACCTGGAGTCGGTGGAGAAGGAACGGTCGGACCTGCAGAAGGAGTGCGACAAGCTGGCGGCGGACCTGGCCCAGTGCCGGCAGGTTCGCAGCTCGCTCCGCCAGCGGGTCGCGACGCTGTTGAACGTGTTGGCCTCGCATTCGTCCGACCAGATGCTGATCCGCAAGATTGCGGCGACGGGGGCCGGCGTGGTGGTCCACGGGACGTGTCTCGATCCGCAGCAGGCCGATGCCCTGTTCGGCGGCCTGGCGCGGGCCCTGCAGCCGCTGGGCTGGCAAGTTCAATTGCCGCGCAAGCAATCGCAGGAACTGCTCGTTGGCGGCGGGCCATGGCAGTTCGAGCTGCACATCGAGGAGGCCGTGGTGCCGCCCGTCGGGCCGCCTGCAGGCGGTGGGGACCGGCTGAAGCCGGCACTACAAACACCGGTCTCGGAGACACCGGACCACGTGGACGCGTCTGGCCGAGACGCGCATCGGGGTCTCGGCCACAGCGGGCCAGGCGGGAGATCGGAGGCGGGCACATGAAGCTGACCCAGCGCGAAAGACTGCTGGTCCTGCTGCTGCCGCTGGCTCTGGTCCTGGGCGGCTATGCCTG
>CAYUFW010000035.1:11986-20042 GCA_964443915.1 uncultured Pirellulaceae bacterium
TGCCTGGTGGTTCAACATGTTCCAGCGGCCGACAATGGCCGGCATCCGGGAGGACCATGCCTCGGCGGCGGCCGGCGCGATCCAGCCCGCAACGCTGATGGAACAGCAAGCAGCGCTGGCTCATGCCCAGCGCGAGTTCAAGGCGTTGGAAGAACGCCGCGCGGCACTGCGGCAGGAGGCAGACCAGCTGTCCGGGACGCGGCCGGATCCGAGTCAGACGCATCAGGCGGAGGAGAAACTGACGGCCATCTTCCAGCGGCACCGGTTGCGGCTGATCGAAGAAACACCGGCTCCCAAGGGCGAGACCGGCAAGCTGCCGAAAGCGCTGACCGAGGCGGTGTCGCGCCTCGGCCGGGCGCCGCCGAGTGGATCGGAACAGGTGCGCAGCTTCAAACTGTCCGGACGGTTCCTGGACCTGCTGGGCGCCGTCCGGGACCTGACGAACGACGACCAGCCGCCGGGGGTCCCGATCGGCTTGAGCATGGACGAAGTGGATGCCTCGCGGCCGTCGGTGAACCGGGTTTGGACGTTGCTGGTGTGGATGTAGATGGGTCGGTGATCGGTGGTCGGTGCCGTGAGGCAAGGGGAATTGGGGATGACGGAAACTGAGGCGGCTGCCGTGCTGGATGAGTTGCTGGCGGAATGCGTCCGGCGGGATGCGTCCGATCTGCACCTGGCGCCGGGGCTGCCTCCGTACTTGCGGGTCGAAGGGATCTTGGAGCCGCAGGAGCATCGGCCGTGCCTTTCTCCGGCTCAGATCGAGGCCATCGCGGCTTGGATGACGCGGGACCTGGACCAGACGCCGCTGCGCGCCACGGGTTCGCTGGACGGGGCACTCACCGGTGCCAGCGGCACGCGATACCGGTTCAACGTGTTCCGCCGGCAGGGGCACTTGGCGATTTCGGTCCGTCAATTGGAGGACCGCTTCCGGACGCTGACGCAGTTGGGCCTGTCCGAGAGTTTGTACCGGCTGTGCGATTTGCCGGACGGGCTGATCGCAGTAGCCGGGCCGACGGGGGCGGGCAAGAGCACCACCCTGGCCGCTTTTCTGGACCGCATCAATCAGACTCGCCGCTGCCACCTGATCACGATCGAGGATCCGATCGAGTACCTGCACGTCTCCAAGACCGCGTTGGTTAACCAGCGGCAGGTGGGCACCGATACCTGTGGCTTCTACGAAGCCCTGGTGGCCTCGCTGCGCGAGGATCCGGATGTGATTCTGGTCGGTGAAATCCGGGACTTGAACACGATCCGGACGGCGATCGTGGCCGCCGAGACGGGGCACTTGGTGTTCACGACGGTGCATGCCGGTGACTGCGTGGGAGCGATTGAGCGGTTGGTGGCCGTGTTCCCGGCAGACGAACAGGACGGCATCCGGCGGCAACTGGCGCTGGTCCTGCGGGCGGTGATTGCCCAGCATCTGCTGGTCGCCGACGGGCCGGCGGTTGGGCGCGCGCAGGCCCTGGCAACGAAAGAGGCCTGGGGCGAGAATGCAGCCGGCTCGCCGCCTGCCGATCCCTCCCGCCGCACCCGCGTGGTGACCAGCGAGGTCTTGATCGTCACACCGGCGGTGGCCAATCTGATCGCGACCGCCAAGAGCAGCCAAATCTACTCGGCCATGGAGGCCGGCGGCGCGGCGGGGATGCAGACGCTGGAACAGGACCTGGCGCGGTTGTGGGTCAGCGGCCGGATCTCCGAAACCACGGCCGTGGCGATGGCCAAGAACCCCAACGTCCTCCGCGACCGCGTGGCCCGGATGCGCGGGGCGGGACGGTGAAGGATGAAGGATCAAGGATCAAGGATGAGGGAGATTAAGTGAAAGATTAGGTGACGAACGCACCAGTGACGAATGACCAATGACCAATGACCTGTTGAACTTGGACGAGGTGCGGATCGACCCGGCGTGGGCGCTCAAGGTGCCGGCGACGCTCGCCCTGCGCCGCCTGGTGCTGCCGTTTGCGGCGGTGGACGGCCGGGTGTACGTGGCCTGTGCCGACGTGGACGACCGCGCGGCTTTGGAGGCGGTCGAGCGCAGCGTCAGGCTGCCGGTGTGCGCTCAAGCGGCCGAACAGGCGTCGTTGCGCCGGGCGCTGAATCGGGTCTTCGGCGCCGGAGCGCCGGCCGCGGCGTCCGCAGCCGCGGCTCGGCCGCGCGTCGCGGAGACGGCGGGCGACGAGGCGGGCGAGGACGCGGTCGCGCTGTGCGACGAGCTGATGCACGCGGCCCTGGTCCGGCAAGCGTCCGATATCCACATCGATCCGGAGGAAAAGCACGTCCAGGTCCGGCTGCGGGTCGACGGCGTGTTGGAGCGGTATCGGACGTTTCCCGCGGCGGCGCTCAGCGGCGTGATCAGCCGCTTCAAGGTGCTGGGCGGCATGGACATCGCCGAAAAACGGGCCCCGCAAGACGGCCGTTTCACGCATCGCTTCGGGCAGTCCGAGCAGACGATCGACGTCCGCCTGGCGTCGCTGCCGACCAAGCACGGCGAACGGATGACGGTCCGCTTGCTGGCCCTGCAAACCGAGTCGCTCACGTTGGAGCGGCTGGGGATGAGCGAGCGCGACTTGGCGTGCTTCTCGCAGGCCATCGCCAAGCCGCACGGATTGATCCTGTTGACCGGCCCGACCGGCAGCGGCAAGACCACCACGCTGTACGCCGCCCTGCGGCGGCTGGTCGGCGGGCGGGAAATGAACGTGATCACGATCGAGGATCCGATCGAGTACGCCATCGCGGGCGTGGCGCAAATCGAGGTGGATACGGCGGACAAGGTCACGTTCGGCAAGGCGCTGCGGAGCGTGTTGCGGCATGACCCGGACGTGGTGATGATCGGCGAAATCCGCGACGCGGAGACCGCCGGGGTGGCGATCAAAGCGGCGCTGACCGGGCATCTCGTGTTCAGCACGCTGCACACCAACTCGGCTCCCAGCGTCGTCACGCGGCTGGTGGACATGGGGGTCGAACGGTACTTGATTGCGGCCACACTCCGGCTCGCAGTGGCCCAGCGCCTGGTGCGGCAACTGTGCGCCCGCTGCCGCCGAGCGCGGGAGTTGCTGCCTTCCGAGGCTGCGGCGCTGGGCCACCCGGAGGCCGCCGGGACGAGCGTCTACGATCCGGCAGGCTGCCTGTACTGCGCCAATCGCGGGCTGGTGGGACGCCTGGGCCTGTTCGAAATGCTGCCCGTCGACGAATCGCTGTCGCGCCGGATCGCCGAAGGGGCCGACGAGGGCGAACTCGTCGCTGAGATCGGCCACCGCAGCGTCCCGCGGCTGGTCGACGATGCGCTGGAAAAACTCCGCGCCGGGCAAACCACCGTGCAGGAAGCGCTGACGGCGGTGACGGTGTGGTGAATGGCCGGTGATCGGTGATCGGTGGTCGGTGATCGGCGGGCTGGGGGGGACTGCGGCGACACGGCCACGAGCCATGCGAATAGATCCCAAATCTGAAATCCAAAATCCAAGATCTGAAATCCAAAATCCAGAAATGCCAACCTTTACTTACCAAGCCCGTGATCCTGCCGGGCGGGCCCGCCAGGGGTCGCTGGACGCAACGTCTTCGGCCGCTGTGGTGGACGACCTGCGCGGCCGAGGCTGGCTGGTGCTGGACATCGGCGAGGCCGTCGGCGGGGCGGGGCCGGAAGCGGGCCGCATCTCGTTGCGTCCGGCGCACTGGCTGCCGGCACGCACGCTGGACGTTGAGTTGAGCTTGCGGCAGATGGCGGTGATGCTGCGCAGCGGGCTGACCCTGTTGGACTCGTTGATCACCGTGGCCGACCAGGCGCAGCGGCCGGCGATGACCCGAATCTGGCGCGACGTGGCGGGCCAGATCCAGGAGGGGGCCAGTCTGGCGGATGCCATGAGCCGCCACTCGCGGTTTTCCTCGATGGTCGTGGAATTGGTCCGCGTGGGCGGGGCGACGGGGCATCTGGAACCCGTGCTGCTGCGGGCAGCCGAGACGCTCGAACGACGGCGGCAACTGCGGACCAGCATGCTCACGGCGTTGGCCTATCCGGCCGTCGTCTTGCTGGCCGCCATCGGTGTCACGGCGTTCATGGTCTTGAACGTGCTCCCGAAACTGGAGAAGTTCCTGAGCACCATCGGGCGCCGACTGCCGCCCATGACCCAGATGCTGATGGACATCACGCACGCCATCCAGGCGTATCTGCCCCACGGGCTGGCCGCGATCGCGGTGCTGGGTGCCGCGGCGATCGCCGGCTACTGCGGCAATTTGGGGGCGCTGCTGGAAAGCGGGATTCGGATCCTGGAGGGTCTGAGAACGGTGGAACGTCTGCAGCGGAATCAGTTCCTGGCCCTGCAAATCGCGCAGGCCCGCGATGCGGTAATGCACGGCACCGATTTGGCCTCGGCGCTGGCAACCCGCTACACCTTCATGCCCATGCTGTCGAGGATGATAGCGGTGGGGGAATCGGCGGGCACGTTGGACGAAGTTCTGGCCGAAGTCGCCAGGTTCTACGAGGCGGAATTGCAGAGCACCATTCGCCGCTTGAGCGTGATTGTGGAGCCCTTGATCATCGTGGTGGTTGGCGGGATTTTGGGATTTGTCTATATTTCCTTTTTTATGGCCCTGTTCGCTGCCGGAGGGGCGAGTTCATGAAAACCCAAACGGAAGCTGGCAATCGGGTGCTGCGGCGACAACTGTCCGGCCTCGGAGAGACCGGGCTACGTGAGTCGGGTGCTGGCTGGTTGGGGCGCTGCCTGGCCCTGCTGATGTGCGCGGGTCTTGCTGCTGCCGCGTGGGCCGCCGAGCCGCCTGCGGTCCGCCCCAAGTCAGCGGTCGTTCCGCGCCGCAACCTGTCGGCGGTCGAGAGTCCGGCCCAGCCGGCGGCAGTGCCCGCACCCGCGATGCCCGCACCCGCGATGCCCGCACCCGCGCCGCCCGGAACGCCGCTGCCGGGAACACACGCCACGTCACCAGCGGATGCCGCCACGCTTCGCGATCCCACGCAGGTCAGCGAGCAGATGCGGGCGGTCTTGGGCCAGCAAGTGGCCGTGCAGGCATCGGCCCCGCAAACGCGACTGCCTTCGCTGCGGATCAAGGGCCGCGTGGCCTCGGCCGAGGGCGCGGTGCTCGTGTTGCTGGAAGTCGGGGAGCAACTCGAACGCGTGACGGCGGATGCAGAGTGGACCACCAACGAGGGGCTCACGATCAAGGTGCTGTCCATTTCGTTGAGTGAGCTGCGGCTGCAGGTCGAGCCTCCGAGCCGGATTGTGACGATCCGGTAAGCCGGGAATGCTTCAAGGATTTTGCCGGTTGTGCCGATGAAGTAGGCTGGTCGGACCTTTCCCAAGGAAGGGAATTGCTATGCCCAGCCGTTTTCCGTGGTTCCGGCCGGTATTCGTGCTAGCAGCCGCGTGGCTCGCATGGTCTGCCGGCCGCTGTCCGGCTCAGACCCCGGTCGCATTGCCCCGCGCCGAGGTAATCGCCACTCCGCCGCCGACGGCGCGGGACACGGCTACCAGCCGACTGACCGATCAGCGTCCGCAACTGGACCCGAGGCGGTCGGCGGCAGCTGGCGCGCTTCCCAGCAAGCTCCTGCCTCTGGTCGAGTTCCGCGGCCTTCCGTTGGGCGAGGCCATGCAGGCGTTCGCCGAACAGACTGGGTTGAACATCGTCGCTTCGCCCGAAGCTGCGAAGGTCGAGGTATCGGTCTTCTTGAGGAACGTCACGCCGCTGGACGCCTTGGATGCGATCACCAAGGCCAACGATTTGTTCTACCGAGTCGACGACCAGTCCGGGATCGTCCGTATCTCCACGACCAAGGAATACGAACGGTCGTTGTCCAGTTTCCGCGACGAGCGGACGGAAGTCTTCACGCTGCTTTATCCGAACCCGGCGGCGGTCGCGCTGGCCATCCGCAACGTGTTTGGGGACCGTGTCCAATTGAGTTTTGGCGACAGCGATCAGTTCGACATGATCGACTTGCTGCAGCGGCTGAACCGCTTCGATCTGATCGACGGGCGAAGCTTGGGCCTGGGCATGATTGGCGGCGGTTTTGGGCAGGGTGGTGCGTACGGCGGCTACGGCGGATTGGGAGGCGGCTTGGGACGCGGCGGCTATGGCGGATCTGGCGGCTATGGCGGACGCGGCCTCGGCGGACTTGGCATGGGCGGCTATGGCGGCCTGGGCGGCCTGGGGATGGGCGGCCTGGGCGGTTTCGGCTACGGCGGGTTGGGTGGCGGGTATGGCGGGCTGTACGGCGCGACTACAGGCGCCGGCGGCCGGCAGACGGTACGGCCGGAGGACGAGTACGAGACGCGCCGGATGGAAGACCTGACCCCCGAGCAAATCCAGGAATTGGAACGGGCCTTGGCCGGAGATACCGAGGCGGATCGGGCGAAGTTGAGCGAGTTCCTGGAACGCCGCAAAGCCACGATCTTTGTCACGGTGATTCGCCGCAACAACCAGGTCGTTGTCCGCACCGGCGACGACCGGACGATGGAGCAGATCCGCGATTTGATTACCCGGCTGGACGTCCCGACGCCCTTGGTGCTGCTGGAAGTAAAGGTCCTGCGGTTGGCCTTGGGCGACGAATTCAATTCGGCGTTCGACTATCAGTTCTCGGACGGCGCCACGGTGGCCGGCGGTTTTACCAGCGGCAACATCCTGCCGCCCGCCTCCGACGCCATCAACGGGCCGGCGCGGCGGTTTGCCAGCGTCCAGCCTGACGGCGACGGTCTGAACAACGATCACTTCTACTTTCAAGCGGTCAACGACAGCTTCCGCATGCGTCTGCAATTGCTGGAGAACAACAACCGCCTGACGACGCTGGCCACGCCGTTGCTGTTGACGGCCAACAACGAGGTCAGCCGGATCTTCATCGGCGAGACGTTGCCGTTCACGGTCGGTTTCACGCCCGGCCAGGTCGTGCCTACGGGGGCCGGCACGGCGAACACGGTCACGAGCACGCCGATCACCGAATTGCGGGACGTAGGCCAGTCCTTGCTGATTACGCCCAACATCAACGCCGATCGCACCGTCACCCTGCGAATCGTGCAGGAGCAGTCGGAGCCGGTCGAGAACGGAGCGCGGATCCCCGTCACGGACGCCGAGGGCGGCGTGCACGACGTGTCGGTCGACACGGTCCGTCGCAATACGGTCAGCGGAACCGTGGTGGGCATGGACGGCTTAACCGTCGCCCTGGGTGGGCTGATCGAGGAGCGGGTCCGCGACAACCGCGCGGAGGTCCCGGTGCTGGGCAAGCTGCCCGTCGTCGGGTTCTTTTTCCGCCGCCAGAACAGCGTACGCGAGCGCGCGGAACTGGTCATCCTGATTCGCCCCTACGTGTTCAATACGCCGGCCGAATCGGCGCTGACCAGCGAAGAACTGATGCAGCAGTTGAGCGTCCATCCGTCCAGTTGCGATCCGACGGGCACGATGAACACGTTTGCTCCGCACGAAGTCATCCGGGCCAATCCACCCATGAACGAGTGCCAGAAAGTCTTCCGTTTTCACAGTCTGGAGCCGAAGCGATTCTGAGCCGAATGATCCCCACCGTCCGAAACCGAATTGGCTGCCTTGCGATCCTGGCCGGCACGCTGCTGGCCGCGGGCTGCAGCAGCCTGTGGAGCGAGAAACGCTCCAGCGACCCGGTTCCTCCCACGGGGCAGACCGCGGGCGGACCGCGTTGCACCCAGGTGCGGGTCGGCGGCGACGGATTCGCCCTGGGCGACGTCGAACAGTCGTCCGTGGCCCCTCAACCGTTCGCCGCTTACGTGGACGACCTGCTGCGCGCCCAGCGCACCGGGGCCGCCGTCCGCTACGTGCAGCGATACCCGGACGTCGCCCTGTCGGTGCTGTGCGACCCCGCCGGCGCCAGTGTCTCGCCCCCGGCGCTCAACCTCATCGCCCAGACGCACGATCGGCAATGTCTGGCCGGGGAAGGCGTCGCCGGCTGGACGGCCATCATCCAACACCGCACCCGGGACCCGCAGCGTTACGCCGAGTACGATCAGCGGCGGTCGCAGTACCTGGCGCGGCTGCAAAACGGCGACGTGCCGGAGGCGTTGGCGCTGGAGATCGCGGCCACGCCGCCGGAGGC
>CAYUFW010000035.1:20052-20856 GCA_964443915.1 uncultured Pirellulaceae bacterium
TTGGATTGCTGTTGGCCGAGCGCCCGAGTGAGGCCGTGCGGGCTTTTCAGACCGCCTGGCAGTTGGCGGTTTCGACGAGTCCCTACCAGGCGGCCAACGTCGGGCTGCTGCTGAGCGATGCCCAGCGGCGGGCCGGGGACAGTGCGGCTGCGGACCGCACCTGGCAGGAGGCCGCGTCGCTGGCCGGAAACTTGTCGTTGGCGGCCACACCCGTGGCCGAGCCGATCCTGTGGGAGCGGATCGCCTACTTGCGGCCCGCGCACGTGGCGTGGCCGCTGCCGATCCGGCAGCAGCTGACCGAGCGGTTGGTCCGTCAGGGGCTGGGGGTGCCGCCACCCCAGGCTTCTCCACCCGCGTCGGGAGCCGCCGTGGGGGGCGACGAGGCGGTGCTGTGGGCGAACATCGGCCAATGGCGGCTCGCGCGCGACGAGCCACAAGCCGCATTGGTCGCGCTGAAGCGGGCCGAGTCGCTGACGGCCGATCCGGGATTCGCCGGGGTCCTGCAGCTGGATCAGGCCAAAGCGCTGATCCGGCTGGGACAGACGCCTGCCGCCACCGCTATGCTGGTGAGCTTGGCTTCAAAACCCGACGCCCGGCTGGCCCATCCGGCGATGGCGATGCTGGGCACTGCGAAGCTCCAGCAAGGCGGCGTCCAACAGGGATTCAATCTGCTCCGCCGCGCCGTCGAGTCGGACCGCACGCTCGTCTGGCCGCAGCGCGCGGAGGCGGAAGCGGACCTGGGCCTGGCCTGCCTGCTGGCCGGGGACGAAGCCGCCGGAGCCCACTGGCTGCACGAAGCACAGC
>CAYUFW010000035.1:20866-38385 GCA_964443915.1 uncultured Pirellulaceae bacterium
TTTGAAGCCGCCGGTCAATTCGACGCCCTCGTACAGTGCCTCGAAAACGAGGCGGCCTTTCTCGAACGTGCCAAGCGAAACGATGCGGCCCGGGCGATACGGGCACGGGTGGATACGCTGCGGGCGAACTAGCGCGAGGGGCTCGTACCAAAGCTCCCCGCGTGACCATCCCCGCCGCGCCGGGCCTGCTCCCCTCTTGACTCCCGGGCGCCCCTGAGTCAGATTGACTTGACCTTTCTCGCGACTTGCTTTCTCGAGTTTCTCCGACGACGGTGGTGCCATGTCTAAGATCGTTCGCTTTACAGTTTCCATCGAAGACGAACTGTTGCAGCAGTTCGACGGGTATTGTCGCCAAGAGCAGTTCGCCACGCGCAGCGAAGCCGTCCGGCAGCTGATTCACGATCGCCTGACCACCCGCGTCTGGGAACAGGGGCGGCACGAGGTCGCCGGCACCCTGACGCTGGTCTACGATCATCATCGCACCCAGTTAGGCGACAAGCTGGCCCAGTTGCAGCACGACCACAACGACCTGATCGTCGCCACCACGCACGTCCACCTGACGCACGACGTCTGCCTGGAAGTGATCATCCTCCGCGGCCCGGCCGAGCGATTGCAGCGCATCGCGGCGCAGCTCAAGGGATTGAAGGGCATCTACAAAGGCGAGTTGGTGACGGCCAACGCGGACCTGCATTGACGATCCAGAGCGGGCAACCCCAAAATGTCGAAAAGAGTCCCTCGCACGCGGCAGGCGGAGCAGGTAATATCGTTTCTGCAAACACAACACTTCCGCCGACCGCCGACTCGTCCGCTTCCGGCTCGCGTGTCGAAGTCGCAGGCCGACATCCGTACGGCCGATGCCCAAGACGCAGGTTGATCAACCTGCCATGCTGGACGCGGATGAGACAATCGGTACGATGGCCGGTGCTGGAGGTTCTTCAGGCAGGGTGACGACACCATGACGATTGACTTCGGATACCGTGCTCCATTGCTTGTTCTGTCCACCATCGCATTTGCCGGGCCGATCCGGGCTGCGGACGAGCCGGCAGCGACGAAGGAATTCGAAATCCGCCAGGATCGCGCCTATTTGGGCGGGCAGCAAGTCGACCTGTGGGGACTGCGGTGCGGCAATGCCTTGCACAGCGAGGCGATCGCCGAACGGCACATCCGCAATCTCGACAACATGGCGGCCCACGGGATCAACCTGATCGGTGTGTACATCCAAGGCAGCAACGCGGGCTGGCCCGATGCCGATGCCGCCCTGAACGGTTTTGCCCGCGACGGCAAGCTGAAACCGGCGGTCGCCAAACGTCTGGAAACGCTGATCCGCGAGGCGGACCAGCGCGGCATGGTCGTGATGGTGGGCCTGATGACGCACCGCAAAGACCAGGAGTTCTACGACGACGCGGCGATCCAGCGGGCGATCGAGGAAGCGGCCCGGTTCCTGTCCCAGCGCAAGCTGAAGAACGTCTTCGTCGATCTCATTCACGAGTTCAGCCATCGGCAGGGAATGGACAAGGAGATCTTTCGCGAGCCGGACGGAGCAGCGAAGAAGGCCAAATTGACGGCCTGGTTCAAGGCGATTGCCCCCGACATCGAAGTCGGCGTGTGCCCCGATATGAACTCCGGCACCGGCGATTCGTACCCCGGCATGGACGTGCGGATCATCCAGAAGCAGATGCCCGTCCCGGCGACGGGGTTCGTCGTCAACGTCGAGACGCTGCGGCAAGATGTCTACCAGAATGACGGGATCTTCAACCAAACGAACCTGGACTTCATCTTGGCCGATTGCCAGCGGTATCTCGCTGCGCCGAACGCGGTGATGCTGTTCCATGCGGCCTTTATCCAGGGGATCACGAACTACAGCGGCAGCGCGCCGCACGCGGAGATGGGCGGCTACGGCACGGGCGCCAACGACCGCGGTGTCCGATTCTACTATGAATGGGTCCGCGACCACGTCGGCCGCTGGGTGTATCCGCGGCACGTAAAAGAGTAGGCCGGAACAAGTCCGCGCCGTTCCGGCATTTTGGCTCGTACGGACGGGGAGATCCTCCGCCGGAACCGCGCGGACTTGTTCCGGCCCACGTGTAACACACCCCACGTCAACCGGAAAGGCTCAAACCATCATGCGCCGCGGATTCACGCTCGTCGAACTGCTGGTCGTGATCGCCATCATCGGCCTGTTGGTGGCCCTGCTGCTGCCGGCCATCCAAGCCGCCCGCGAGGCGGCGCGGCGGACGCAGTGCGCCAATAACCTCAAGCAATTGGGACTCGCGATTCAGAACTACGAACTCATGCTGCGCGGCCTGCCCCCTGGAGCCTTGGTCGCGCGGCGACCCGACGGTACGATCTGGACCAGCTACCTCGGCCCGCACGCCCGCATCCTGCCGTTTCTGGAACTGAACACCGTTTTCGGTTCGATGAACATCGACACCGCGTACGGCGATTTGGCCAACAAAGAAGCCGTCGGGCGCGTGATCGACGGCTTCCTCTGCCCCAGCGAAGTCCGCGACGAGCCGTTGGCTCATGGCGCGTTCGGCAATATCGGCGGCGTGAACTACGCCTTCTGCATGGGCGACTGGTACGTGTGGAACGGCGTGGACCAGCCGGAGGTGCCGACGCGGTCGGCGATTGGCGTGAACCTGAGCCGCCGCTGGGCCAGTTTTACCGACGGCCTGAGCAACACGCTGTTGATGTCGGAGGTCAAGAACTACCAGGTCACGATCCGCGATTGCGGCCCGTTCTCGCTCGTCAACGATCCCCAGCACGTGCCGCCGCCCGAGGCCGATCCGCTGGCCGTCTGCCCCGAGTACCAGGGCGGCGGGTGCGTCGTCTTCCGCAATGCGCACACCCAGTGGGTCGAGATGTCGGTTCACCACAACGGCTTCACGACCGCCTGGACGCCCAACCGTGCGACACCGGGCGGCCCCGGACTGGCGAACCCCGACGTCGACGTGATCAGCGTCCGGGAGCGCAACGGCGGCCCGACCTTCGCCGCGGTCACCGCGCGGAGCTTCCACCCCGGCGGCGTCATGACGCTCCTGGCCGACGGCTCCGTCCGCTTCGTGCCGCAGACGATCGACGGTACCGCCTGGCGCGCCCTGGGAACGGTCGCAGGAGGTGAAGTAATTGGCGGCGGTTGAGACGCCTTGGTAGTCCTTCGGCAACGTCACCGGCAAACCGCAGACCGGTCGCTCGCACTCGCCTGGAAAGCCAATCGCCCTGAGCCTCCACCGCGGTTATAATCGGGACCGAACGCCTCCTGTTCGCAGCGGGCGTCGTCTGCACCGGCCGTATGGCAGCCATGTTGCGGGACGATCACGCACACCGCTCACCGTCGTAGCGCCCCGTCCGCGAGGGAACACATGCAGATCCTGATGCCCCAATTGACCGGCGCCGGCGATCCCGGCAGCATCCAGGAGATCTTTGTCGCGGTCGGCGACGTCCTGGCTATCGGCGACCGGCTGATGGCGGTAGAAATGGAAAAGGCCGTCGTCGAGATCGAGGCCACCCAGGCAGGCACGGTCAAACGCATTGCCGTGCAGGTTGGCGACGAGGTTCAGGTCGGTCAAGTGCTGGTGGAACTGGAATGAGGCCATGCGGTTCTCTCCGCAAGAACTGAAGGACATGTTCGGCACGATGGTGCTCATTCGTCAATTCGAACTGAGCACGATGGAGATCTTCGCCCAACGGATGCGAGCCGGCGATTTTCCGGGCGCCCTGCACTCGTCCGAGGGCCAGGAAGCGATCGCCGTGGGCGTGATGAGCCGACTGCGGCCCGACGACTACGTGTTCAGCACGTACCGCGGCCACGGCCATGCCATCGCCAAGGGGATTCCGTTGGAGCGCGTGGCGGCCGAAGTTCACGGCCGGGCCACCGGGGCATCGCGCGGCTTCGGCGGCTCGATGCACCTGTTCTGGAAGCCGCTGAACTTCATGGGTGGCAACGGGATCGTCGGCGGCGGCATTCCGCTGGCGCTGGGCACGGCCTACGCCGCCGTGAAGCGCGGCAGCGATCAGGTCACCGCCGTCTTCTTCGGCGACGGGGCCGCCTCGCAGGGCTCGTTCCACGAAGCGCTGAACATGGCCGCGCTCAAACGCTGGCCGGTGATCTTTGTCTGCGAAAACAATCTCTACGCGGCCACCACGCACGTGTCCGGCAACTGCCCGCTGGAAAACATCGCCGACCGGGCCGCGGCATACAGCATTCCCGGCGTGGTGGCCGACGGCAATGATGTCTTGGCCGTGGCGGACACCGCGGAGGCGGCCGTGGCCCGGGCGCGCGCGAGCCGAGGGCCGACGCTGATCGAGTTCAAGACCTACCGCCACCGGGCGCACTGCATGGTGATCCCGGAGCATCGGCCGTATCAGGAACGGACCACTTGGCGCGAGCGTGATCCGATCGAACGCTTCGCGGCCCGACTCCTGGCCGAGGGGATCGCCGATCAGGCCCAACTGGACGACATCCGCCGCCAGGCCGCAGCGCGGCTGGAGCAGGCGCTGCAGTTCATGCGTGAAAGCCCTCTGCCGCAGCCCGCCGACGTAGAGGAGGTGCTGTATGCCCCCTGAACCCGGCGTCCCGCGCAAGCTGACGCCCATCAAAGCCATGAACGAGGCTCTGGCCGAAGAAATGCGGCGAGACGAAGACGTCGTGCTCTTTGGGGAAGACATCGGCGCCTATGGCGGCGTGTGGGCCCTCAGCAAGGGTCTGCTAAAGGAATTCGGACCGCTGCGAGTCTTCGACACGCCCCTCTCGGAAGCGGCCATCGTGGGCACCTGCGCCGGCGCGGCGATGGCCGGCTTGCGGCCCGTGATCGAGATCATGTACCTCGATTTCACCACCTGCTGCATGGACCCACTGGTGAACCAGGCGGCCAAGATCCGTTTCATGTCGGGCGGGGCCTTTTGCCTGCCGATGACGATCGTGGCGCCGTGCGGGGCAGGGACGTGCGAGGCGGCTCAGCATTCGCAATCGTTGGAGGCATGGTTTCTCCACGCGCCCGGCTTCAAGGTACTCATGCCGGCGACCGTGTACGACTGCAAGGGCCTGCTGAAGACGGCGATCCGCGACAACAACCCCGTGATGGTCCTGTGGCACAAGGCGCTCTACGACCTGGAGGAGGACGTGCCGGCGGGCGAGTGGACGATTCCGCTGGGCCGGGCGGCCGTGCGCTGTGAGGGACACGATGTAACGGTGGTGGCCTATTCGCTCATGCTGCACCGTGCCTTGGAGGCGGCGGAACGTCTGCGGGATGAGATCAGCGTGGAAGTGATCGACCCGCGGACGTTGAAGCCCTTCGACCTGAACGCGGTCCTGGTTTCGCTCCGCAAGACGGGCCGCCTACTGGTCGTGCACGAATCGCCCACCTGTTGTGGCGTGGGCGCGGAGATCGTGCGCCAGGTGACCGAGCGCGGGTTCGAGTTGTTGAAGCGGCCCCCCAGCGTGCTCGGCGGCCGCGACCTGCCGATCCCGTTCGCCAAGCCGCTGGAGAACGCCGTCGTCCCGCAGGTGGACGATATTGTGCGAGCGGTGCGCAACCTAAGGTGCGACTCTCGCGGGGAGCCGTAACGCAAGACTCCTTATTGGGTCCTAGGTTGCACAGGGCCCCCTTCGACATGCAACCGGCGGAGCTTGCCGTCCACGGCGGCCACCAGCACGGTGGCGCTGTCGGCCAGCATGTCGACAACCGGCGTGCCGAGATCCGCCGCGGCCAGGATGGTTCCGTCGGGTCCGAGCGTCACGACGCGCCCGGTTGAGGTGCCAGCCGCCGGCAGACATCGGCCGTCTGCCGTCTTGACGGCAACCAGCGCGCTGATCGGACCGCCCAGGTCGACGGCCCAGCGCCGCTTGCCGTCCGCGCCGAAGCAGTACACGTAGTGGCTGAGCGAACCGGCGAGGATCTCGTCCTTGCCGTCGGCGTCCACGTCGGCCGCGAGCACGCGCTTCACCTCGTCGCCCGTGTTGTACTTCATCCGCAGCTTGCCGTCGGCCGCCAGGTAGTGGACGTAGCCGT
Organism: uncultured Pirellulaceae bacterium; assembly: GCA_964443915.1. Taxonomy (GTDB): domain Bacteria; phylum Planctomycetota; class Planctomycetia; order Pirellulales; family Pirellulaceae; genus Anammoximicrobium. The sequence continues at coordinate 26,878 of CAYUFW010000035.1, forward strand.
CGCCGCCGCCGATGACCACGCCGCGCGTCTTGTCGCCATCGAACGCACCGGTCGTGACGTCGTAACAGATGGGACCGAAGCTGTAATCCCACAATTTCGTGCCGTCGCCTTGGAGGGCCGGGAACCAGTAGTAGTGCGTGCCGCACAGCACCTCGCACCGGCCATCGCCGTCCAGGTCGGCCACGGCGCCGGAACGCGACGGGTGAACACTTTCGTAGTGCCACAGCGGCGTGCCGTCGGCCTTATAGGCGTAGAAACGCCAGTTCTCGGCGCCGGCGACGACCTCCGGAACGCCGTCGCCGTCGAGGTCGCCCGTGCGAACCACGTTGACGTACGGCGGGCGGCGATAGAATTCCAGCTTCTGCTTCCAGCGTTCCTGGCCCGCGCTGTCCAGAACGCAGACGTGGGCGTCCTGCCGGGCAAGGACGACTTCTTCTTTCCCGTCCCGGTCCAGGTCCGCTGCGGTCACGTCGTTCAGCGAACAGCCGAACTGCGCCGCCCACTGCTGCGTGCCGTCGGGTTTCAGGGCCAACAGCGTCCCTTCCCGCGTGGCGGCGAGCACGTGGGGTTGGGCCTGCCCCGCTTCCAGTCTGGCGGCGGCGAGGCGAGTGATGTTCAGTGCGGACGGTTCCGCTGTCGCGGGCGACTTGCCGCCGGGTACGTTCTGTCCAGCGGGTGCAACCAGCCGCTGTTCCCAGATCACGGGGAGCGGCTTGGCCGCCGCTCCCGCAGCGATCGTCGCCTTGGGCTCCCGCGTCGGCAGTCGGGCGGGCCCCAATTCCGCTTTCGGGCCGGGGAGATCGATACACTGCGGCTGCGCCGCGGCATGAAGCACCGTTTCAGCGGACTTCGCACTCGTATTCCCCAGCAACGTCAGCCCGGTGTCGTCCGTCACGACGGCCCAGGCGTCGGACTGGAACGCTAATCCGGAAGGCCACGCCTGCAGCGGCCCGAGCATGATTGCCACCTTGCCGCTGTCCGTCTGGACCAGCACGCCGTCGGCGCCGGCGAGCGGCTGAAGTTGCCAAGGCGTCACCGTGCTGTCCGGTTGGCCGTGCAGCGCGGTCGCGAACAGGTACGGCTCGCCGGCGCCGAGATCGACGGCCGCCATGGCGCTCAGCGACCGCACGACCGGTTCGGCGTGCGGATAACCGCGCCAGTTCACGCCCAGGGCCTCGTCGTCGCTCAATGTCAAGCCCGGACCCGGCGCGAGGTCCAGCCGGAAGGAAGGGCCCAGCTGGCTCAACAACAGGCCGCTGCCGGAGATCTCGGCGGTGCCGATCCCGTGCCAGAGCAGACGCAACTGGTAACGCCCTTGCTCCTGCGGCACGACGCGGTCCAGTACCACGAACGCTTTCTGCGCCTTGAGCCAGACGACCGTCCGGTCCCAGTCCACACCGGCGTAGCCGTTCAGACGCGTGCGGCTGAACCCGTACCGCGGCGTCTCGCCGGCGCCGAGCAATTCGCAGTATTCGGGGATGGGCGCCGACTCGCCGTCCTTGAACACGAGCAGCGAGTTGTGGTACTTGACCTGGGCCTTGAAGTAGTCGTTGTCCGCCAGCCAGATGCGGTCAAACTGGGTCAGGCGCGGCAGGCTGTTGCCGTCCAGGTGCTTGTGGCCGCCGTTGCTCAGTCCGTCGAGCAGCAGGTACGCGGCCTGCGGATCCAGGGCCTCGCGGAACGTGATCTTGTCGACACACTTGTCGAGCGGCGGGCGCACCTCGGCTGGAAATGTCTCGTAATACGCCGGTTCCAGCGGCCAGACCTGGACGCCGTTGAACCGCTCCGGCTTTTCCCCCTCACCGCTTCGGTAGAAAGCGAACGTTTCGCACGTGTTCTTGATCCGCCGTTTGAGCGCGCCGGCCCAGATGCTGGCCGGATCGCTGGTGAGGAAGCCGAAGATGTCCAGACAGATCAGTTCGGAGGTCCAGCACTGCCAACTGCCCGTGTCGCCGTACGGCACTTGATACCCGAGGTTGTCCATGTTGCCGATGCAGAAGTCGGTGATGCGCTTGGCGTTGCCGTTCTCGAACAGCGTCATGTCGGGGCGTGCGACCGCGTACCGCATCAGGTGCCCGTTGGTCAACCATTGGTATCCGTTGCAGTCTTCGTAGGGCTTGAAGTAGCCCGCCTGCCGCTGGAAGATCGCGTCGGCCATGCCGAGCCACGTCCGGCCCTCGATCGTGTCGTAGCCCTGGCTGAAGTACAGTCCGGCGAACAGCGCCCCCAGGGCCGGGAACGTCTGGTGGTTGTGCGGCACGCGCGGGCTGCGGGCCGCGCCGGCGCATTTGGGAATGACCGCTTCGGCCAGCCAGCGGCCCAGGGTCTTGGTGACGCGCAGACGCTGCTCGTCGCTCAAGGCCGGGTCGTGCTCGATCACGTCCCAGCCGGCCACGACCACACCGGACGGGAAGTCGCTGTCGAACCCCCAAGGTCCGCCGTACTTGCGCGGATCGGCCACGGCGCTTTGGGCGTACAGGTCCCAGACGGCGGCGAACAACTCGGCCTCGACGCTGTGGCCGGTCAGCAGGTAGCGGTTGGCGATCGTCTGCAGCACGCCGGCCAGCGACGTGTGCGCGCCTTCGTCCAGGCGGCGCTGGGCGTCCTTCAGACCCTGTTCCATGCGTTTGGCGCTGGGCGGCTTTCCAGCCCAGCCAAACCGCTTGAGAAACGCCTCGCCATACTGGGCCGTGAACAGCCGCGGCAGCACCAAATCGGCGCCCTGCGGTTGCTGCCCGACCGCGTCCGCGAACACGGCCGCGGCCTTCATCAATCCGGCGTCGTCCGAACCGCCGACCACGATCGCGTTGGCTCCCTTGCCAAACGGATCGAACACCGTGTGCACCAGCGCACCGCCGGCGCCGGGGCAAACGACATCGACCGGCGTGAGGTAGCGTGCGTACAGCAGAAGCAGCGCCGGGTTCGTGTCCAGGTTGCCGAGCAGGATGGCGGTCTGCGCCGGTTCCCGGTCCGCCTCCGTGCCGGGCCGCGCTTCCAGCGCGACGCCGGCACGCCGGCGGATGGCTTGAACGACGACCGCCGCTGCCTCACGGCCGGCCTGGGAATCGGGATGCAGCACGACGGCGCTCGCCCGTCCGTCCCGAACCAGGACGGTGTCGGGGATCAGCTTTTTCGGCGCAGCCAAATCGGCAATCCGCGCTATGGCGGGGGCCGTGCGCAGGTTGTCGATGCTGGCCGCGACCTCGACTTGGCGCTCCGACGTGCCGACGATGAACTCGATGCGGTCCACGGCCGTGCCCTGGCGCTCTTCGACCACCGACGGCTCCCACGCCAGCCCCGTCACGCCCACTTCGCGCTGCAACGCCAGCGTCTGCCAGCCTCCGTGCTGCGCCGTCTCGGCCTCGACGAACGGCTGGCCGGCGAAGCTCCACGCCGGCTTGTTTTGGCCCTGGTTGTAGCAGCGCACGTAGAATCGGGTCAGGGTCTCCGGCGTCTCGCAGCGGGCGTCGAACACGATCCGCAACTTGTCCAGGTTCAGCGGCGCCGGCAAGGGGACCATGATCCCAAAGTAGTGATTCCCCGGGCCGTCGCTCGACACCCCGCCGAACTTGAGCGCCCCGTTGCCGTCCGTGCTGTTCGCTTCGCCGGTGACGACCTCCAGCGTGCGCGGCGTGTTCGTGCTGAACGTCGGCAGCACGCCCTGGACGGAGTTCAGAGGCGAGAGCGGTTTCTCCGACTCGGCCGCGAGGCCAGCCAGCGAGCCGCCTGCCATGCAGAACACAAACAGGATCCAAAGCCCGAAAGCCCGCGAAATCCGATTCATCCGAAGCTGATTCATCCGACGTGCATTCATCGTTCCCTCCCAAGACAGTCGAAGCCCACGCATCCGCGTCACGTGCCGTCATTGTACTCCATTCGGCGCTCAAATGGTCGGGGCCTTTCCGCGCATACGCCACGATGACCTCACTGTCTCGTCTCGCCTCCGCTTGCTGCCGACAAATCCATGTCCAGAATCCACCAATCGCCGGTCTCGTTGTCAAGATAAGTTCCCGCTATAATCTGTGCCGCAATGCGACACTCACGGCTGGTGTCATCTCAAGTTCCTGGGGGCTTCTTCGACTTGTCCAAAAGGAGGACAGATGGACAGAACGATCCTGATCACGGGAGCGAGCACGGGGATCGGCGCGGCAACGGCACGCCGTCTGGCGGCGGGCAATGCCGTCATCGTCCATTATCACTCGTCGGCCGCGGAAGCCGCGGACGTCGCGGATGATGTCGCGCGCGCCGGCGGCACCGCGCACTTGGTGCAGGCCAACCTGGCGACGGAGGCCGGCTGCCGCGATCTGGCCTCGTTTGCCGCCGAGACCTGCGGCCGGCTCGACGTGCTGGTCAACAACTCCGGCGGCCTGGTGCGCCGCTGCCCGGCGCGGCAACTGGAATGGCAACTGATGCTGGACAGCTTCGCCTTGAACACGTTCTCCGCGATGATGATGTCCTCGCTGTGTGTTCCGCTGCTGGAACGCGGCGAGCATCCCTGCATCGTCAACGTGACGTCGATCGCCGTCCGGCACGGAGCGCCGAGCGCCACCATTTACGGCGCGGCCAAGGGGGCGTTGGACACGTTCACGCGCGGCTTGGCCAAGGAGCTGGCTCCCACGATCCGCGTCAACGCCGTGGCCCCCGGCGTAATCGACACGCCGTTCCACGCACGGGTGACCACGCCGGAGAAAATGGCCGAGTTCAAAGCTTCCACACCGCTGAAGCGGGTCGGGCAACCCGAAGAAGTCGCCGCCGCGATCGCCTTTCTGGCCGACAACCTGTTCATGACCGGCGAGACCGTCGACGTCAACGGCGGCTGGTTCATGCGGTGATTGGCCTACATCCCCGGGTAGAGCGTCATGGTGTACAGCGAAGGTTGCTCTAGCGGGCGCGTGTTGGCGTAGACGGTCAGGCCACGGGAGCCGAACAGCAGGACCCGGATAGTGCCCGACCGAGCCGGCGTAGTGCCACAGCACTTGGCCTTCGTGCGAGACGCCCCACATGTTCCAGTAGCGGTCCTTGACGACCAGATCTTCGCGCCGTCCGCGGCCGGTCAGGTCCGCCAGCAGGAAGCTGTCGTCCGCGGGCGCCGGCAGGGCGAAGCTGCAGAACAGAACGATGGCCGGAAGCAAGCAGGCTCAGAGGTCTCGTTCCTAAAACGGGCATGTATCCTTCCCGTCGTCCCTTGTCGCCTGCCAGCGCCGACAGTAGATTGAGTGTATTGGCTTGTGACTTCCCGCAGGATCGCGTCGTCGCCGTGACGCTGTTGCAGAAGGCATCCCCATGTCCCTGTCGGAGAACCCTTACGCACCGCCGCTCAGTGAGCCCGCCGTTTATGAAGCTGAGGTCGTGGATTCCCTAGGGCTGTGGCGCAAAGGGAGCGTCCTCGTCATGTGGAAGGGCTCGCAGCTGCCCGCCCGTTGCGTCAAGAGCAATCAGCCGACGGATCGCCGGCTGAAGCGAAGCCTGTACTGGCATCACCCGGCGATCTATCTGACCATCCTGATCAGCATTTGGATCTATATCATCTTGGCGCTGGTCCTGCGCAAGAGTGCGACCATCTATATCGGCTTGAGCGACGAGTGGTTCGCCAAGCGTCACCGGGCGATGTTCATCGGCTGGTTGCTCGTGCTGGCGGGCGTGGCGATGTTCGTCCTGAGCATCGGTTCCGTTAACCGTAGCGATGCCTTTCCGTGGATGTTGGTGGCGAGTCCCTTCGTGTTTGTGGGCGGAGCCATCTATGGATTGCTGGCCGCCCGCATGGTCACCCCGCAGCGCATCTCGAACGACTACGTGTGGTTGAAGGGCGTCCATCCCGATTTCCTGGCCGATCTGCCCGAATGGCCGTACCACCCGTAGGCTGTTGTGCCAGGCTCGCCGCCGCGTGGACGGGTGCGACGGAGCGTTTCGGAAAGAATCCGCGAAGGCCCCGTCTTGCGAGAGCACCGGCATAACAAGGGAGACGTCCCGCTCGCTGCACGCGGCGGACGCCGGGGACAACGGCGCCGGGCACGCCGACTCCTCACCCTCGCCCGCAGGCAGCCCATTGAGCACGTTCACGACCGCCAGGACGTCGGCTGGCGACAGCAAGTTGTCCCCCGTCGGGTCAAGATAGGGCGGAGGTCCAGGCCACGCAGGCGGCAGCACCAGCCATCGCGTGCCCGCGAAGTTCAGTTCGTTGATCAACCGGAGGGCGTCCTGCGGCGACACGCGGCCGTCCCCGTCGACGTCGAACGGATTGCGGAGGTTCCGATAAGGCGCCGGGCCGATCGCCAGCTCTTCCTCCGAGCCGTCCGCACCGGCGTTGCCCGCCGGGTCGGCGGCGGTCACGGAGACGTCGTGAAGTCCTGCGGGCAAGGCGGCGGCGATGGCGCCGTCAGGCAAGATCCAGGAACCGTCGCCGAGGTTGGCCGCCGTGTAGGTTTGTCCCGCAAGGCGGACCGTCACGGTCGCCAGGACGTCGTCGACGGTCCCTGTCAGGGCCGGCGTGGCATCGCTGGTGGACAAGGAGTGGATCGTCACCACCGGCGGTGCCGTGTCCACCGTCAGTTCGCCCGTGGTGGCGTCGACGGCCACGTTGCCGGCCACGTCGGCCGCGCGCGCCCGGATCTCGTACACGCCGTCGTCCAGAGCGTCCGTCAACGTGCCGCGGGGGAGTATCCAGACACCGTTTCCCAAGTTCGTCGCGGTATACGACGACCCCGCCACGCTCACGGCAACGGTCGCCGACGGGTCATCGACCGTTCCGGACAGGGCGGGCGTCGCATCGTTGGTGATCAGCGTGTCCACGGTCACGGCCGGAGGCAGCGTATCGACGGTGAGTTCAGCGGACGTTTCGTCCGTCGCCGCGTTGCCCGCCAGGTCCCGCGCCGTGGCGGTCACGTCGTGCATGCCGTCGCTGAGCGGCGGGCTGACGGCGTCATCCGGCAGCGTCCAGCTTCCGTCCCCGAGATTGACGGCAGCATAGGTTCTGCCGGCGACCGTGACCTCGACCTGGGCCGCCGGATCGTCGACGGTCCCCGTCAGCGGCGGCGTCGGATCGTTGGTCAGGACCGGATCGACCGTCACGGCCGGCGGGGTGGTGTCGCTCACGTTGCGGTTGCCGAAGTCGACGTTGTCCACGTGCGCCCCCGGTCCCACCGTGACCATGTGTCCTCCGTCGCCGGCCGTGCCGTAGACGTTCAACTGCCAGGACTCGAAACGGCCCGTTTCGCCCGAGACCAGGTCCCGCACGGTGAGCGACCAGGAACCGGCGGACAGCTCATCCAGTGCCGGGCTGAGGTGAAAACCCACTGTTCGTAGTCAGCGTCCGCATCCCCGTGGACTTCCGCCAAGACCGACTGGGTGCCTGACGGGGACGTGAGCACGACTTCCAGGTTGCCACGCGACGGGTGGGACGCGTCCAGCACCACCTCGACCCATTCGACCGTGAGGGACTCGGCGAGGGTGACGGCCGATGACGCGCCGGCGGGCTCGTCGTCCGGGATGGGACGGCCGACGATGACCGGTCCGGAGGTGACCGCGTGTTCCGCAGAGACGGGGTGCCACGACCTCGCCACCTGCACGGCCGCCAGGGCATCCACCGTGCCGAAGCCGTACTTGTGATTCACCGGGTGACCGCCGCCATTGACGACCCAATCAGCGTCGGTGACGTCGTTTTGACGTGCCGTCCGGACGAGGACCTGCTGGACGTCGCGCCAGCTCAAGTCCGGATTGGCCTCCAGCATCAACGCCACGACGCCGGAAACCAGCGGGGCTGCCGCCGAGGTCCCGCCGAAGTCGTGGACATAGTCGCCCGGCTGACCGTCGTCGCCCAACAAATCGGTGCTCGTGATCCCGGTGCCGTCGCCGCTCGAGGGCGCGGAGACCAAGAGCGGTGCCCCGGGCTCGCTGTAGGAAGCTTGGACACCCCGGTGGTCGATGGCGGCCACGGCGATGGTGTAGCGTGAATTGGCGTAGCCGTCGTAGTTGACGTTGTCGCCGCTGCCCCGGCCGTTGCCGCCCGCGAAGACGTAGATGCTGCCCCGGCCGCCCCGGCCCTGCAGCACCCCCTGCTCGATCGCCGCCAACGTCAGCGGTCCGGGACCCTCGAGGCGTTTGCCGTCGTCCGGCGGCCCCCAACTGCAGTTGTACACGCCGATCTGCTGCCGGCCGTAGGACAACGCCGCCGCCTCCTCGCTGTCGGAACCCGGCTCGCCCAGCAAGCGGATCGCCGCCAGGTCCGCGGCGGGCGCCGCGCCGCTGATCCCGAGCCCGCTGTTTCCCGCGGCGGCGGCAATCCCTGCGACCGCCGTGCCGTGCGCGGCCGAGCGCGACGGCGCCGGATCGGAATCCCCGTCCACGAAGTCGTAGCTCCATTCCGGCCGGTAGCGGGACGTCAAGTCCGGATGCGTGTACTCCAGCCCGTCATCGACGATCCCAATCGTGACCCCCAGGCCCGTCGCCCACTCCCAGGCCGGACTCAGCCGGGCGTCCATGCCGATGACCCCGCCCGTCTGACCGGTGTTCCGCAGGTTCCACTGCTCCTCGAACAAAGGGTCGTTGGGGATCGAGCGCCGGGTCCGCTGCCGTTGGACGACCGGGTAGTACCAGTCGAGGATTTTCTCCGCAGCCAGCCGCGCGAGCGCGTCCGCCGCTTGCTGCCCTGCGCTGCGGACGTCCGCGGCGGGTGACGGCCAGTGGAGCAGATAGGCGCCGGGCAGTGCGGCGGCCGGCTCCAGGCGCTCGGGAGAAATGCCCAGGGCCGCCGCCAGCGTGTGGGGCGCGTCGTCCGCGAGATGCACCAGCCAGCGGTCCGCCGCGGCCAATTGCTCCTTGCTGTAACCCGCCAGATTCGCGGCCCGGCGGATCGCGGCCCGGACCGGGGCGGAGGGGGGCGGCTGGCTTCCGGACTCGTCCCCTTGCGCATCAAGCTCCTCGCGCGGCGGTGGCACGGCGACGATCCTCCCCAAGCTCTCGCGGACCGCTCGGGTTTCCGCTGGCGGCGAGTAGGGATCGGCGGCCCGGAGGTCGACTTGGTACCCCAGATCGGCAAGCGATGCCGCCGTGATCCGACTCAGCGGCGCGGCCCCGGACCCGACGAAGCCCGTCATCAGTTCGGCGCCGAAAACCTGTTCCCGCCAGTGAGACCGCTCGGTGCCGGCGCCCCCCGTGTTTTCCACCGGCACGCCGGACTCGGACCGTCCGAACGCAGCGTTGTATTCGGCCGTCGCCTGAGCGCCGGCAAACCGCGGGTCCCCCGGCTCGCCGGTCAACAGCCGCAGGTCGTCCCAGACCGTTCCGAAGCCCAGCACGTGCGCTATTTCGTGCCGGACCACCGCCGCCCAGCGGCCGTCGGCTTCCAGCTGGGTGATGTCCTGCGAGTCGAATTCCATGAAGCCGCGGTAGGGCAGCGACGAGCCCGGCCGAAGCTGCGTCGGTCCAGCCCGTCCCAGGACGCCGCCCACGCCGTCGATGTCCGCCGTGCGGACTTCGATCCGCACGTCGTCCACGTCCCCCACGTCAGGGACGTCTCCGACGATCACCTCGGACCAGCGCCGGGCCGCCTGTTCCACGGTCGCCCGCTGAGCGGCGGAGAGGCCGCCGGCCGGAAACACCAGTTCGACGTCGAACTGCGAGGACGCGGGCACCGTCCCTTCGCCGGGAAACGTCTGCTGCCAGCCTTCCTGCACGACTTCGCGCACCCGATGGACGCCGGGCGTGAGGCCGGCAAACGAGTACCGGCCCTCCGCATCTGTCGCCGCCGTGGGTTCGCCCTCGTCCAGCTGTCCGTTGCCGTCGGCGTCCAGATAGACCGTCCAGCCGGCCAGCCACGGCTCCTCCGGCTCGCGCCGGCCGTTGCCGTTGTGGTCGCTCCAAGTCGTCCCGCCGAGCGAGCCGGGAAGGACCCGGCGGCCGAAATCGCGGTCGCGGACGACGCTGCCGCGCTGCAGGGCCACTTCCTGCGCCACGCTGCCGTCCGGATAGGTGCTTACCCAGCCGGCCTGCGGCGTCTGCGCCACACGGTACGTGGCCGGCGCCAGCCGGAGAAACTGGAACTGGCCGTTGGCGTCGGCCGCCGTGCGCCGCTCGCCGATGGTCAGGTGCAGCGACCAAGCCAGCAGCGTGCCGCTGTCCTCGCGGGCGCTGTCGGCCACTTCGAGCCACCAGCGGCCGTTGGGGTTCTGGCCTGCGAGCGAACTCAGCGGCTCGGCAGGCCGAAACCGGCCTGCGAAGGGCGCCACGCCGGTCGAAATCGAATCCGCCGCTTCGTCGTCCAGCGTCGTGCCGTCGAATCCGTCGCCGCTGCCCCCTACGCCGTGAAACAACTCCACCCGCGTGCCCTGGGGACTGACCAGGACCGCGGACAGGTCGCTGTCGTACGTGTGCTGGATGGAGAATGTGACCTGGACCCCGGCCAACCGGTCGTTCAAGCCGGTCACCGGCAGCGTCGAGGTGATGAAGTCGGCGTCGGGGACCGGTTTGGGGACATCGGTGGCGACGAACCGGTCGACGGCTTCGTCGAGCGTCAGGTTGCCGTTGCGGTCCCAGAACGCGGTCCATCCAGGCAGGCCCGGCTCTTCGGCCCCGCGGACCCCGTCGCCGTCGCTGTCGTGCCACACGGTTCCGAGGATTTCCGCCGTGAGCAGACACCGCGGCTCCAGGGGCTCGAAAGCCAGGCGGCGGCCGGTCTGGGCTGTTCTTCTCTTTCGCCGCATCGTAGTCCTGTTTCCGTCCCCGAAACGAGCCGTCTGCGGGGACTCCGCCCGCCACAGCCCGTTCAGGCACCGCCCGGCACGTCCGCCACGCGGGCGTCGAACGGCAAGCTGCAGGAATTCCAATCCATGAAGATCTGGTCCACCGCCAACAGTCGCGCGCCGCCGCGCCGCGTTTGGTGCGTCATGGAGTCGCTCCCCGCGGAACCGCTCTGGCCGCCGCCGGTCGGCCGGCTTGCCTCGAACCGGCTCTGGCCCCCTCCCGCCGCACGCACGTCAAGGCCGAAGCCGCGTGGCGTCCCCAGAGACGCCTCGGCCGGCGCCGCAGAAACCAACGCCGGCCCCCCTTCGCCTTCGCCGCCACCCCGCTGCGCCGCGCTGTGGGGTGCGTTCAACGCGTTGACGACCAACAGCACGTCGGCAGCGGTTACCGCCCCGTCGCCGTTGGTGTCCCAGTGGGCCGTCAAGGAGCCGGCGGCGACTCCCCGAGCGGCAAGCGCCGCCGGCCCTCGGGAATTGAGATAGTTGATGACCAGCAGCGCGTCAAGGGGCGTCCGCACCCCGTCCCCGTCGACGTCCACGCGATCGAACGGGTTCTGTCCCCAAGCCCGTTGCCCCGTCGGCTCGCCTTCGGCCTCTCCCAGTGCCGGCGTGAATTGCGCGACGATTTCCCCGGCCAGCAGCAACTCGAACGTCTGGTCTGCGGCGACGACCGTCAGTAACCGGTTGACCGGCAGTCGCAGCTCGAACGTCCCGGAAGACCCCAGTTCCTTCAGGCTGGACGGCGCCGACCCGTTGTCGTTCAGCGGCGTGC
>CAYUFW010000036.1:0-3531 GCA_964443915.1 uncultured Pirellulaceae bacterium
GACGTGTACAGATTCGATGTCACCGGTTATCCGGTCACCCGCATCCAGCGCCCTGTCCATGTCCGTCAGAAAATCGAACTGTCGAAAGATGGCGAAGATGCTCGTCGCGAGGTCGCGGAGTCTCCCGGCGTCGAAGACGAGTCCGTGGGCCAGGTATCGGCCGGTGCGTCCTTCTCGGTCCCGACCGGGAACGCCGATTGCCTGCGCCAGCAGAATCTTGCCTGACCGCGTAACGTGAAACACCCGCTTGACGGGATTCGCCGCGTCCGACGCATACACCAGGCGCGCTTCCAGGGCCGCCAGCTCCGCGGCGTCGATCCCCGCCGCCTTCGACAGGCGAAGCGTCTGAAAGCCGCGCGTACGCTTCGGCGAGTCTTCCTCCTCGACGTTTCCGTAAATCATCTGCCAAGCCGACACGATCTTCATTGGCTGTTTCCTAACGGATTCCTTTTCATCTTCAACGACTCGCACCAGGGCCAGCTTGATCGGCAGGCTCTTCCGATGACAGTACCTTGGCCAGCATTTCCTCGATTTCGGAGGCGATGCGGATTGCGTCAGGCTCGTTCCCGAGGATCACCCTCCGAAACGTGTCGCGAAGGTTGCGGAGCAAGGATTCAGGAAGCTCCGTGCCCGGCCAGAGCGAGAGATCCATCCTCCTGTAGCCGCGTTTCCTCTCAGGATCTCGTGCGCCGGCCTCCTGAACTCGGAGCAGGAACCGATTGATCTGGAATTGATCTGCTGCCCGAACGGCAACGGCACTGAAGTCGAACAGGCCACCATCCGGATCCCAGCGGCTGAGCATACGCTGGCCGGTCCGCGCCACCAACGGCAGCTGGCTGGTCCCGTCCGAGAAATCGACCAGGCAGAAGAAAGTCTGCACGCCAGACCATGCCGCGGCTGCCCTTCGACAAATGGGGCAAGCCAAGTCATCGTCTGGATCGCTCCGCAATCGTTCGGCGACCAATGCCCCGACGCGGACGGGGGCCAGCCTCGCCGCCGCCGTCAGCGCGCTTGCTCGCACCGCGGTGCGGCCGTCGCTAATCAGCCCCACCAGGGGCTCACAGTCGGCGGGGTCACCAATCTCCGCGAGTGCATCACAGGCGGCGGAGACCACATCCGCAGCAGAATCGGTCAGTCGCCCGCGTAGAGCTTCGCGAGCCCGGCGATCGCGGATCCGGCCGAGCACCCGGCACAGTTCGGACCTTGCCAGATCGCTGTCCTGGTTGGTCCGCGTGACAAGTCGGCTGACTACGGCACTGTCGGCGATGCGAACCAGGAGCGCTGCCGCCATGCCATGCTCTTGCTCGGCGGGAAGGGCCAATCTCGCAACCAGCAGATCGACCGGCCACAGATTGCCGCCGCTGACGACCGCGTTGAGTTCTCGTGCCGCCGCCTGATCGCCGTGCAGGCTTCCGAGGTACGCTTCGACGCCGCGTCGTTCGCCCAGAAGTTCCAGCGTGCGGCGAGCCGCCTGCACGCGACGCGCGTTGGCAGAGTTCAGCACCGGGTACAAAAGCTCGACGGCGTCGCGTGCCCCATACGCCGCCAGCGTCCGACACGCCGCGCAAAACACGCCGTCGTCCGCGTGCGTCAGGAGACGGATCAGGGCGGGTACCGCCCTGGGATCTGGTGGGAATCCCCGCAACGCCCAACAGGCAGCCCGCAAAGTGGCCACCTTGTCGTCGTCGAGAGGCCAAATCAGCTGGCTGACGGCCCCATCACAGCCGAGTTTGCCCAGCAACCACCACCCGAAGATCATTCCCACGACCCTCATCAACGTCATGCAAGGAGCTACTCGTCAACCCATCGTACGCGGCCAAACGTTTCTTCGAGGTTCCTCAACAGATGGACGGGAATGACGACAGCACGTGAAATGCAGCACTCCATCCGCCGATAACGGGGTTTGTGTTCTGGGAACTGGACACCGTCCTTTTGGACCTTGAGACAGAACTCCTCGATTTCCCATCGCTCGCCGGCGCGAATGCGAACCGCGTCAAAATCGAACATGCCGACCTCCGCCCATCGCGCGACGACCTCTGGCCCTTGGCGGACGAGCGACGACGGTTGGGCTTGTCCACTTGAGCCGTCCACAACGCAGATGGCCCTTTCCACCCCCGTCAGAGCGCTCTTGGCCTTTTCGCACGTTCGACAGACGGGATAGCGCGCGACGTATCCTCCTTCGCTCCGCAATCGGCGCCATTGAAACCTCGTGCGATGTTCCTGGCAAAACAACTGCCGCATGTTCGCACCCAGCGAGCTCTCGATCGCGTCCAGTGCCCTGCTGATGCGTCCGACCGGATAGCCGGTCGGGTCCTTTCGGCCTTTGTCGAACGCGGGCCACCAATCGACGAGGACGTCGATCGCGGTCAGGTCGCCCGCTCGGACCAACCGGCGGAACAGTCCTAGATCAGCCAAGTGGCCGTCGCAGACGACGCCCCGCAGCGCCGCAACCAACGTGCCTCGTCCCAACTGGTCCAGCGCTTCCTGAATGGCACATCCGCCCGGTACCGAAACGGGGAAGGCCCATGGTCTCCGTACGAACTCCGCGATCTCATTCAGCAGCCGAGTCAATCCGCTGGTGGGCACTACCGGCCGGAAATGTGCCACGGCCTGCTCGAACGCCGCAACGGCAGACTGCTTGAGCAACTTCATGAGCGGCTCGACGGCACGCTCCTGTCCCAGTTTCCCAAGGGCGCGACAAGCTGCCTCGCGAACCTGAACCGGCTGGTCCAGCGTCGGTTGCCTGAGCATCTCTGGGGTCGCAGACGCGTGGGATTGCCTCACACGCGGCACACCTTACGCCGCCGTCGTGGTCGCCGAGCCGTTCCAGAACTCTGTCTCTGGCTCGTGACCGATCCACCGCAACCAGTGCGGCCAGCGCTGCCGCGCGAACGTTCGACTCGCGATTTGCGCCGTCCAACAGTCCGGCGATGGCGTCGAAATCGCCTCGGTCGGGAATCTTGGCGAGTGCCTCGCAGGCCGCACAGACCACTCGGGGCTCCTTGTCAATCAACTGTCTGCGCAGCGGCTCTCGTGCCCGTTGACTCCGAATGTCGCCCAGCAGCAGGCAGAGTTCGTACTTGACCCGGCCACGGCCCGTATCGAGCCGCTGGGCGAGTCGCGTAACTACCGCTTCATCGCCAATTCTGGCCAGCAGCGCTGCCGCGGCTTTTCGATCTTCCTGTTTCCTCCGATCCAAGCGATCTATCAACAGTTCCACGAGGCGCAGGTCGCCTTTGCGCACAATCGTCTTGATCTCCTCGCCCGCTGTGGTCCGCCCGCGCAGGTAACGGAGGTATGGCTCGACGATCGGACCTTCGCCCAATCGCGCCAACGCTTGTCGAGCGGCCCGCACACGCCGTTTGTTGTCCGAATTGAGTACCGGGTAGAGCAGTCCGTTGGCTTCACAAGCCCCGTACAGGCCCAGCGTCTTGCACGCCGCGCAGAAGACACCGTCGTCCTGATCGCTCACGAGTTTGACCAGAAGTGAGATGGCTCGCGGATCCCGAAAACCACGCAGCGCCACACAGG
>CAYUFW010000036.1:3541-9493 GCA_964443915.1 uncultured Pirellulaceae bacterium
CTTGCGGTGGGAGGCCGACGGATGAGTCAGCGACTGGATCAGTCTGTCCACACCGACGCGGAAACCACACTTACCCAGAAGCCACCAGAAAGGAGTTTTCATCGTCTGGCTCCGTTTCTGACCCTACATCACGCCTGCCCAGCAATCCTTGCGGGAATGGTCCTAGGTTTGCTCCCCACCCGCCGCCGTCTCCAGTGCATTTGCCGCGTTCACGTTTTCCGCCCTGGTGGTCTGGCTCGCTTTCTGTCGGGGACCGCGATTGGGCACACCGGTTACCGCAGCGGCCCGGTGGGTTATCCTGCCTTCCCCTTCAACCGCGCCGGGCGGTTGAATGACGGGCGCCCCTATCGCGCCCATCCGGGTATGGCACCAGTACAGCGTGCCGGCGGCGATGGACAAGAACACCACGGCGGTCGCGAACCAGCGGCGCCAGTTCAATCGTCGCCACCAAGGAATCGAGCGGTGGATGACGAACAGTAACGGGTCCAGAACCAACTTCGGTTGCCACCGCGTCACCCTGCCGTTCACGGGGGCCGATCCGATCGCCGACAGCAGCGTCACGCCAAGGCTCCTGAAATGATCGTTCGCAAACGCCAGAAATGCGTCGCCGCCAGCTTGTTCCGCGAGGAACTCCTTAAGCTGCCAGAATCGGCTCAGAACCGTCCTCAGATACTGTCTCACTCTACCGCGGAATCTCCAACGGTTGTTGTCGACGAAGAGATCTGCGAGGGAGCCGTCGGCAAGTTGTTTCTGTAGGGATCCATGCGCCAGAGGAAACGTCACCTCGTCCGTCTTGGTCAGGGCGACAACCAAGTGCTGCTTCCGTTTTGTTGCACCTAAGGCTGCCATCCCGAGAACATACCTGGCAAGGAGCTGCCTCAGGGAGACTGCCACGCCGTCCACCGGCGAAATGCTATGCACAAATAGCACTGCCGGTGACTCCTTGATATATCTGGCGTTCTGGCGAATGCTGGCGACATCATCGAAGGCTTCGCCACTCTGATCGTAAATCACGAGTGTGACGGGACGGAGAATGGGCATCTTGACCAAACGGACCAGCAGCGGCTTCGGGAACATCTTGTGACTGGGCGGCGGAAGTTCACCCTTTTCCATTCCCTCCTGATATTTCCTGACCGTATCCAGGGCATGCTCGTCGAGCGGTTTGTAGTAGAATCCGCGCCAGTACCTGGACAGGTCCTCCAACGCCCGAAACAGAGAGGCGACAAATACGGTCTTTCCATGCCGCTGGAATCCAACCAAGCTAACGATCACCGGTGGATACTTTCGGTATCCGTCGATGTACAAGGGCGGGATCTCTTCGCCGCACTCCTTGTTCGTGCAGCGGTACACGGGATATCTCTCGTCGGGTACCTTCTCGAATTCCTTGATCTCGCTCAGACAGAACGGACACAACATGGTCTTCTCCTTGATGTCCCTTCACGACGCGGGCTACCGCCATCGCCGCCAACAAGGCAGTGCTCCCTGGACGATCCGAAGGATGGGATCGAGCACTCGCTCGGGTGCCCATGCGTAACCATCCGCTATCTGGTAAGGCGAATCGAACCGAGGAAATTGGCGCCGAATTCGTAGTTTTGCAGCGATTTCCCAGGAAATCATCATAACGGATACCGGACCCTGAGCAAATCAGAGCGGTCCTTCGAACTCGGCACTGGGCGAGCCACGACACTCACAGCCGCTTTCGCATTTTCTCCCACTTTTTCCCGCGCCGGGCCGCCAGAAGCCTGCCAGCCGCTCGCCAATGTTGTCAGAGAAGCGAATGGGGTACGCGGCGTACCCGAGGATCTGACCCGAGGCATTTCCTGTTGGTGAGGTGAAGCCATGTCCTTCAAGAGACCGAGATTCTGGCTGGTGATTGGTGTTTTGGCCGCTTTCTGGATGGGGGTGGGTACGATCTGGAGCTACGTCCGGACGGCCGAGGGCGAACTGCGCCGCTCGATCAAGGACGCCGTCCCCATCGCGTTCGAACTGAAGCGGCTGCAACAGATGACGGACGATTTGATTCCGGAGCTTCAAGCAAATCAGAAGGTCGCCGCCCAGCTTGACGTGGAAGTCGAGTACTTGGATCGCGAGATCGCCGCCATGCAAGCCGGACAGGAAGAAGGCAAGCGGCAGATGCAGAAGCTCCGTGAGACCCTCCGCAACGAGCAGGCGAGTTACGACTTCGGCGGCACGCCCTTCACTCGCCGGGAAGTGGAAGACGACCTGGGGCGACGGCTGGCGAAATACGACGATACGCAAGTCCAACTCGAGGCCAAACGCCGCATCCAGGAAACGCGGCGGCGTACACTTCAAGCGGCGACGGACAAGATCCGCCAGTATCGGCACCAGCGCGACCTGCTCGAAGAGAAATCCGCGTCGCTGCAGGCGGAATTGAAGACGGTCGAACTGGCGCAAGCGGCCGGCACCTTCCACTTCGATCACTCGAAACTCAAGGAAGCCAAGGACTTGGCGATGGAGGTCGAGAAGCGGATTCGCACCCTGCACAAGCTGGTTGAAAGCGAACAGACCGTGGTCGGCGAAATCCCGGTCGAAGCCGACGGACGTTCTTCGACCGAGAAGTTCGACGAGTACTTTGCGGACCGCTAACCGCGCAGGAGGCGACACCATGACCCGGAATGTCGCTCTCGTTTCCGCCGCCGTCGTCGCGTGCCTCTGGCCGGCCGTCGGTCGTCCGCTTGCCGGAGCCGAGATTTGCCTCGATTCCACGCCTGACGTGGTTCACCGAAGCCTCTCCCAAGGAGCACAGCAGCTCGCTCGGGAAATCAAGGCCCATCTTTCGCCGGATACGGGCGTGTGGTTCAAAGTCGATTCCGGAGCGGGCGCTGAGACGCGAACGGCCGCAGAGGCGGTCGCGCTGGCGTTGGAAACGAACGGACGCCGTGCCGCCACCGCGGGCAGCGGCGATCAGAAGTCTGGGACGTGGCAGGTAGCCCGCATCGAGCAACGGAAGCTGGGCACGCGTTTCCAGGTCGAGATTCTGGCCGGCGAGAAGCGATACACGGCCTTTCATCTCGGCAAAGACTGGCTGGAAGAACGCACGGAGGAGATGGAACGCGGATATGCCTGGTTCCGGACGTGCAGCGAATGGGGCTTCGATGTGGGCCAAGCCGACGCCGAAGCGCGGCGCCAGTTGACGTGCGACCTTCAACGACGGATCGCGCCCAAGCAGTACACGAGCACTTGCCCACCCCAGGTTGATCTCAACTCCTTGTTGACCGATTCGGCAATTCGCCGCGACGAGTACCTGGAAACAAAGGATCGGCCGTATGGAATTCAATACCGCCGCCATCTGCTCGTCGGAGTACCCCAGCCGCTGCTGGCTGAGTGGCAGTCCGCGTTCGCCAAGGGATTCTGGATGGCGCGAACCAGAGATGCCCTTGCGACGGTGCTGGTATGGTGCGCGTTGACGGGCGCCGTCTGGGCGGTGTATCGACTCGACCGACTGACGCGTGGTTACCGTCGTTTCTATCTCTCCGTCGGCTTCCTTGGCGTGCTGTGCGTCTGCATCTGGCTTTGGCACGTGGTGCTCAGTTAGTTTTCTGGCTTGTCGCTTTTCGCTCGGGTTGAAGGCCCGAAGACCGAAGGATCGACGACACGGCAATTTGGAACCCCACGTGCCAGCTACGGTGCGACGTCGGATCCAAAGCGGCGACAAGTCGCCGCACTCCAAATCGACGAATCCTCAGAACGAATGCCTCTACTTGGCCTGTTTGGTCAACGCTTCCATCACACGGTCGGTGATGGCTTGGATCAGGGCTTCCTGGTCGGCGGCGGCGGGAGTGGCCGCGGGGGTCGGGCCGGCGGGCGGGGCCGGGTTGAAGGCTTGACGTTCCACGGAGGCGTCCTTCCAGCTGTGGCGGAAGATGTCGTTGGCACAGACGTCGCAGTTCTGGTACTCCGGCGTGTTCCGCGGATCGGCGTAGCCCCAGCCTTTCTTCAGATCGAGCAGTTCGCGCTCTTTCTGTTCGCCCACGTACTGCACGCGGCCCAGCTGATGTGACAGCAGCAGGATGCGGCAGTAGGCGTCCAGGATCTCGGTCCACCAATACGCCCGTTCGACGTTCTCGCCAAAGCTGACCGTGCCGTGATTGGCCAGCAGGATGATGTTCGTCTTCTGCACGAAGGGAAGGATCGTGTCGGCGAACGCCTGGCCGCCGGGCGTTTCGTACTTGGCGATGGGCACATCCCCCAGGAAGACTTCGACCTCGGGCAGGATGCACTGGGGGATCGGCTCGCGCGCCACGGCAAAGGCGGTCGCATGCGGCGGATGGCAGTGGACGACGCTCTTGACGTCCGCCCGGTTCTTGTAGATTTCCAGGTGCAGCATCGCTTCGCTGGAGCGTTTCTTGCGGCCGGCTATTTGCTTGCCCGTCATGTCGACGGTAGCGATGTCCTCGGGCGTTAGAAAGCCCTTGCAGTGCAGGGTGGGCGTACACAGCACCTCGTTCTCGCTGATCCGCACCGAGATGTTGCCGTCGTTGGCGGCGGCGAAGCCTTTGGCATAGATGCGGCGGCCGATCTCGCAGATGTCTTGTTTGATCTTGTGGGCGTTCACCATCGGTTCGGTTCCCTCACATGTCGCGTTACGTTTTGTTCGCGGCGGACGGCACACGGAGCGTGCCGGCTACGTGGGTTTGTCCAGGTCGATGCGGTCCAGGATGGCGGCGTTGTAAGCGTCGACCGGTTTGAGTTCGGGGCGGAACGGCTGCGCCGCCTCGGTGCCCAGGGCCAGGGCGATCCAGTCGCCGATGCCGGCTCCCAGATCGTCCCAGACGACCTCCGGGGCGTGTTCGGGTTCCGTCTGGTCCGTCAGGTTGCTCTGCGACAGCCGTACGGCCAGCTTCAAACGGGCGCCTTTGTAGCTCGGATGAAGACGGCTCAGCGTGACGGTGCCGATGACCTGTGCGATTCTCATGCTTCCCCTCCGAGGGCTTGGCGATAGTCCGCCGGACAATCGTGCCGGCCGCCCAGGAACTCGCGGATCATGCCCCGCAATTCAGAGAACCCGTGCTCCGCCGGGTTGACCACCAGCAGGTTGGCGCCGATTTGTTCCGTCGCCGCGCGGACCGAGGCGGCGCTCACGCCCCACGCGCCCCGGATGCTCGCCCGGCGGTTGGCCAGACACAGCGCCACGGCGGGACGATCGGTCAACACCAGACCGATCCGCGCCGGGGCAGCGAGCGCTTGCGTCACTTGGCGAACGACCTCGAGCACGCACGGGTTGTCGATCCGGTCCGCAGCGCCGGCCTCCGCCTGCAACGCCGCCGCGGCGGCGCCGGCCGGATCGGCGTTGCCTGCCACGCCGAGCACCAGTCCGGCTCGCACCGGTGCGCCGGCCGCTTGCCCGTCAGTCCTGCGCAAGACGATTTGCCGCTTCCGCAACTCGTCGCGCACCGACGGCGTGACGACGGCGCCGGCCGGAACGTGTACTTCTTTCACGCCGTCGAGCCGCCCGGCCAGCAGTCCCATCGTGACGGTGCGGTCCGGCAATTGGAGCTGTGTCGCATCGGCCGCAGGCTGCCGCGCCGCGGGTTTCGCCGAGGTCGGCTTCTCTGTTCGGGCTCCGTCGTTTGCGTCGGCAGTCCCACCGTCGCTCAGTTGTTGCAGCCGGCGGCACACCTCGCGCACGATCGCTTCGATATCCCACTGCTGGCCGATCATCAGTCCTTAATCCCTATCGTCATCCAACTCACCGGCGTCGCATCGGTCTGGAGCCATTCCCGTGCGTATCGCCCGTCCCTCGTGATGATCACCGTTTCCCCGCGTCCGGCGCCGACGGAATCGACCACCAACAGCGGATCGCCGTCCAGCGTCCGGCCGTCGGCCAGATAGGACTGGACGACCAGCAGCTTGGCGCCCCGCAGCGTCGGATGTTTGATCGTCGCCGTTGCCGTGCCGATCACGCGGGCCAGGTGCATGTTCTTCTCCTAC
>CAYUFW010000036.1:9503-35206 GCA_964443915.1 uncultured Pirellulaceae bacterium
TCCGATCACGCGTCCGGTGAGCATGGCGGTTTTCCGAGGATGCGCAGGTTGTCGATCATCGAGCAGCGGCGTTCGCGGGTGAACGTCAACGGCGTGGTGACGCCTTCGCCCGTCGGGCCGGCGATCGAGTACGACAGATAGCCTTCTCCGCCCAGTCCCAGCGCGGCCATGCACGGGCCGTTCTTGACGAACAGCGTCGTCTCCAAGGCGCGGCCCATCTTGGTCATGTTGCGGACGTTGTTCGAGTGAATGATGCTCGTGTGCTTGAACCCGTGTTCGGCTCGTTTGGCTTTGGCAATCGCCTCGTCCACGTCGCGGCAGCGCACGAAGGGCACGAACGGCATCATCTGTTCGACGGGCACGAACGGATTCGACTCGTCGGTCTCGCCGAACAGCAATTCCATGTCTTCGGACACGGTGCGGCCCGCGCCGCGAGCCAGCACGGCCGCGTCCTGGCCCAGGAACTCTTTGGACGGAGCATCGTGCTGGTGCTTGGCGTCGCCCACCCGGACGATCGCGTTCCGAGTCAACTCGGCGATCTCCTTGCTGTTGAGCTTCACCGCGCCGGCCCGCTCCATGGCGGCCATCATCTGGTCGAAGACCCGGTCCACGACGAAGACTTCTTTTTCCGAGATGCACAGCAGGTTGTTGTCGTAGGACGCGCCTTGGACGATCGCGCGGGCGGCCCGGTCCAGGTCGGCGGTCTCGTCGACGACGACGGGCGGATTGCCGGGGCCGGCCACGATCGCCCGTTTGCCGCTGTTTAGCGCGGCGCGAGCCACCGCGGCGCCGCCGGTCACGCAGATCAGCTTGACGTCACGGTGCTTGAAGATCGCGTCCGCCGTTTGCAGCGTGGGTTCGGCGATCAGGCAGATCAGGTTGTCGATCCCCACGTCGCGGTGAATGGCCTCGTTGTAGCGCCGCACGCCCTCGGCCGCCACTCGCTTGCCGCTCGGGTGCGGGTTGACGACCAGCGTGTTGCCACCCGCGATCATGCTGACGGCGTTGCCGGTGATCGTGGGCAGCGAATGGGTCACCGGCGTGATGGCGCCGATGACGCCGAACGGCGCGTGCTCGATGACCGCCAGGCCGCGGTCGCCGCTGTAGACTTCGCTACGGAGGAACTCGACTCCGGGGCTGCGTTCGCCCAGCGTCTTCAGCTTCTCGATCTTGTGCTCCAGGCGGCCGATCTTGGTCTCGTTCATCTCCATCGTGCCGAGTTCGACGCACTGGTCGATCGCGATCCGGCGGACGTGGCCGATGATCCGTTTGCGGTCCTCCAGACTCCGCTCGCGGAGCCGCTCGTAAGCCTCAGCCGCCGCGGCGATGGCTTCGTTGGCGTCGGTAAAGATCCCGTGGCGGCCCGCGTAGCTGGTGCCGCTGAGGGGAGGAATCCGACCCACTTCGGCCAAGACCTGGGCGACCACGTTGCGGATCAGGGTTTCGTCGATTTGCATGATGTTCCTCGAAAGTCAGGATTCGTCCTGACGCGTGTATTCGTTCGTAGGATGGACCTCCAGATCCGTCCGGGACGGCTCGGAGAGCCATCCTGCATGTGGGACGCGTTGGCAACCCGTCCTACGTTGTGGCGGCAGCCTCCGTCGCGTCGGTTTCGCGCGAGTAGACGCACGCGGAATCCACGTGTACCTTGTCCACGATTCCGATAATCACCGTATCCAGCGGCAAGTTCTTCGTTTCCGGGGTCAGCCGGGCGCTGGAGCCTTGCGTGACCAGGACCAGGTCCCCTTGGCCCGCGCCCAACAGGTCCACGGCGATGAACGTGCGGCCGGTGGTGGTCAGGGTCTTGCGTTCCTTCCGTTCCAGCCGGTACGGCTCGACGACCATCAGCTTGTAGCCGACCATCGAGGCGACCTTCTGCGTCGAGACGAGCGAACCGGTTACCTTGGCGACGAACATGGTTCAGTCCTTCTGCTGCAACAGCTGCGTTGCCAACCTTGCCACGACCAGCTCTTCGTTGGTCGGTACGATCCAGATTTGGGTGCGGCTGTGCGGAGCGCTGATCTTGCCTTCGCCCCTGGCGGCGGCGTTGGCTGCCGGGTCGAGGACGATGCCCAACTCTTCCAGTCCGGCGCAGATGGCTTGCCGCGTGCGGGCGCCGTTCTCGCCGATGCCGCCGGTGAAGGCGATCACGTCGGCGCCGCCAAGTTCCACGAGCAGACCTCCCAAATGCCGCCGGGTCTCGGTGTGGAACACGTCCAAGGCCAGCTGGGCCCGCTGGTTGCCCGCGTCGGCCGCCTGCTCCAGATCCCGCGCGTCGCCGCTGACGCCGCTCAGGCCGAGCAAGCCGCTACGGCAGGCGAGGTCGTCCAGAACTTGATTGAGCGTCTTGCCGGTCGCCCGCATGATCACGGGCAGGGCGAAGGGGTCGAAATCGCCCACGCGGTTGTTGTGCGGCAGGCCCGACTGCGGGCTCATCCCCATCGACGTGGCCACGCTCGCCCGGCCGCGGATCGCACACAGGCTGCTGGATCCTCCCAGGTGGCACGAGACCACCCGCAAGTCTTCCCGCCCCAGCAGTTCGGCGACCCGGCCGGCGATGAAGCGATGGCTGGCGCCGTGGAACCCCCACCGCCTGACGTGCAGTTGCTCCGCCCACTCGTACGGCGCCGGATAGTAGCGCCAGCGGTCGGGCACCGTCGCGTGAAAGCCGGTCTCGAACGCCGCCACCAGGGGAATCTCCGGCAACTTTTCGGCCAACAGCCGCATGGCACGGATGTAAGGCGGGTTGTGCGCGGGCGCTACCTGGTTCATTTCCTCCATCGCCGCCAGCACGTCGGGGGTCACCCGCTGTGTCCCGCTGATCCGGCCGCCGTGAACCGCCTTGAAACCGATCGCCGAGACCTCGGCCGCCGATTTCAAACAGCCGGTCCGCGGATCCGTCAACTGCTCCAGGCACTGCTGCACCGCCACCGCGTGATCGGGCACGTGTGCCGTCAGCTCCTGCCGGCGTCCGCCGATCTCCACCAGGCAACGGCTTTCCGGAGAACCGATCCGTTCCACGCCGCCGCGCGCCAACTGGCGCTCGTCCGTCATGTCGAACAGCCGGTACTTGAAACTGGTCGAACCCAGGTTCGCCACCAAGATCTTCATGATCTGTACTCGTTACGACAAGAACGCCTCGACCAGACCTTCCGCCGGGCGCGGAATCACGTGGCTGCTGACCAGTTCGCCGACTTGGCTGGCCGCGTTCGCGCCGGCTTCGACCGCCGCCCGCACGCTGCCCACGTCGCCCTTGACGACCGTGGTCACCAGGCCGCCGCCGATCCCGACCCGCTTGACAATCTCGACATTTGCCGCCTTGGCCATCGCATCAGTCGCTTCGACCAGGGCGATCAAGCCCTTCGTTTCCACCAATCCAATTGCTGTTTGCATCGCCAGAAATCCTCGTGTGTGAAAAACCGCCGCCGGGGCACGGCCCCGTATTGTTTGATCGTTGGTAACCCAGTTCCGGACACATGACAGGCTGGAGAGCCTGTCCTACGACAGGGACGGGTCGGAGACCCATCCTACTTGGAGGCAGCCCGCTTGAGCGGCGCGGGCAGCACGATGTTCAGGTCGTCGTGGGGCCGCGGAATGACCTGCACGCTGACCACTTCGCCAACCCGGCTGCCCGCATTGGCCCCCGCGTCCGTCGCCGCCTTGACGGCCGCCACGTCGCCGGTCACAAACGCCGAAACCAACCCGCTGCCGACCTTGTCCCAGCCGTGGAACGTCACGTCGGCCGCCTTCAACATCGCGTCGGTGGCCTCGACCAGAGTCACAAATCCTTTGGTCTCGATCATGCCCAACGCTTCCATCGCCTTTGCCATCTTGCCAGTTCTCCCCGCAAAAGGAATGAAACTCAAACCTCTTTCTCTAACAGGAGCACGCGCTCGGTTCCTGTTTCCACAACTCGATCTTCGCCGCCCGGTCCATGTTACAGGCGTTGCCCTCGTCCGTGTCCAGGTGGACTTCCAGCTTGATGGCCGGCTCGGCCCGCACCTTCAAGTCGTCGAAGGTCACCGAGCACGAGGGCGACACCACCCGCAGCCTCATCAGGTCCCCGGTCTGGACGCCGTAGTAGTCGGCGTCGCGGACGTTCATGTGGACGTGCCGGGCCGCACGGATCACGCCTTCCTTCAATTCCACCACGCCCTTGGGACCCACCAGGACGCAACCGGGAGTACCCCCGATGTCGCCGCTGTGCCGCACCGGCGCGTCGATCCCCAAGGAGATGGAATCGGTCAGCGCCAACTCGACCTGGCTGTGCGGCCGCGTGGGCCCCAGCACGCGCACCGTCGGCAGCATCCGCCGCCGCGGTCCGACGACCATCACGGTCTCTTCGGCCGCGTAAAAACCGTCCTGGTACAAGTCCTTCAGCGGCGTCAGCTTGTGGCCCGGTCCGTACAGGATCTCGACGTGCTCGTCCGTCAGGTGTACGTGCCGGGCCGAGATGCTGACCACCAGGTTCGGCGCGTAACGGGCCGCTCGCCCGTTGCCGCCCGCCTGCTGCAGCACGATCTGCCGCACGATGGTTTCGATCGTCTTGCGATCCATCGGAGCTGTCCCAGCCATCCCCGCATCACTCCTGGCTTGTGGAAGCGTTCGCCGCCGACGCGACGACAACCAGCCGCACTCCCGCCTCGGTCACCGTTTGCCGCCACCGCTGGCCGATCTGGCCGTCCGTCACCAGGACGTGGGCCTTGCCCAGTTCGCACAGGTGCGACAGGCAAGTGTGCCCGAACTTGGTGCTGTCGGCCACCACGATCACTTCGTCCGCCGCGTTCATCATCGCCCGTTCGGTTTCCACCAGCAGCAAGTTGCTGTTGTAGTACCCGCGTTCGTTGATGCCGGCCACACTCAACACCGCCCGCCGCACGCTCAGGTCGGCCAGCATCTGATTGGCATACGGTCCCAACGAAACGCCGGTGCGCCGATGGACGTAACCGCCCACCAGCACCAAATCCACCGTATCGCTGGAACTGAACAGCATCGCGACCGGCAGGGAATTCGTTACGACCTGTAAAGGCCGCCCTACCAGCGCGCGGGCCAACTCGTACGTAGTGCTCCCGCCGTCCAGCAGCACCGTATCTCCGTCCTCGATCAACTTGGCCGCCTCGGCCGCAATCTGCCGCTTCTTGTCCCACTCGACCGCTTGCTTCATGTCGAAATGGGGCAATTTCGGCGAGGGTCCGGTGTAAAACACCCCCCCGTGCGTGCGCCGGGTGAAGCCACTTTCCTCAAGATAGTCTAGGTCACGCCTAACGGTTGACTCGGAAACCTTGAGTTCGCCGGCCAAGTCGGGCAGGGACGCAAAGCCGCGCACCCGGACCAACTCCAAGACCCGGTTCCGCCGATCCTCGGCAATCGTCTGTGAGGCCATCCCGTCGCCCTCCGCCGCATCCCGTTCCGATGCTGAACTTGACCACGAAACCTGCTGTGAATGAATTCAATCACCAAACCACGGTGTTTCATTCACAAAGTGACGCAGTTCGGCCATATCTTACTCTATTTGCGAAAGAAATCTACCAGATCGAATCAATTCAACGAGACGAGTGCGCTGTTGTCCATGAAATTTGAGGGCAGCGCAGGAGCCGGAGGCGCTAGCCCCGGTTATTGGCCGCGGAAACCGGGGCTAGCGCCCTTCGGCTGATCCCAGGATTTGGACAACGCACTGGGCGATCACGCCGGAGAATTGGCCATGCCCTGCGAGAACACGGAAACGCTTCCTGCCGAGGGTTCGGCTGCGATCCTGTCCAAGTCCCCCGGCCGGCACACGGATGGGCTGCACTGTCCCTCCTGCAAAACCGAAGTCTCGATCCGCATTGAGGGACGGCAGGACGTCACGTGTCGCCTGTGCCGCAGCACGGTCCGGTTGAGGGCGAAAGAGGCGATGGCCGCTTCGACGCCGGTCAAGCTGCCGCCCATCGGCAAGTTCGAGTTGCTTGCCCGGCTTGTGCGGCGGGATGGCGGTACTGCTGCTGGCTGGCCTGTCGCCCTTTCGTCCTGTCGGCAACGTCGCTCGCCTTCCTCGTGGCGGCGGTGTAAAATACGGAAAACTTACACGAGCGGAGCATACCCATGCGGTCGCTGGCTGGACATCTCTTGGTCGCGTCGCCTCGGCTTCCCGACGAGAATTTCTATCGCACGGTCGTGCTGATCATCCACCACGACGAGCAAGGCGCCATCGGCGTGGTGCTGAACCGTCCCACCGGCAGCACGATCGGCGAGGTCTGGGAAGCCTTGTCGGACGAGCCTTGCGAGAGCGACGAGCCGATCAACGTCGGCGGCCCGGTCACCGGACCGCTGATGGCCATCCATACGAACCAGGCGTGTTCGGAGAACGAAATCCTGCCGGGCGTGTTCTTCGCCACCCATCGCGACCGGCTGAACCGGATCGTCCGCGAGGAGAACCTGCCGTTCCGCATCTACAACGGATATTCGGGCTGGGCGCCCGGCCAATTGGAAGGCGAACTGGAGGCCGGCGGCTGGATGGTGATGCCCGCGACCTATGACTACGTCTTCGGCGATCCCGACACCATGTGGCGGCAGGCTTCTCAGGAGATCGGCCAACAGGTCACGACGCCCCTGCTCCACGACGTGACGCCCCCGGACGATCCCTCCTGTAACTGAACGGCCGTCGCACCCGTGCAGCAAGCGGCGGCGATCTGATCCGTTTTCACGGTTCTGGCGCTGGGCCGTTTCCCGTGCGGCGCCAGAGGATGTCCACGCCATCTCGCGGCCGGAAGCCGAGGACGCGTTTGGCCTTGTCGTTGCGGAACTGACCTTGAGGCGCGTCGCCCAAAATGAAGAACACTTCGAACCGCGACGGTAACTTGTCGAGTTCCATGGACAGCCCCAAGCGAAAGGCTTCCGCCGCGTCGCGCCAGGAAACGACAAAGGGAACGCCGCCTGCCCCGCGCGTCAACTGGTCGGTTTCCTGCAAGCTGTAGAACAGGTACTCTTGCACATAGATGTCGTGGGCCTCGGACCAGATGCGGCAGATCTCGTGGCCCAGCGATTTGGACAGCGGGTACAGGCCGGTTCCCGGATGCGGCGGCACGTCGGGAGGAATCCCAAAGTCCACGCCCTCGTACGTCGGTCCCGCCACGGTGAAAGGCGGCCCCGTATTGATGACTCGGCGGATCCCGTGTTGGACCGCGGCCCACATCACGTGATAACAGCCCAGCGTGTTGACGCGGAACGCCAGCACGGGATCGCGGCGGACGACGGCCAGGTTGACGATCGCCTCCATGCCCTCGGCCGCGCGGGCGACCTGGTCCTGGTCCGTGACGTCCACATTCCGGAATTCGTGATCGCCGTACGCCCGCTTGATCTCGTCCGGAGACGGATGGATGTCCGTAATGCGCAGGCGATGCTCGGCCGCGAGCGATTGCACGACGTGAGGTCCCATGTAGCCGTTGGCTCCGAGCAGCAAGACGTTCATCGCATCACCACCGGTAATGGGGCTGATAGCCGAGCCCCGTTTGAGCCCTGTTGAGGGGGAACCGCGCCCGCGGCGAATCCGACAGGATGTGAAACACGGCCCATCCTTCCGTACCCCGCGGCGCGGAGACCCGTTCTGCCGCGAGCGCCAGCGACACGGCTTGCACCACGTCGCGCCGGTCGACCCACCAGGGATCGAACGCTTGGCCCGCCACGGATTCCGCCTGCACCACTTTGCCGATTCTCAAAACGACGACTTCCAGCTTCCGTTGGCGGGCGAACTCGCGCGCGACGCATTCGGCCAGGTATTCGGCCACCGCCGCCGAATCGGCGCGCGGCCGCGGTTGCCAATCCTCGGACACCTGGAACGCGTCGTCGTAGCCCGCCATGACCTCCAGCGAACTGACGAGCACGGCCCGCCCGACGCCGGCTTCGGCGGCTGCGGTGAACAAGTTGTAGGTCCCGCGCACCAGGGAGTCGATCTGCTCGGCCAGCGGAATGCCAACCGGCGCCAGCGCGACGTGGACGATCGCCCCGATTCCCCGCACCAGTTCGCGCGTGCGGTCATCGTCAGCCAGCTCGCAACGGGCGAACGGAAGATGGGTCGCCACCTCGGCACGCGCCGTCAATTGCACTTGCCAGTTGCCGGCCAGACCGTCGCCCAATGCCTGCGCCAAGGGAGTGTCGGCGGCGGTCACCAACACTCGCTGCCGCCGACTCTCGTGCTGACGCTTCTTCGCGGCTTGTTCCGCCGCCACGAGCGGGCCAGCGGGCCGGGCGGCCAGCGCTCCAGCGCCGGCCGCCGCCAGTCCCGCCCGCTGCAAGAACCGCCGCCGCTTCATGGCCGCCTCCTTTACCTGCAGAAGCACTTCTGAGCGAACGCCTGCCACCCTCGTAACGTTGCGTTCTTTCGCATTCATTATAGCGCGGTCAGAAGGATTCAGGGAGTCTGCGGGCACCGCAGCAAGAATCCTCGTCAGAACTCTCGGCGCGGATGATAGCCAGACACGTTGCCGGCCATGAGAAAGACGGCGGCGCGAGAGACGCTCAATTGCCGTCCCTTGTCGTTTTGGATACGATGGGAACATCGGAAGGCGGCGCGGTCGCGAAGGAGCCAAGTGAGTTCGCAGAACGAAGAGAGGTCGCATGACGCATTGAGGTCGATACCATGACGTTCGATTTCGATCCCGCAGAACTGCACCAGTTTCCCGATCGTCTGTTTCGCCGCGAGTTGCAGGTTCCCGCGAACCAGCGCGAACTGATCGAGGACCTTGACCGCCAGTTGGCGGCGCGGCTGGATTTCGAGCGCGTTCAGCAGTGGAAGCGGGAGCACATTTTCGAGGATTGGCGGCATTTCGAGCGGGACAGGCTGGTCGAGGCGGCCCTGGAGTTTCAACCTGACGCGAGCAGTCAGGAGGAGGTAGAGAACATGAGCACGATGTTGTGACAAACGTTGGAGGAGTGGGCGGAGCAACGCGGTATCGAACGCGGCATGGAACGCGGTCGCCTCGAGGCTTCGCACCAACTGCTTTGCTGTTTGCTGGAGGATCGGTTCGGGCCTTTGCCGGACGATCTTCGCCAGCAAATCGAGGAGACACGGGATCTCGCCCGGTTGGAGCGGGCTATTCGCCGGTGTCCGAATCTGAGTTCGCTGGAGGAATTGGACTTATAGCGAGTTTCGGGGCGTGGCCACCTGCATCGACGGCCCCACCGGCAGAGTCCACTGGCGCCAGGGGAGTCGGCGGCGAGTACCTTGCCTCCACCACGAGGCTCGACGACGAGGAGAAAGACATGCCGACGACGATGCCGATGGGATTGCTGACGCGCCGCGATTTCTTGGGAGCCTCGGCCGCAGCAGCCGGTGCAGCCCTGACCGGGCCGTCGCTGAGTGAGGGGCGGGCCGCACCCAGCGAACAGAGCGGGGCCGGCCCCGAACCGAAGGTCCGGGTCATCGACTGCCACTCCCACCTCAGCTTCCGCAACCTGCCCGACGAGCCGGGCAACGACCTGCAGGTGCTCGACGCGGCCGACCGGCTGGGCATCGACCAGTTGTGCTGCTCGATCCTCTGCCAGCGTCCGGCCTCGGTGGAGGGCTTTCGGGCCTGCAACGCCGCGCTGGCGGCGGCGATCAAGCGGCACCCGGACCGCCTGCTGGGCTACTGCTACGCCAACCCCGAACACCGTCACGAGGCTCTGGATGAAATCCGCCGCTGCCTGGACCAGGATGGATTTATCGGAGTGAAGCTCTACAACGAACGCCTGTGTACCGATCCGATCGTCGCTCCGCTTGTCGAGCTGGCGATCGAACGGGGGGCGGTCATTCTGCACCACGCGGGCCACGGGCACGCTCCCTTTCCCGGCCAGCCGAACATCTCCGACGGCGGGCACCTGGCCGAGTTGGGCCGCCGCTATCCCGAGGCGCGGCTGATCTGCGCCCACATCGGCGGCGGCGGCGACTGGGAGTGGACGATCAAGGCCCTGCGGCACGCCCCGAACGTGTACCTGGACACCAGCGGCAGCGTGATCGATGAGGGGATCGTCGAGTTGGCCGCCCAGACGCTCGGCGTCGACCGGCTGCTGTTCGGCTGCGACATGTCCTTTACGGCCGGGGTGGGCAAGATCCGCGGGGCCAACCTCTCCGCGGAAGCGAAACACAGGATCCTCAGTGGCAACCTGCTGCGGCTGCTGGCGGAGCAGAAACGAAAGCAGGCTTAGGAGACCACCACGATGCTGATCGACGTGAACGCTTACCTCGGGCACTTTGCCTTTCGCCAATTGCGGCACAACACGGCCGACGGACTGTTGCGGCTCATGGACGCCAAGGGCATTGACCGGGCCGTGGTTTCCAGCGCCAGCGCGATCACCTACCGCAACGCGCAGTCGGGCAACGAAGAGCTGGCCGAGGCGATCGAGCCGCACGCCAACCGGTTGATCGGCTTGGCGGTGATCAATCCGTTCTACGCCGGCTGGCAGGAAGATCTGAAGATCTGCCACGAGACGTTCGGCATGAAGGGCCTGCGGCTGTATCCCAAGTGGCACAACTACAAGCTGACGGACGCCTGCTGTTCGGAACTCGTCGATGCGGCTACGGAGCGGGGACTGGT
This sequence comes from uncultured Pirellulaceae bacterium, assembly GCA_964443915.1. Lineage (GTDB taxonomy): Bacteria > Planctomycetota > Planctomycetia > Pirellulales > Pirellulaceae > Anammoximicrobium. The sequence continues at coordinate 20,054 of CAYUFW010000036.1, forward strand.
CGTTTCCATTCCGCTCCGCGTGGAGGACTACCGGCAGCGGAGTTGGCTGATCGACGTCCCGGACCTGACGGCGGCCGAAATAGCGCCGCTGGTCAAGGCCAAGCCGCGGGCCCGCTTCCTGCTGGTCAACGGGATCGGTTTTTCCGGTTCCCCGCTGGCGCCGAAACAAGGAGAAGCCGTCACCAATTGCTGGATCGAGATTTCGCGGCTCAGCGCGGTGCTGGCTGACGAGATGGGTCAACTCATCGCCCGGCTGGGTGCAGACCGGGTGGTGTTCGGCACGGGAACACCATTCAACTACCCTGACCCCGCGCTGGTCAAGCTGCAGGTCGTCAAGGCCACGGCGGAGGACAAGGAGAAGATCCGCTGGCGCAATGCAGCTGCGTTGCTGGGAGTCTCGGGGGTCAAGTGAGCGGAGGATGATCTTGGGTGCTCTCCCCCAGCCAAGCGGTGCATCCAACGCTGCCGATGGCCGGCCGCTGTGATCTTGCCTCGCCCCAGATATCGGCGCTGGTGGCTGCCCGTTCGCGTTTCGCTGCCCGCTTGCCGCGAAGGTGAATGCGTCTTGTCGAGGTTCACGTCTTGGAACGCCACGCAACAGGTTGCCGCACGAGATGAGATCGGCTCGTTCAACCCCGCCGGTTCAACTCGTCCGATTCCACCAGCCCGTCGCGGAGCCGCAGGACGCGTTTGCAGCGGGCGGCCACGTCGGTTTCGTGGGTGACCATGACGATCGTCTTGCCCTGGGCGTTCAGCTTCTCGAAAAGGTCCAGGACTTCGATGCTGGTCGCCGTGTCCAGGTTGCCCGTCGGTTCGTCGGCGAGAATGAAGTAGGGGTCGTTGGCCAGGCTGCGGGCGATGGCCACGCGCTGCTGTTGGCCGCCGGACAGTTCCGTGGGGCGATGGTTCAGGCGGGCGGCGAGTCCGACCATGCGGGCCAGTTCGCGGCAGCGGCGGCGATGGGCCGCGTCCAAGCGGCCTTGGTAGTACAGCGGAACTTCGATGTTCTCGACGACGGTGAGTTGGGGAATCAGATTGTACGACTGGAAGACGAAGCCGATGTTGGCGGCGCGCACGTCCGACAGCTGATTGTCGTTCAACTGGGCCACGTTGCGGCCGCCGAGCACGTACCGGCCCGCCGTGGGCCGGTCCAGGCAGCCCAGCACGTTCAGCAGGGTGCTCTTGCCCGATCCCGAGGGGCCCATGATCGCGATGTACTCGCCCGTCTGCACCTCGAACGTCACGCCGCGCAGCGCATGCACCGTTTCTCCCTTCAGGACGTAGTCCTTACGGAGGTTTTCGACGTGCAGTGCCAGGCTCATGTTGTCCCTTTGGCTACCTCTTTTTCGCCGTCGGACGGATTGGCAATCCGTCCGGCATTTCGCTCAACTCGGAGGTTCTCACTCGTGCCGCAGCGCCTCGATCGGGTCCATGTACGCGGCCCGCATCGCCGGATAAAGTCCGAAAATCACACCCACGCCGATGGCGATGACCAGCGAGGCAATGATCGACCACCAGGCAATCCGCGGCTGCAGTTCCATGATCACCGGCGGCAGCGCGGACATCATGTCGGGGAACAGCCGCTGGGCAAGATCGCGCACCGTCCGCACGGCCGGGCCGACCAGGAAACCGCAGCCCACGCCCGACAGACCGCCGACGCCGGTCAGCACGACCGACTCGGCCAGGAACTGCTGGATGATCGCCCGCCGCTTGGCCCCCAGCGCCCGACGGATGCCGATCTCCCGCGTCCGTTCCGTGACGGTGGCCAGCATGATGTTCATGATGCCGATCCCGCCCACGACGAGCGAGATGCCGGCGATGATCACCAGCAGCAGGTTGAACATCATCTCGATCAACTTGGCCTGCCGCAGCAATTCCTGGGGGACGACGACGCCAAAGTCCTGTTTGGGATGGTACTTCTCCAACAGCGTGCGGATGATCCCGGCCGTCTCGTACACCTGGTCCTTGTCGGCGATGGTCAGCGTGATCTGGCTCAGCTGTACGATCTCGCCTTCGCGACTGCCCGAGCGACTGGTGAACACCATGTCTCCGATCCGCCACCGCTGTGTCTCCAGCGGGATGTACACGTCCAGGTTGTAGTCCTGCGAATCCAGGCTGCCGCCGATGGCCGCCGTGGGATCGCGCTGGGCCGTCTGGCCGATCACCACGTAGAAGTCGCGATCGATCTGGATGCTCTTGCCGATCGGGTTCTCCAACGGAAACAACCTTTCCGCGGTCGTGGCGGCCAACACGCAGACGTTCTCCGGCGGCTGGCCGTCGCGGTCCTCCAGGAACCGTCCGCGTTCCATCCGCAAGTTGTTCAGTTGGAAATATTGTGGCGTGCAGCCGACGACGCGTCCTTCCACCGTGTGCTCGTTGCGGCGGAATTCCTTGCGCATCTCGCGCAGCGGGACCGCTTGCTCGATGACGCCCGGCGGGATGTTGGTGACAATCCGCCGGAAATCATCGCGGAGCAAGCCGTACTCGAGGAAGAACGAACGGCCGCCCCCAGAGGTCGAGGAACTCTGGTCCGACGGTTTCACGCTGCGGACGATGATGTTCCGGGCGCCCAGGTCCTCGATCTGCTTCTGCGCCTGGTAACTGACGCCCTGTCCCATGGCGACCAGCCAGATCACGGCCATGATCCCAATCAGAATGCCGATCACCGCCAAGCCCGTGCGGAGCTTGTGCAGCAACAAGCTGTAAACGGCGAGCCGGAGCGTGATCAGGACGGGACGGATCATGGGAGAGGTTTGGGATACGGGATTCGGGATGCAAGATCTCAGATCTCAGATTTCAGATTCTGGATTTCCGATTTCGGATGGGAAGTCTCGAATCAGGTGTTCACGCTTCGCAGCCCGACTTACGGGCCGCCGGTCGGCCCGCCTCCGCCGCCGGGCGCGAAGCGGCTGCGCATTTGTTCGATTTCGGCCGCGTCGACCGCTCCATCTCCGTTGGCGTCGGCGCGATCGAACATGGGCTGCATCTCCTCGGGCAGTTCTTCCTTGCTCACTTTGCCGTCGCCGTTCTTGTCGAACTGCATCAGGTTCCTCGGCCCGCCGCGGCTTCCACCGGAGCCACGCCGCTGGCGCATGGCTTCCATTTCTGCCTTGTCGAGCACGCCGTCGCCGTTGGTGTCCACGCGATCGAAGAACGTCTGCATGAACTCCGGCGCTTCCTCCTTGCTGATCTTTCCGTCGCCGTCCTTGTCCGAGGCCATCAAGTCGAATCCGGCACCGGGCCCGCCGGGGCCACCGCCCGGTCCCGCGGGCGCCCCCGCCGGACTTGCACCGGGAGGACCAGCCGGAGCCCCTGCCCCGCTGTCGGGACCACCGCGCCGCGGACCGCTGGCGTCGGGCAGGCCCGGAGACGGTCCCCGGCGATCACCCGCTTCGGGACCGGGTTTCGCTTCGCCGAACTGCTCGCGCTCGCTGCCGGTCTCCGAGGCTTCCTCGGTAACCTTGGCTTCCGCGACGACCGCACGCGGATTGAGCAGCACCCGCTCGTTCTCGCTGACCCCGTCCTTGACTTCCACAAAGCGGTCGTTGTTCAGACCCAGCACCAGCGTACGGCGTTCGATTTTGTCGGCTGCCGCGACCCAACAAAAGTACTTCCCCCGCTGCTCGACCACGGCCGCCACGGGCAGGGTCAGCACGTCTTTCAGGTCCGCGATGAGGATCTCAACCTCGGCCGTCATGCCGGGCCGCAGCCCTTCCGGCTGGCCGTCGATCTTCACGATGGTGGCGTACTCCTTGACACTGGCCGAGAAGAAGCTGGTCGGTTCGGGCTGGTTGGCAATCGAACTCACCGCGCCCAGCACTTCACGTTCCAGGATGCGGATCCGGGCCCTCATGCCGACGCGCAGTTGCTCGACTTTCGTTTCGTGGACGGCCACCTTCACCTGCATCTGCGACAGGTCGGGCAGGCGAAGGATCGTTTGCCGCTCGCGGACCGTCGCGCCTTCTTCGATCTGCGGGCCCTGCTGGCCGCCGCGCATCCCCCCCATCTGTTCATTGGCATACACGACCATGCCGTCCTGCGGCGCGTGGATGACGCAGAATCCCTTTTGATCCTCCAGGCGTTTCAGCCGGGACTCTTCCAGCGCGAAAGCGGCCTTCTCGGACTCCAGTTTGGCCTTGGCCGTCTCCACCTTGCTCTGCAAGTCCTCGATCATCTTGACTTTGGTAAAGTTCTCCAACACGTCCTTGGCCGTGCGGGCGGAATCCAGTTCCAGCTGGGAACGCTGGACGGAGAACTGCTGACCCTCCAACTCCAGCGTGCTGATGTAGCCTTTGCGGAACATCCGCTGCGAGTGCTGCAGCATGTTCCGGCTGGTGCGGAGGTTTTCTTCGGCGATCGTGATCTGGGCCTGGGCGTCCTGCAGTTCCTTCTTGAACGTTCCTTCCAGGTACTCCTTGACGGAGATCTCGGCGACCAGAAAATCCTTCTCGGCCTGGACCAGCGCCGAGCGGGCCTTTTCGTAAGTGATTTTTTGGGCGTTGATCTGGTCGTCCAGTTGAGAAGCATCCAACTCGACCAGTTTCTCGCCCTGTTTCACTTGGCTGCCGTCTTTGACGATCGACAGGATCGAACTGCCGCCGGCCACCTGGCACTTGATTTCCACGTTCTTGGCGCTTTCCACGTTGCCGTCTTCGGTGACGGTGACCAGCATCTCGCCGCGTTGGACGGTGTGCGTGAGCATCGACGGACGCGGCGCGTCGTCCACCGATCGGAAGGCCAGGGAGCCGGCGAACACGGCGCCGCCGACGAGCACGATGGCGAAGACCAAGCCGATCAGCCGCCGCAGCCAGAGGCTCAGGCCCCCCGACGACGCGCGTGGCTCGGGCGCGAGCGGCTCTTCTTGGTCCGGGCCGTAGAGTTCCGAATTCGTGTTGGACATGACGTTGTCCCCGCAGGATCGGCGGTTGTCTAAGCCGTGTTCGAGAAACAAGTGTCGCCTTTCCCTCCGCGAAAGGACGTTCTTTCGCGGAGCGAAAGACGACCATGTTATTCTAGCAACCCAGCGGAGCGAAGGAATTGCGGGTTCCTGCCACGCCGGTTGAATTCAGCGTTTACGGGGGAGACCCCGCATGGGATCGCGGCCCTCCGCCCCGTCGCCGGGAGGGAACACCTGAGCCCCAAGACGCGACGACTCTGCCTGCCCGGCAGGCATCCATGCGGCCGCGGGACCAACGATCTGCGGCCGGGACGTGTTCGGATCGATTTCGCTCTGGTAGGTGTAGGCGGCACGGGCTGCCTCCGGTCCCTCCTGTTCTTCCTGATTCACCAATTCCATCCACTGGACCGGGACGGCCGGCGGCGGAGCGACTTCTTCCGGCGACGGCCGATCGGGCAGCGTGAGCGGCGTGTCGATCCAGCGCCCCTGTTCGTCCAATTGCATCACGCCCAGTTCGCGCATCAGCTGCATGCGGGTGGCGTAGTAGTTGAGCCAGACGCTCATGAAGTTGTTCTGCGTGTTGCGGAGGTCGGACAGCGCCGTCAGCAGGTCCAAGGCGGCGGTCGGGCCGAACTGCGTCGCCGCCTGGCCGGGCTCGGCTGGCGGCACCGGCTTGTTCAACTGTTCCTGCGTCAGGTCCACGCGGCGGATCGAGATGGCGACAGCGCGGCGCTGGATCTCCAGATTGACGCGCAGTTCATTCAAGCGGCGCAAGAGCTGCCGCATGTCGCGATGCACGGAATCCAGGGACTGGATGAACTGGCGGCGGTCCTGCTGGTAGTCGATCAGCGCCTGGCGATAGTTGTTGCGTTCCAGCAGCCGGGTAAAGGGCGCATCAAACTCCACGCCGGCCCGCACCGTGCTCGTCTTGGCATTGAAGCTCAGCGGGTTGTTTCGCGCGGTCGAGACGTTGCCGTCCACGACGACATCCACGCGCGACTGCAGCGCGTTGGCGTTGAAGGCGATCAGACGCCAGGTATCGACCAGCGAGGCGCGGCTGTTCATGATGTCCAAGCGATTGGCCAGCGCCGTCTGAAACGCCGTCTCGGCGTCGATCTCGATAGGCTCGACGAGGATCGCCTCCAGCCGCGCGCGGGCCTGGACCAAAGTCACCTCGCCCGCCAGCCGGTATTGATCGTCCAGCCAGACGACCAGCCCGGCGGCGGTTTGCCGGCGCGTGGCGGCGGACAACCCGATGTGCAGCTGCTCCAGCTTCGGGACTGCGGCCTGGAACCGCTGGCGGATTTCCGCCAGCGAATCGGCCAGCAGTCTGCGGTCCTTCTGGAACAAGCTCCGCTCCGGCTCGGTCATGGTGCGTTCCCGCTCCTGCGCCGTGCTTTCCGTGCGTCCCAGATCCTGTTCGACGTTCGCGAACCGCTCCTCGAACTGCGGACGGAGAGCCGCCATCCGTTTCAGTAGTTCCTGCAAGGCGTACAGGTCAGGCTCATCGGGCAGTCTGCCGAGGTCATCCTGGAGATCCGCGATCCGGTTCTGCAGCGCGGTCGTCTGCGGGTCGACCAACTGGAATTGCTGGATCAGCCGGTCGTCCAGGGCGATCGAGAGGTCGGGAGGCAATCCCAACGTGCTCAACACGTAATTGTCTTGCGTCAGCAGCAGGCTGTTTTGGGCTTGCAGCAAGGTGGCCCGCTCGGTCTCGATGTTCTGACGGAACTGGTCGACCTGGACCAGGTCGATCACGCCGGCATCCAGATAGGCCTCCAGCAGCGCCAGCGTGCGCAGCTGCAAGTTCAGACTGTCGTGAGTATTGCGGATCTGTTGCAGTTGCTGCAACAAGCCCAGGAACCCGCCGACCGTGCCGGCGCCGCCGCCAGCGAGTCCAGTGCCGCCTCCGGTGCCGCCTCCCGAGACGCCGGTGCCGGTCCGCCCGAAGCCGGTCGCGGCGCCCACGCCGCCCAGACCGCCGGAGCCCTGACCGGTAAAGCCTGTCAAGCCGGTCCCGCCCAGAAAACCACCGCGGCGAGACGGACCGGAGACGCCCAACTCGCCGATCGCGACGCGCGTGTAGAAGCCCTGCCGATACCGCTCGAAGGCCCGCAGGTTGCCCAACAGGACCCGCTCGACGATCGTCAGCTGTTCCAGGGCAATGTTCCTGCCGGCGCCGCGCAACAGCGGCTGGACCAGCGAGAAGTTCGCAATCGAACCTGTCAAGTTCGCATCGCCGCCGGTGAATTCCCAGGCGAACGAGTTGGCGAAGCCGACCAACAGTTCGCCCGCCGTGGCAAACTTGCGCCGTAACTGCAGGTCCGTCGCGGTGGTCAGGGTGTTGGATTCCGCCCCCTGCACCGCAGGGATGACCCCGGCGCCGCGCGACAAACGCGGTGGGCTCAGGCCGCCCGAATGGGCATACGTGGTCGAGTTGTTGCCGAAGAACTGCGTATCCAGCCGAAACCGCTCCGTGCTCACGTCCAGGGCCGACAGGTAGAGCGTTTCCAGCTGGCTCTGATAGTCCGGCGAGTGGATGTAGGCCAGTTTCAGGGCCGTATCGACGTCCAGTACGACCTCGCCCTTGTCGTTCATCGGCGCGTACTGAGCCAGCTCGCCTCGCCAGTGCGGGTTTTCCAGTTCCACCCGATCCCCGTTATCGTGCCAATGGGGCCAGCCCTTCTTGCAGGCGACGCAATGCATGAACTGGTGAGACGCCGGATCATCCGGCGGCATCGGCGGCCGATCCGGGTCGTAGGAATCGAAATAGCGGCTGCGCGGGTCCACGTCGATCGAGAAGTCACGGACCGCCCAGCGAGGATCGTCGGATTTTTCGGCGACCAGATCGTGGACTTCGCGGTCCGCTTGAACCCGATAGTGCTGCCGGCCGCATCCCCCGCACGCCAGCAGCGCGAGCGCGAGGCAAACGTATTTTACCCCAGGGACAGCTCGCAATACGGAGTGTGTCAGCACGAGAGTCACCCACTCAGCCGGCTTGGCATCATCTCGGCAGCGCGCGAGAACGCCTCGTCCCAGCGGAAGCCTCCAAGTATGTTCTATCGAGCGTTAGAATGGAAAAGCTTTAACGAAGTTGCCGGTTGTACCGGTCACGCAGAGCAGGGACCCCATGCTGGCACGCGGCAAAACTGCCCCGCCCATCTCGATGCCTTGCAGGGTGCTTGCGGCCAAGCAATCACCGCGAGAAAAAGCCGAGGAGGCTCAAAGTAAGGCAGCCCGCAGGAAATGCTCTGCCACGGCGCTGTGGCCCGTCGCCGACCGAGCCCCAGGGATCGACCGTAGGTCTCTTGCGCCGTTTGAGACCTGCGGTCGGACGTTTCGGCGGGGTCAGAGACCCACGCCGAACTTGGCCTGCTAACGGATCGTCGAAAAAAGAAACCCGGCACTTTGGGAAAAGCCGGGCTTCCGACGATTCACGGACCTTGCGAACTTGGGCTCGCACTGGCGCAGCGCGTTAGTTGTTGGGGCGTTGCGGCCGGTCTTTGCGGCCGCCTTCGCCGCCGCGGCCTTGCCGGCCGCCGAACCCGAACGCGCCTTCCGGCATCTGGAACGTCTCGCCCTTCATCTTCTCGAATTGGGACTTCTGGTCGGCGGTCAACACGGCGAGGACCTTGCCTTCCGCTTGTTTCCGCATGTCCTGCATCTTGGTCCGCATCTGCTCGCGTTCCTGGTCGCTCCGGTCCCGATTGCCGCCTTGGAAGAGTTCCTGCATCTGTTTGCGCATCTCTTCCATGTTGGCGGCAGAGACTTCTTCCAGCTTCTTCTTCTGCGCGTCGGTGATCTTCAGTTCCGCAGCCACCTTGGGGTCGTTCAGGGCGGCGGTGCCGCGCAACTGCAGGCTGATTTCCTGGAGCCGCTTGATCTGGTGCGGCAGCAGGATCTCGCCCAACTTGGCGTTGGCGGTGGCGGTCTCTTTCTCTCGCCGCTGGCGCATCTCGGCAAACGCCTTCTCGCGCTCCTGCTCCGACATGTTACGGTAGTCCGGGCGCTCGCCCTGTCCGCGCTGGGCTTCCCGGGCTGCCCGCAACTCCTCCCCCGCCTTCTTGACGGCGGCCAACTGATCGTCCAAGACCTCGATTTCCTTCTGGACGGCTTCGATATTCACCAAGTCCATCAGGTTGGGCGTGCCGCCAAAGCCGCCGGGACCGCCAAAACCGCCTCGGAAGCCGCCTCTGCCGCCGGGTTGGGCCCACGCCATCGAACTTGCCACCGCCATCAACACCGAGGCGACGGCCACCAGAGCACATACGCGCTTCATACTTTTTCCTTTCGCTAAGAACAGTGCCTGAGAAGTTGCGGGAAGTCAGCAAACGGGACGCGAAACGGTACGTGCGATGATCGACCGCACGCGTTGAATCTCGGATTGCCTATCAGGGGTTGACCACGCGGTCCCCCTTGGTCACGCGGGCGACTTCGTCCACGGAAGTCATGCCCGAAACAACTTTCTTCCATCCGTCCATGCGCAAGGTCGTCATGCCGGACTGCACGGCGGCCTTTTTCAATGTCCACGAGCTGGCGTTGTCGTGCGCCAGACGGCGGACTTCTTCCGTGGTCACCAGCAGCTCGTAAATGCCGACGCGGCCGCTATAGCCCAGATTGCGGCATTGTCGACAGCCCACAGGCCGGTAAACGGGCGTGCCGTTCAATTCGTCCCAAGGGAAGTCCGGCGGCAGTTCGTCCCGCTGCGCACGGTACGGCTGCTTGCAGTGCTCACACAACCGCCGGACCAGCCGCTGGGCCATCACCGCCTCGACCGTGCTGGAGACCAAAAACGGCTCGACCCCCATGTCCACCAGCCGCGTGTAGGCGCCGGCTGCGTCGTTGGTGTGCAAGGTGCTGAACACCAGATGCCCGGTGAGCGATGCCTGTATGGCGTTCTCGGCCGTCTCCAAATCGCGGATTTCGCCCACCAGCACCACGTCGGGGTCGTGCCGCAAGATGCTCCGCAACGAATGCGCGAAACTCAGGCCGATCTTGGCGTGGACCTGGATCTGGTTGATCCCCTGCAATTGGTACTCCACCGGATCTTCGGTGGTGATGATCTTAATATCCGGCTTGTTGATCTCCAGCAGCGAACTGTACAGCGTGGTGGTCTTGCCGGATCCGGTCGGGCCGGTGACCAGCACGATCCCGTGCGGCAATTCAATCAACTGGCGGTAGACCTCGTAGGTCCGCTGATCCATGCCCAGTGAGCGCAGGTCGAACACCATCGCGCCCTTGTCCAGGATACGCATCACGATGCTTTCGCCGTGAATCATCGGGATCACGGAGACACGGACGTCCACTTCACGGCCGTGGACCTTGAGCTTGATGCGGCCGTCCTGCGGCAGCCGTTTTTCGGCGATATTCAGCCGGGCCATGATTTTCAAGCGGCTGACGATCGCCGACTCGAAACGGGTGATCTCTGGCGGCAGCGGCTGGGGCTGGAGCATCCCGTCCACGCGGTAGCGGAGGACCAAGCCCGACGGCTGCGACTCGATGTGTACGTCGCTGGCGTGCGTCTGGATGGCTTCCAGCAGAATCTCGTTCACCAGGCGGACGACCGAGGCTTCCTGGGCTTGCTCGCACAGTTCCGAACCGTCCGTTTCGATAGCCTCCAGCAACTCGAGGCCGTCGTCATCCTCGGTCTGAGCCACCAGGTTGTCCACCGTCTCGCCGCCGACGCCCAGGTGCTTCTTGATCAGTTTGGCGATCTCCTGGCGGCTGGCCAGGACGGGAGTCACGCACAGTCCGGTGGCCGCGCTCACTTCGTCCAACGGGTACAGATCGAACGGATCGCTGGTGGCCACGACCAGGGAGCCGTTGTAACGGCGGATGGGAAACAGCGATTGGCGGTAGATCAGCCGTTGGGGAAAGTCCTTCAGCAGCGGCTTGAGGTCCGTCTCGCCGTCCAAGCGCGCGAGATCGACGTATTCCAGCCCGACTTCCTCGCCGACGGCGCGCAGCGCGTCTTCTTCGCTGACAAACCGCAACGCGACGGCGGCATCCAGAACCGATTCGCGGTTGTGCTGACGAGCCTGCTCCAACTGCTGTGGGTCGATCAAGCCACGTCGAAGGAGAATATCGGCGGCGTGCATCCTGCGGGACTCCCAATTCGTTGCCGGCCCGTGCCGGAGAGAAATCGTTCTGGGGGCGAAACGGCTCAGGGCCGCTGCCCGTGACGTACTAACTGCCCGCTTGGCCCCGATTGTGACGGCCCGCCGCAAGAATTCGCAGGAAGCCGTTTCTGCGGCTGTAGTTCGGTCGCCCGGCTCCCGTCGCCGACAGCCCACCCGCCAGAACCTTGACGACCGCCCGGTGTTCCAGTAGTGTTCCGGTAGGTGGGCCAAGACTTCGCGGCCCACCGCGCCACGAGCCAACCGGTGGGCCGCGAAGACTTGGCCCACCCTACACAGGTGCTGGTGTGGTCACAAATCGTCTCGACAGGCAGTTTCGAAGAAGGACGGGATCATGAGCGATCTGAAGCCGGATTCGGGCGAAACCCTTGACTTGTTGCAGCAAGTCCGCGAGGGCAAGCCCGTGTTCGATCGGCTGTTCGCCGGCCACCGGGCGGCGCTCAAGGAGGCGGTGAGCATCCGCTTCGATCCGGCCCTGCGCGGCCGCTTGGATCCGTCCGACGTGGTGCAGGACACGCAGTTGGAGGCGTTTCGTCGGCTGCCGGAGTTCCTGCAGCGGCAACCGATGCCTTTTCACTTGTGGCTGCGGAAGATGGCGTACGAACGCTTGATCATGATGCGCCGCCGACACCTGAACGCCACCTGCCGGGCGGTCCGGAACGAGTTTCCGTTGCCGGAACAGTCGTCCTTGGTGCTGGCGCAGCAACTGCTCGCCAACGAGGAATCGCCGAGCCAGCAAGTTGGCAAGAAGGAACTGGCGCAACGCGTGCGCACCGCGCTGGGCAACCTGCCGGAGATCGATCGGGAAATCCTGCTGATGCGGACCTTCGAGTCGCTGTCTTACGACGAGATCGCGTGCATCCTGGAAATCGAGTCCGCCGCCGCCCGCAAACGGCACGGCCGAGCCCTGCTGCGGTTGCACCGCCTGTTGACGGCCGACGGGATCACGGAGTCCAAAATATGACGGAACCCAGGCCCGCAGACGACAGCGCAGATTCCCCGGAGGAACTCCTGGTTTCGGAGGCGGCGGACGAGTATCTGCATCGCGTTCAGCAAGGCGAGTCGCCCGACGTCGAGGACTACGTCCGGCGCTATCCCGATGTGGCCGAAGTTCTGCGGGACGTGTTGCCCGCGCTGCAGGCCATGCACAGTTCGCGGGCCACGAAGACGGCCGCAACGAATGAGAGTCCCACGATCGACGGAATCCTCGGCGACTTCCGCATCCTACGCGAAATCGGCCGCGGCGGGATGGGGATCGTCTACGAAGCGGAGCAGATCTCCCTGCGCCGCCGCGTGGCGTTGAAGGTCTTGCCGTTCGCCGCAACGCTGGACGAGCGGCGGTTGGAGCGCTTCAAGAACGAAGCCCTGGCCGCAGCCCGTCTGCATCATACGCACATCGTCCCGGTCTACGCGGTCGGCTGTGAACGCGGCGTGTACTACTACGCGATGCAGATGATCGAAGGGCTGAGTCTGGCTGACGTGATAGCCCAGTGGCAGCGGGCCGCGGCTCCGCCGGTGGGGGCTCCCGAGCCGCCGCGACCGTCGCCGCCACCCTCGTCGCGACAAAGTTCCCATGTGTTGGCGGAACTATGGGCTTCGGGCACGACCGACCCCGCATCGCCGCCTCGGACCGGCGCCCCGCCCACGCAGGCGGCGGGAGTTCTGTCCACGGCCTCGACGGGCAAGGCGGCCGACTTCTTCAGGACGGTGGCCCGGCTGGGTGTCCAGGCCGCCGAGGCGCTGGAGCACGCGCACAGCCTGGATGTGATCCATCGCGACGTCAAGCCCGCGAATCTGCTGGTCGACGCCCGCGGCAACTTGTGGATCACGGACTTCGGGCTGGCGCGGCTGCGCAGCGACGCGGACCTGACCGGGTCCGGGGACGTGGTCGGCACGTACCGCTACATGAGTCCCGAACAGGGCCTGGGCAAGAACGCGCTGGTGGACCATCGCACCGACATCTACTCGCTCGGCGCGACGCTGTACGAACTGGTGACGCTGCGGCCGGTGTTCGATGGCCAGGGCCGGGAAGATCTGTTGGCCCGCGTCGCGCTGCAGGAGCCGGTTCCGCCTCGCCGGATCAATCGGGCAGTTCCCGCCGATTTGGAAACGATCATCCTGAAATCGCTCGCCAAGGAACCCCAGGACCGCTACGCCAGCGCCGCGGACCTGGCCGCCGACTTGAGTTGCTTTCTCGACAGCCGGCCGATCCGCGCCAAGAAGCCCTCGGTGATGGAACGTCTGAACAAGTGGTCGCGCCGGCACAAGCAAGTCGTGGCGGCCTCCCTCGTGATCCTCTTGTTGGCCGTGGTGGGACTGGCCGTCAGCAACATCCTTGTCGCCCGCGAACGTTCCAAGACGCGGGAAGCGTACGAGGAAGTGGCCCGCAAGCAAGCAGAGACGGCGACAGCGCTGCAGGAAGAAGCCAAACAACGCGAACTTGCCGAACGCAGTTTCCGCCAGGCTCGCGAGATGCTGGACTCGTTCGTCCAGGCCAGCATCGACGATCTGGCCGCCAAAGAAAACGATGAGGACATCCGTCAAGCGGTCTTGCTGGCCAGTCTGCCTTACTACCAGAGCTTTATCGAGCAGACGCGGGACAATCCGCCGCTGCAGGCCGAGTTGGCGGCCAGCCATCTGCGCGTGGCCAAGATTCTGGACGCGATCGGCTCGACGCCCGAGGCCCGCGCGGCCTTGGAGGGCGCGCTGGCGACGCAGGAACGGCTGGTCCGCGAACGCCCGTTCGACGAAGCCTTGCGGCGCGGCTTGTTCTCGATGTACTTCCGCCTGGGCGTGATGCGCGGGGGCATGCCGCTGATGATCCTCCGCCAGGAAGCGGTGCAGACGCATCTCGGCTTGCGGCCGGAGCAGGTCGCCCGCGTCCGCGAAATCGTGGCGGCGCAGGACCAATTTCACAAGGACTTCTGGGCCCAGCCCAGCGGCGACCCGGCCCAGATGCGGAAGACGTTCCGCGAGCACTTGGACGCGACCTTGAAAACCCTTTCAGAGATTCTGGAGCCGGTGCAACTTCAGCGTCTCAACCAGATCGTGCTGCAGCGGCAGGGCGTCTGGGCCCTGAGCACTCCCGAGGTGGCCGATCAGTTGGCTTTGACCAGTTCCCAGCGGTCCGCCATCTACAACATTCAAGAGGACGCTTTTCGCGGGCCGCCCCGCCACCGCGATCCCAGCAAGCCTTCGCCGGACGAACGCATTCGCGAGGTCCTGACCGAGCAGCAGCGGGACGCCTGGCAGCAGATGCTCGGGGAGCCCACCGATCTGGGCAAGTGGGGACCTCCGCGCCGGCCCCGGACCAAGACGCCGCCGGCCGGGCGGACGAAAAACGAGAGACCGCCGCAGCCGACGAAGGGGTGATTCCCGATGGGCAAGGGAATGTCGGGCAAGGGAATGTCGGGCAAGGGAATCGTCGGTCCGGTCGGCCCCGATGCCCACGTTCGCAACCGCCCAGTGCGGTCATCGTCTTCGCGGCTTGCTCCGCTTTCCTCACCGCGTACGCTATGATTGGGGTCGGAGGCAGCGCAGACCGCGGGCGCGGGAATTCGTGGAGAACCGATCATGCCATCTCCCTTTCCCGGAATGGATCCGTTCATCGAAATCAACCCGCGCTGGGAAGGCTTCCACGCCTGGTTCATGCGCAAGCTGGCCGAGCAGGCATTGCCGAAAGCTCAGGCACTCGACTGCTGGATCGACGTCGAGCGGACGATCTATCAGCGGTTGCCCAGCGGCGAAGTGATGATCGTGGGCGAGCCCGACGATACGCTGGAACGTGTCAAGCAGGACTACTTGGTCGTGCGTGAGTTGGGCCAGTTCCAGCGCGTGCTCGCGGTGGTCGAGGTGCTCAGTCCGGCGAACAAAGCGGGGAGCTACGTGCCACGCTATCGCGAGAAGCGGCGGCGGTACTTGGAGTCGCGCGCGCATTTCATGGAGATCGACCTGCTGCGCGGCGGCCAGAATCCGGCACGCGATCTGTTTCCCGAATTGTCTGCGGCCGCGTACTTCATCTTCGTGGCGCGCAAGACGGGTCTGGGCCGCAACGAGGAAGGCCACCCCCTCGCGCTCCGGGATCCGCTGCCCGTGATCGGCCTGCCGCTTGGTCCGCCG
>CAYUFW010000036.1:35315-37952 GCA_964443915.1 uncultured Pirellulaceae bacterium
GAGCGAAGACGACGGGGCATGGGTCCGCGAGATCGTCCGGACCGCGGCGCAGTAGGTCTTCCAGCTACTCGGGCTTGGCCTTTGGCCCGACGCCGGTGGTGGCGGGGGAATCCTTGTACATCATCCGCACGCCGTCGTCGGAGAGGAGCTTGCCGGTGGCCTTGTCCCAAATCCGCGTGCGGACTTTCAAGCGGTGCTTTTCCGCGTGGCACTCGGTACACGTCTTGTCGGTCTTCTTGGCCACTACGAACACTTCGTCGTGGTTGCCGCTGTCGATCAGGTCTTCCTTCTTGTGGCATTTCGCCATGCAGGCGGCCGCGATCTTCTCCCGCGGGAACATGATGTCCGGCGGGGTTAGCCCGTCTTCGTCGCCGCTGTGCTTCTCCGACATGCCGTGACACGTTTCGCAGCCGACGCCGACCGACTGGTGTTCCTTGCTCAGTTCCTCGTGCTCGTACGGCGCGTGACAGACGTAACAGTAAGAGTTGTCCGCCGGTTGATCGGCCGCCGTGGCCCCGGCGTTCCTGAGCAGGGCGAGCATTAGAACACCGCCGATCAGAGCGAAGGCAAACAGGATACCGGTTCTAGGCGAAAAACGCAGAGGCATGTTGAAGCACCGTTGCAGAGGAACGGGAAACTCAAAGTCGTAGGGTTGGTCTCTTCCACGGCAACCAGCTTGCCGGGGCATCTCGTAGGTTGGGACTCCGTCCTGACCTACTTGGCAGTGGATCTTAACCGATCACCGATTCACCGGGGGGCTAACGCCGCCCCGTTCGCCACCGATCACCGATTCACCGGGGGGCTAACGCCGCCCCGTTCGCCACCGATCACCGATCACCGAGGTCGGGACGGAGTCCCAACCTACTTGGCTGCAGCGGGGCCGCACTACACGTATTCCCACTGTTTCAGCCACTGGTAGTCCTGGGGCAGCCGCGCCCACATCTCCTTGCCCAAGCGTTGCAGTTCGGCTCGTTCGTCGCCATCCAGCGCGCGGCGTTCCTGGACGGCTTTCACCACGTTGTCCACCTGATGGGCGGTGATCAGGCCGGGAATCGGCGCGGTGACCGCGGGGTTGCCCAGGATATAGCGAATGGCCATCCGGGCCCGCCGATCGTCCTCTTCGACGTGCGGGCCGACCGGCGAACCGTCGCCTTGGAAGATCGAGTTGCTGGCAAAGGGCTTGATGCCCAACATGCCCACGTCCTGCTTGAGCAAGGCATCCAGCAAGCTGTCCTGCGGCAGGGCTTTCGTATTGGCGGTGTAGGGCGTACACAGCATCTGCATCACGTCCGGATAGGTCTCGATCAGCATCTTGGCCCACTTGCGGTCGTGCGTGGAAAAGCCGGTGAAGCGGCACAAGCCCTTCTTCCGCGCCGTGGTGAGGGCCTCGACCATCGCCTCCACGTCCGCCGGGCTGTGCGAGCCGCCGCGTTCGCAGGCCATCAGCCGCCAGACGTCGGCGTACTCCAAATGGCAGCGTTTCAGCCCCGCCTCGAACAACTCGACCAGGCGTTTGGCAGTGCAATTCTCCGGCACGCGCAACTCGCTGGCTGGGTGCGAGTAGGCCAGGTAGAATTTGTCGCGGCGGTCCTTCAGGACGCTGCAGTACATCTCCGGTTCCGCGTCACCCGCGAAATCGATGCAGTTGATGCCGACCTCGACGCAGCGGCCGACCACTTCGTCCCGGTTCTTCCGCAACGCTTCCATGTCCACCGAACTGCCGGAACCGCGATACGGGTCCATGGCGCCCTGGAGTTGGATCACCTTGTCGACCCGCTTCCAGTGACCGCCCAGGCACACCGCGGAGACCCACAGCCCCGTCTTGCCCAGCCGGCGATATTCCATGTTGGGATTGTAGTTGCGAGTGTTCTTGACCTCCGCGGGAACGTCCACGGCCCCCGCGGCCACAATCCGCCGCGGCGCCGCAGCCAAGGAAACGCCCGCAGCCACGCCGGCCGCCATGACCGCCGTGTCCCGCACAAAGATCCGCCGTGTGACCCGCCGTTTGCTCATGTGCCGTCTCCCAGGGAGTAGTCAACGTTTCGCGATCCCGAACTGGAATAGCCGTTGTGATAGCCATTGCCTCCTAGGTAGTCAAGCTTATGTCGTCAAGCTTATCATGAAGGAATGAACCAATTCGGGATCTTTGCCAAGTACTGGCAACCGGGCAAGGTCAAGACGCGGCTGGCGGCCAGCGTGGGTGACGCGGCAGCCAGCGGGCTGTACCGGCGGTTTCTGGACACGACGCTGCGGCGTTTGGGCGACGCCGCTCAGCGCCGCGTGCTGGCCTACACGCCGCCGGAGCGACGGGCGGAGTTTGCCGCCCTGGCGGACGACACCTGGTCGCTGGAAGCCCAGGCTGCGGGGGATTTGGGCCAACGGATGCAGCACTATTTCGCCGAGGCCTTCCTCAACGGTGCCGAACGAGCGGTGCTGATCGGCTCCGACAGCCCCACGCTGCCGCTGGAGTACGTCACCGACGCCTTTGATTTGCTGAAGACGTCTCCCGTCGTCTTGGGCCCGGCTGACGACGGCGGGTATTATCTAGTGGGCGCAGCAGGCGCGGTGCCGCCGGTCTTCACGGGCGTCGCTTGGAGCACGCCGCTCGTCTGGAGCCAGACGCAGGCGCGGCTGCAG
>CAYUFW010000037.1:0-4924 GCA_964443915.1 uncultured Pirellulaceae bacterium
CTAACCACTAACTCGAACCCGGCTCCTTTCCAGATCACGCTGAACCAGCACAGTTCCGGCCTACGTTCTCGACTGGGAGCTTGAGGGCCAAAACCCGCCGCACGGTTCTCAGAAGCCGGCGACGGTCGCGATCAGGGCCTGGATGGAAAGGACGATGTAGATCAGCGTTCCGGACACGATCACGATATGCCACACGACGCCGGGGCGGCACTCGCGCGGCAGTTGGGTGTTCAGCAGATACACCAGCATGACGGCCGAGAGCGAAAGGACGGGCGCTTCCAGGGCCGAGGTCAGCACGATCAGCAGCACCGGTCGCCCCGTGAACAGCAAGGCGAAGATGATCAGGCAAAAGAACGCGATGCCCAGCCGGTACCACTTCACATCGGACCAGCGGCGGGACCGGGGAGAAATGATGTGGACGGCCGTCCGCAACGCTCGCGACTTGCCGTCGACCAGTCCGAGGATCGTCGAGGAAAGAATGGCCAAGGCGGCGATCAGGAAAATGTAGCGGGCGGGAGGACCGGCGGCCGCTGTCAGCATCCGGGAAAGCACGGCGGTGGTGTCTTCGCTGGCGGGCAACAGGGGGCCGCCGTCGGGCCCGGCCGTGCCCAAGGTGATCGAGCCAATCGCCAGGAACGCCAGCGACACGAAGAGCATCATCGCGTAGGACAGTCCGGCGTCCAGGTGCGCCAGGGAGAGCCAGTGAGGGAAGTCCTGATGCGTTGGGGAAGCGTCGGCAACGGGCGTCTGACGGCGGCGCGGAACCGCATAGCCTTTCTCCAGGATCCAGAAGCTGTAGATCAGGGTGGACGTCCCGCCGGCCGTCCAGCCCAGCAGGCTGATGAGCGTCTGGCCGGAGCCGGGCGGGACGCGGGGGACGCTCTCGCGCACCAGCCAGTCCCAGGCAGGCTGGAGTGCGGCCAGGCTGTAGGCCACCCCCACCAGCAGCGCCAACGCGAGGGCGAAAGCAGCCTTCTCCACGGGACCATAGCTTCCCTTGAGCAACAGAACGAACACCACGCCCACCACGACGATGGCCCACTGGATCATCGAGAGGACGGGGCACAGTGCGAACAAGGCTGATCCGCAGGCCAAAGCAATGCCGGAATAGCCGACCGCGCCCAACAGGAACACGACGGCCAGAACCCAGACGAACCAGTTGCGGGGTCCCGGCAAATGCGAGTACCCCTCGAAAATGTCTTCTCCGGTGGCGATCGTGTACCGCGCCAGGCCCAGGGTGAGCGTCAGCTTGTAGACGATCGAGACCACGATCACCCAACCGATCGAAAGCCCGTACAGCGCTCCCGCCCGCGGTGTCAGGATCAGTTCTCCCGATCCGATTGCCGCCGCCGCCAAGAGAATGCCCGGACCGAGATGCTTCAGCTTGGCGAGGAACGTCTGAGGGGGCAGTGTCGTGGGCTTGTCCATAGAAAGATGTCATCCCCCGCCAGTTCTGGCGCAATCCTAGGTAGTTGCTTGTGCGTGTCGTCTCGCTACGATCTGGTCCCAAGCCCGGTCGATCTTTCACCTAATCTCTCACCCAATCTTCCTCCGGCTCGAAGGCAGTGGGGAACAGATTAAATGAAAGATTAGGTGAAAGATTAGCAGTTCAGGTTCCGGCGCAGCCGGCTAAAGTCTCAGCGCCTTGTCCGAGATGTCTTTGCGGCACCAGGCACCGGGCCAGCGGATACATTTGACGGCGGTGTAGGCTTGCAGTTTGGCGGTGGCGATCGAATCGCCCAGGGCGGTGACGTCCAGCACGCGGCCGCCGGAGGTCACGACCTGGCCGTCGGCGAGCGCCGTCCCCGCGTGGAACACCTTCACGTCCGGCAGGTTCGCGGCCTCGTCCAAGCCGCGGATCGGCTTGCCTTTGGCGTAGCTGCCGGGATATCCCTCGCTGGCCATCACGACGCACACCGCCGGACGCGGATCCCACTCCAAGCCACTGATGCGGTCCAGGCGGGATTCGGCGGCGGCTTCCAGGACGTCGAGCAAGTCCGTTTTAAGCCGCATCAGCAGCGGTTGGCACTCCGGATCGCCGAACCGGACATTGTACTCCAGCACCTTCGGACCTTGCCGGGTGACCATCAGTCCGGCGTACAGCACGCCCTGGAACGGCGTTCCCTTGCGTTTCATCGCGTGGACGGTCGGGACGAGAACCTGGGACTCGATCCAGTGCAACATCTTGTCGTCCACCAGCGGCGCAGGGCAGTACGCGCCCATGCCGCCCGTGTTCGGGCCCCGGTCGCCGTCGTACGCCGGCTTGTGGTCCTGGGCCGGCGGCAGGGTGACGATCGTCCGGCCGTCGGTGATCGCCAGCACGCTGGCCTCCTGGCCGTCCAAACGCTCTTCGATCACCATTTCCCGGCCCGCATCGCCAAACACGCGCCGGCGAGCGATCTGGTCGATGGCGTCCAGGACCTCCGCACGCCGCGAACAGACGATGACTCCTTTGCCCGCTGCCAGGCCGTCCGCCTTGACCACCAGCGGCACTTCCTGGTCCTCCTCCGGATACCGGCCCAGCACGTATCGAGTCGCCTCGTCCGGGTCGGAGAACACGCGGTACTCGGCGGTCGGGACATCGGCGTCCCGCAGCAGGTCCTTGCAGAACACCTTGCTGCCCTCCAACTGCGCCGCTGCCTTCGAGGGCCCGAAGATCCGCAACTTTTCCGCCCGGAAGGCATCGACGATCCCGTCCGCCAACGGCGCCTCCGGACCGACCACCGTCAAGCCGACGGACTCGGCGCGGACGAATTGAATCAACTTCTGGAAATCGTCCGCCGGGAGATTCACATTCACCGCGTCCACCGCCGTCCCGGCGTTTCCGGGCGCGACGAACACCCGTTTTGCTCTCGGACTTTGAGCCAATTTCCAAGCCAAGGCATGTTCGCGTCCGCCGTTGCCGATCACCAGTACGTTCATCCGTGGAAATCCCTTCAGCCAGTTTCATCAGCCAACCGTTCGTAACGATCCAGGATTCTACCCATCCGGCGAAAAAAGGCAGTAGGGGGTAGGGCCACCGGCTCATCGGGCAGGACGCAAACCCGGAATACGGTTCGCCGTCCGCTTCGCCGTCACGAGCCCGTCACGATTCGGGATTCGTGGTGTCAGCAAACGCACGGCGGAGCCGTTCCAGCGGTGGGCCGGGAGCCAGTTGTCGGGCTGGCCGGGAATTGGGAAGCGGGCGGCCAGTTTCTCGTGGGCAAGGATGTGAGACTCCGGCTGGGTGGACACGCCTCCATTTCCGGTTTTCACGGAATGCACGTTGGCGTATCATACAGGGAGTGCGGTCGCCAAAAAACCGCGCGGCCTTGCGTTCCTGGCTGACGAACTGTGAACGCCGCGTGAACGGCCAACTGGGAACCGGTGCTGGTTCCGGGACAGGTGGGATGATGAATGCGATCAAAGCGACGTGGACGGGTGGGAGGATTGTGCCCGCGGAGCCCGTAGATTGGCCCGAAGGGTGCGAGGTGGTTGTCGAGCCCTTGCCCGCTCCAGCGTCCAAGATCGGTCTCGACGAATCGGAGTGGCGGGACGATTTCGCGAATCGGGCTGACTGGGATGCATGGATCCGGACAATCGAACCGCTGGAGTTCACCGCCGAAGAAGAAGAGCGTTTTGCCCGGTTCGAGGCGCAGATGCGTTCGTATAACATCGAAGCCGTCCGTCGGCAAATGGAGGATAGGTCGGTTCCATGATGCGCTATCTCCTCGATACAGGCATCGCCCAGGACTTCATCAACTGCCGCCGCGGCGTGCGGGAACGAGTCGATGAGGAACGCCGCCTGGGGCACCGCATTGGCATTTGCGTCCCAGTTCTGGGAGAGCTTTGGGCAGGGATCGAGGGTAGTTCCTCGCGAGACCGCAACGAAGTCCGCCTTCGACGCGCGTTGTCGCGTCTGGTGGTTTGGCCGTACACGAACGAAGCCGCCGCCTGCTTCGGCCGCATCTTCGCCTCGGCAACTGCACCGTCGTCTCCGCTGACGGCGATCTTGCCGCCGTCCCAAGACTGAGCGTTGAGAACTGGGCCTCGTGAGCACCGTGTTCGTCCTGCGGGGCCTGTGTTGGGACGGGCGGGCGCCTGGTAAGCGTCACGGCGCACGTTCGATTTCCGTTCGGGTCACGCGTTTGGCCAAGCGGCGCAACTGGTAGACACGCGACGCTCAGAACGTTGTGCCGTATCGGGCAATGGGAACTCGAATCTCCCCTTGGTCACTGCGATTGCAGATGGCCACCCGCGCCGTACGCCGTCGCAAGAAGGCCAACAGCCCGCCCCGTACAGCGAAGACGGCCCCGCCGCCCGTGGCGGAGCCGGACATGACCCAAAGCTGGTCAGGTCCGGATACGGGCACGGACTCGCAGATGGAGCAGACGCTTCCCGGCGGTGAGCCTCCGATGCCGGCGGGGCGTGAATCAAGCCTCCCATTCCGAAGCGGGACGGCTCGGCGTATACTGGACCACGGTTTGAGAGTCTCTGTGATCCGGATCATCCACCACGAAGAACACGAAAGACACCAAACAACCGACAGGAGTTCGAATATGATTTCACGAACCTTGCAGATCGGTGTGAAGACCGCTGGGATCGCGTTCGCCATGGCCGCCATCGCGTCCGGCGCACCGGCCGGGCAGCCCAATTACCCGCCGGAGCCGACGGTCGTCGAGTACGCGGTCGATCCGGCTTGGCCGCAGCGTCCCGCCGAATTCGGACCTCCGGCCGCCGTGCCGGGGATCGCCGTCGACCGCGAGGATCGGGTCTGGTGCCTGGAACGCTGCGCGGTCCCGGTGCAGGTGTACACCGTCCAGGGCGAGTTGGTGAAGAGTTGGGGACAAGACCAGTTCAAGAGCCCGCACAGCCTGCGGTTCGACGGCCAGGGAAACGTCTGGATCACGGATCACTCGGCCCACGTGGTCAAGAAGTTCACGCC
>CAYUFW010000037.1:4934-10285 GCA_964443915.1 uncultured Pirellulaceae bacterium
GAACCGCCGCGTGGTCCATTTCGACGCGCAGGGCAAGTTCGTCAAAGCCTGGGGCCGCTACGGCAGCGGACCGGGCCAGTTCTGCTTGCCGCACCAGATCGTCGTGGACTCGCGCGGCGTCCTGTACGTGGCCGACCGCAACGCCGGCCGCATCCATGTGTTTGACCAGCAGGGGAAGGCCCTGGGCGAGTGGAACCACTTGATCATGCCGTGGGGCTTGTGCATCACGGCCGCCGACGAGATCTGGGCCTGCGGCTCGTCGCCCCAGGCGTGGTTTCGGGACGGCAGCTATCCGCCGCCCAAGGACGCCATCTTCATGCGGTTTTCCACGGACGGCAGGGTGCGGCAGTTGTGGACCGTACCGGTCGCGGAGGAGGGCCAGGAGAAGCCCGGCGAGTGCAACTGGCTCCACGCCGTGGCGGTCGACTCGCAGGGCAACCTGTATGCCGGGGACATCATGGGCAAACGCGTCCAGAAACTCGTCCGTGCCGCAACGGCCCCCGACGTGCGGTAGCAGAACTCGCGAACGTGTACTTGCAGACATGGCGTGGCGGCTCTAGTCTGTGGTGAGCCACGATGGACGCGAAACACTCAGCAAGCCAACCAGTCCGTTAGCGGAGGAAATTCCAATGCCAGTTGACAAGAAAATATCGCGGCGTCAGGCACTGAAGCAGAGTCTGGGTGCAGCCGCGGCGGGAGTCGTTCTGCCGAGTTTTGTGTCCTGCAAGAGACCGGCCGGGGCCCCGATCGTTGTCGCGCCCAAATCCGTGACCGGCACGCCGGCCAACGACCAAATCGGCGTGGGGATCATTGGTTGCGGGCGGCGGAACGGCCAGCTCTCGATCGGCAAAGGATTCCAGGGTGTGCCGCCCGCAAACGCCCGGTTTGTCGCGGTGGCCGATCTCAACCTACGGCGGGCCAAGGCGTGGGCGAGATACTACAAGTGCAAAGCCTACCAGGATTACCGCGAACTGTTGGACCGCAAGGAAGTAGAAGTCGTCGTGTACGCCACGCCGGAGCATTGGCATTACCTGCCTTGCATCCATGCGTGCCAGGCGGGCAAGGACATCTACGGCGAACAGCCGCTCTCGCACACGATCCGCGAGGGGCAGAAGATGGTCGAGGCCGTCCGCAAGTACAAGCGGGTGTTCCAGACCGGCGAACAGCAGCGATCGCACCCCAAGACGCGCAAGGCTGTGGAACTGATTCTCAACGGGCGCATCGGCAAGATTCAGAAGATCGTCGGCTACAATTACCCCAGCGCCTGGGAGTGCAACTTCCCACCCCAGCCGGTCCCGGAGTACCTGGATTGGGATCGGTGGTGCGGACAGAACGAAGTCGTGCCCTATCACACGGACCTCTACTTGTCGCGCGTCCCCTACGAACCGGAGCCGGAATTCCCGCCCTCGCCGCCGGAAAAATACGCCATCGGACCAGGCTGGATGTCGTTCCGACCCTATTCGGGCGGCGAATTGCCCAATTGGGGCTGCCACGGACTGAGCGAGGTCCAATGGGTGTTGGGCATGGACAACAGTGGTCCCGTCGAGATCTGGGTGGACCCCGCCGAGCCGATGCCAACGACGGTTTACGACGTGCCGGAAAAGAAGGATCGCGGGGAAGCCGCCTGCAGCCGGCCCATCATCAGCTACAAGTATGCCAACGGCGTGGTACTGGAACTCAGTTCCCACGATCCCAAGGTCGGACAAGGGGCACTGTTCATCGGAGACAAGGGCTCGATCAAGATGTTCCGCAACGGGTACGAGTGCGACCCGAAGGGTCTCGACGAGGATCCGCTTCCCCAGGACGCGGTCCGTGTCTATGAGAGCGACAACCACATGCAGAACTTCTACGACTGTGTGGTCTCCCGCAAAGACCCGATCATGAACGTCGAGGCCGGACATCGCGTGGCCACCTTGTGCCATCTGGGCAACATCGCCCGGCGGCTTGGGCGCCGACTGAAGTGGGACCCGGAGAAGGAGATCTTCCCTGGCGACGACGAAGCCAACGCGCTGATCGACACTCCCAAACGCAAGGGCTACGAACTGCCCGAACAAGTTTGACGAAACCATGCTTGCACTCTGCGTTCTAAGCTCTAAGGTCTAGGAGCTTAGGACTCAGAGCTTAGAACTTAGAAGGAGCACACCCATGACATGGCGATCGGTTGCGGCGGCCCTTTTGGCGGCGTGCGCGGTTTCTCTGGCCAACTGTCCGGCGGCCGACGATAAGCCCGTGAAGGAACCACCCGGCAAGGACACGGCCGGTGCGCCGGTTCAGTACCTTCCTCTCGACGCCCCGGCGGGCACGTCGCAGGCCGCGATCGTGGATGGCCAGCCACTGGTACACACGCGGCAGCTGCTGCCGCTGGACCGTGAAGGCAAGCCGGTCGGCGAGGGGTCGGTGGACAAGCAGATCGAGCAAGTCCTGGACAACCTGGCCGCCGTGCTGGACGCTTCGGGATCGGACCTCAACAAACTGGTGCGGCTAAACGTCTACGCGATCACGCCCCAGACCGTCGACCGCGTGCGCGAGCAGTTGAGCAAGCGGCTGGACGCCGCCGTCCGTCCGGTGATGACCGCGGTCCTGACGCCCATGCCGCGCCGCGAGGCACTGGTGGCCGTCGATGCGATCGCGCTCAGCACCGAGAAGAGCCAGACCGTGGTGTTGAAACGCTGCGACGCCGTGGCTGGCGACAAGGACCTCGCCGACGCCGCGGTGCTGCCGCCGGGCGGCGTGGCGTACTTGTCCGGCGTGCCGGAAGAAAGCGACGTGGCGGTGCCGGCCGTCACGAAGTCCATGTCCACTCTGTGGAGAACGCTCGGACAGCTGAAGATTTCAGCGGCCCAGGTGGTGCAGTTGAGGGTCTTTCTCAGGCCCGCCTTGTCAGCCGATCAGGTCGCGGGCAGGCTGAAGGAGTTCTTTCCCGGGCAAATGACGCCGCCGGTGGTTTTCGTGGAATGGAGTGCCCAGCCCCAGGCCGAGATCGAATTGATCGCCCAGTTGCCCCCGGCGGACAAACCGGCCCAGGACCTGGAATTCTACAACCCGCCCGACACACGGCCCCTGCCGATCTTCAGCCGTGTGGCCCTGGTCCGCAGCCAGCGGCGGATCTACACCGCCGGCCTGTTCGCCCGTGAAGCGGGCAACGGTGAAGCGCAGGCGGGCGACGTGTTCGCCCAGCTCAAGACGATCCTCGACCAGACCGGCAGCGACATGCGGCATCTGGCCAAGGCCCTGTATTACGTCTGCGACCCGGACGCGGCTCGGGGTTACGATATCGCGCGGCCGAAGCTCCTAGATCCGCAGCGTCCCCCCGCCGCGTCGCTGCTCATGGTCCACGGCGTGGGGAAATCCGGCCGCACGCTGACGATGGACATGATCGCCGTCCCCAGCGGAAAGTAGCCTGCCAGCGAAGTCGCGTTTCCCCGTGTGGCACGGCCTACTCGTTGGCCGTGCCTGCCTCAGCCGCGTCCTTTTCCCTGCGACCGCTTGTCCGGCGGCCGGAGCGGTTTCAGCAACCAGCCGGCGATCTCCAGGATGACGACGGCGCCGATGAGCAGCGCGACGATCGGGAACGCCTTGGGCCGGGCAATCAGGACGATGCCGCCCAGCAGGAAGGTGAACAGCATCCTCGGCGAGCAGTAGGCCGACAGCAGCACGATCTGCGGGAACGCCAGCCAAGCCGCGCCCAGCGCCATGCCGACGCGCAGGCAGATGCTGCCGTACATGTCGGTCAAATTGCCGTCGCAGAACAGCAGCAGGACGGCCGCCGCAACGAGCATCGCCAACGCAATCACCCCGATGGTATGCCGCCGGACGGTGGCTGTCATGGACTTGTCGCGGTTAGACGTCGGTGATGATCTCGTCGAAGAACCGCAGGAAATTGCGGTTGCCTTCCGCGTCCAGGAACTTGATCGCCTGGTTGGGATGCCGGTTCATGTGTCCGGTGATGTTGTAGGGCACCAGCGCTCCCCACAGGATCTTCTCCCGCAGCGGTTCGATGTGGTCCTGCAGCAGCTTGACCACCGGCCGCAACTTGAACTTCGGGTTCCGCAAGAATCCCAGCAGCAGTTCCATCGGGCAGTTGCCGGCCCCGCGTCCCAGGCCGCCCATCGTGGCGTCGACCCGGTTGGCGCCCAGGATGATCGCTTCGATCGTGTTGGCGAAAGCCAGTTGGAGATTGTTGTGCGCGTGGATGCCGATCTCCTTGCCGGTGCTGCCCAGCGCCTGCGAGTACTTCTTGTACAGCATGTCGATCTGCTCGCGGTACAGGTGCCCGAAGCTGTCGACGATCACCATCACTTGGGCGGGCGTCGGCGCGATCGCCTCCAGCACCGTGTCGACTTCAATCTCGCTGATGTTCGACACCGCCATCAAGTTGGCGCTGGTCTCGTAGCCCAGTTCGTGGGCGTACTGGATCATCTGCACGGCCTCGGACACTTGATGCGCATAAAACGCCACGCGGATCAGGTCCAGCACGCTCTGCTCGCGCGGGACCAACTGCTCCCTCCAATCGCTCTTGGTGGCGTCCGCCATCGCCGCCAGCTTCAGGCCCGTCTTCTGCTCGTCGTGCTTGCCGAACACGCGTGCCAAGTCCGCCTCGTCGCAGTGCTTCCAGGGACCAAATTCCGCCTTGGGGAACGTCCGCGGCGAATTCTTGTAGCCCACCTCCATGTAATCGATGCCGGCGGCCAGGCAGGTCTCGTACACCGCCCGCACGAATTCATCCGAGAACTGGTGCTTGTTGGCCAGTCCCCCGTCGCGGATGGTGCAATCCAGAACCTTTAACTGCGGACGATACGTAATCCAAGGGGCCCTCTCGGCCATGGCGCATCTCCCTGTTTCGTAAAGGTGGGCAATCTTCCACCGGTCCAGGTACGGGATGGAGCCCGGCTGGCTCGGCTCGGAACTCGGATCTAGGGACACCGGCATCTCCAGTCGTGGTGGTCGTCCCGAGCGATAAAACGCCGCCCAGGACAGGGGCTTATTATTGTGTTCCGCGTTCCCGACGAACGCAAGGCCCCTGATTCCGAGATACGAGCGGTTCGTTGGCACCACCGGGTGAGAGCAACAATAGGGCTGCCCATTTCCAGCCAGTAAAGCATCTCACGGCGTGGGCACCAAGGCCGACTGGATCGCCAGCGTCGCCTCGGCCAATTCGCGGCGGGTGCGGTCCAACTGGCCGGCCGGCAGACGGCAGAGGTACTCGAACCAGCGGCCGCTGATCGACTCGAAGCAGCGCTGGCGGACGGCCGCGGCTTGCTCCAGTGCCTGGTTCAGGCCGGCGGGCGCGGACGGCTGGCCGAGACGGTCTTTGCCGGTCGCGATGGCTCGGTCCAGTGCTTCCAGATACC
>CAYUFW010000037.1:10295-37874 GCA_964443915.1 uncultured Pirellulaceae bacterium
GCGTCCAGGTCCTCCAGGAACGGGCGGTCGGGATTGTGGATGATGTTGTCCCCCTGGCGGTAGCTGACCCCGGCTATTTCCGCCCGCGGCTTCCCCCGGGCGAATTCGTCCGGATAGCTGACGCGGTGGATGCCCTTGTCGGCATCGTACAGCCGCTGGTCCGGGAAGTCCTGGTAGGCCCACGGAGCGCTGCCCAGATAGCCACAGCGGCGATTGTACAGTCCGGCCAGCGAACGGAACCACAGCGGCCAGGTCGTGGCGGAGGTCCAGTACGAGACGGGCCGGAAGCCCTTGTCCAGCGCGTACCGGGCCGCTTCATTGTCCGGCCCACCGAAGACGTAGATGTTGTACACCGGCCGGTCGATCCAGTCCTTGGTGGCCTCCTGCGCGGCGCGGCCGTTGATCGCCGTCATCATGTGCAGTCCGGCCGCCGACCGCCGCTGGGCCTCCTTGCGGCAGCGTTCGATCTGCTCCGGCGTGTTGGGTTCGTCGACGCCATAGTAGTACAGATCCTGGAAGCCCAGCCGGCGGGCTTCGGCGACCTGCTGCGGGGCGTCGCCACCGGGCCAGTGCATCAAGCATGGCGCCTGGAACATGCCGGCCTGCTGAGCCAACGGCAGGTTCGCGAAGCCACCGTACAGCGTGACCGCGTTCAGCCCGTGCCGCACCTGGTCCTGCAATTCCGCGAAGTACCGCTCCGGCGGCACGTAGTTGGGCTTCTTGGGATCGTTCGGCTGCGACGGATAATAGATGCTGTGGTACCCTTCGGCCGGCCGTAGGTCGATTGGCAACAGCTCGATCTCGACCGCTACGGACGCGTGCCGCTCCGGCGATCCCGGCACTTCAAAACGCAACTGCCCGCGATAGGTGCCCGCAGCCGAGCCCGGCGGGAAGTGGACGGTCAGCCAGAACTGCCGGCTCTGATGCGCGGGGATCTTCGCGACGCACGCGCCGCCGCCAAAGCCGCCTTGACGCCCGCGCGGCGGCAGCTCCGTGCGGTCGTCCCGCAAGAGCAGTTCGGGCACCAGCCGTTTTGCCCCGCGGGCG
Source organism: uncultured Pirellulaceae bacterium (assembly GCA_964443915.1). Classification (GTDB taxonomy): domain Bacteria; phylum Planctomycetota; class Planctomycetia; order Pirellulales; family Pirellulaceae; genus Anammoximicrobium. The sequence goes on from CAYUFW010000037.1 coordinate 11,343, forward strand.
AAGAGGTCCGTGTGCCGCGGGCGGACGTGGACCACTCGCAGATCGATGTTTTCCGCCACGACGGCAGCCCCCGCCGGTCCTGCCAGTCCCGGCAGCGAGACGCGCAGCTCGTCCACGGCGTCCAGCGCACGCACCGCCAACGTTCCCGTGACGTACTGATTGGCCGAGGCCCACAGACACAACCGTTCGGCGATTTGGTCCCCCGCCGGAAGCCAATCGTACAGGACCTCCTCGTCGGGGCCGGGCAAGCCGATGACGAACCCGCGCTGCTGTGCCAGCGGGCGCAGCGCCGAATCGTCGCGATAGGCCCGCAGGGCGCCGAGCACCGGATCGGCGACCGGTTCGGGCAACTCGTTCGCTGCCGGCGACCAATCCGCAGCGGACGCGAAGAGCACCGCGTCGATCATGCAGTGCGTGACCCGTACGTCGACGTGATGCGCACCCGCAGACACGACGGTTTCGCCCAGATGCTCCCACACATAGCGGCCGCCGCCCGGACGGCCCCGTCCAGCCGCGACGGGCTGCCCGTCGACCTCGACGGCCACTTGGCCATATCCGCCGTAGCGGCGGACCCAGACTTGCCACGCGGCCTGACGCGGAAAGTCGGCGACCCAGGTCAGCAGCCCCTCGTCGCCGCCGGGGGTCCAGGCAGCCGCTTTGCCCAACGGCTTCGTCCCACCGTACTCGCTGCTGTTGGGATAAAACCGCCACGCCGGCATCAGCCGCTCGGCCGTGGTCCAGAACACCGTCGCCGCGACGTCCGGAACCGGCACCGGTTCAGCCGCCGCAGCGGCCAGTGACGCGGCAAGCAGAAGCCAGCCGCAACCGACGAGATGTGCGAGTTGACGATTCATGACGTTCTGTTCCGAATTAGCACCGGGGCCGCGGTCGGGGCGTACCGGCGCATCGAATCGAGTGCCGGTTTGTCCAGGTCAGCGTCGACGGTGGCATCCACAAATACCGGAGGGGATGTTCGAATGCGGTCGGGCGACGCCATGCAGCTTGCCACAAAGGGGTTTCCACCGAAGTCGCGCACAAGTCCAGGGGAGCAGAACTCGATGGGCGCGAGCGAAGCGTTCGTGGACCAACATGTTCCTTGCCTCCGGGCATCCAGCTTCTCAAGTTCGAGTCCACTTCGCGTGGACTCCGCTCTAGATTTCAAAGGTCGCGGCCAACTCGACGTTGCTTATCGTCGGCGGATAACCCTTCACTCCCATGGCAACGACCTTGATTTGAGTGCCTTCGATGAAGGCGAAGGCGAATAGTCCGCCTATTCCCGTCCATCTCTCCACATATCCCCTGCTTTGCCAGGTTCCGACGACCCGCCATTTCGCAGGCGGTGACGCGATGCACTTGCGGCAGGCTTCGCTGCTGTAGACATGTGCGCCCAGAATCGCCCCGGCAGGATTACGGAGCATCGTCAGATCGCAACCAGCGAACTGATCGCTCACGACAAAACCACCTGGCACCGCAACACCGACCGTGACCTTATCATCCGCATTTCGAATGAACGTGCCGTTCGCGCCGCTGAGGCTGCTGGCCAGCAGCGAAAGCGTCTTATTCGTTAGGTCGCCGAACACAGGACCATGATACATGACGGCCTGAGGACCGAAGCCCGGGAGTCCGCTGCCCTCCGATATTTTTCCTTTACAGGTCAAAGTGATTGTGGAGCCGACACCGTTCGCCACTAGGTTGCTAGCAGTCAACATTGCGATTCTCCGAATGGATATGAGGCGCGGAAACCCAAACGTCTGTTGCCTTTCGAGCTTGATGACATGACGCCGTCGGATCGCGAAATCCCCCTTGGCGCGGTTCTGCCTGACGAGCCGATCAAAACAGCGCTGGCTTGCCGAGTTTGCGGCGGATGGGGACGAATTGGCCGGCGTGCATCATCCAGTGGCTGCCCAGCAGCAGCAGGGCGGAGGCCACGGTCGGTGCGTACTCGCGCATCGACTCCGGCCCGGGCCTGTCCAGGTCCGCCTCCGCCGTGGCGTCCACCGCAGCCAGGCTGGCCGCTTTCATTGCGTCGGCCAGCGACAGATACACGGCCTTGGTGTCGAACGCGGCGGGGTCGTCCGACGCGGCGGTGTCCTTCGTGTACTTCTCGGCAAAGCCAGCCGGCAACTCGGGCGACTGACGGCCCAGCAGGCCCAGCATGTACCCGGTGCCGGCTACGGCATGTCCCAACTGCCAGGCGATGTGATTGGTGCCGGGCACCGAGCGGACCAACAGATCCTGGTCGCCGAGGTCCTCGACGTACATGCGGACCAGCAGGTGGGAGAATTCGATCACTTGCTTGATGGCGTCTTTCGCTTGCATGGCTGTGCTCTCCGAAATGGTGTTGCTGTACTTTGTTCTCGGCTTCCGCCGCCCCTCTGTCGGCGGAAGCCACGATTGGACGCGATGGACGGTGTCTTGGCTAGTCCCGTTTCCGGCGGACAGGTTCCACGTTCCGGGACAAGAAGTCGTGACCCACGTCCTTACTTGCCTACGTTTTCCACGGGCTTCAGTTCCTTCACCCGCAGGTTGCGGAACTCGACGCGGGCGCCGTGGCCGAGGAAGCCCAGGGGGCCGCTCGTCCGCTTGGCCAAAGCTCCCTTGCCGGGGACGGTCGCCAAGTCGGCGTCGACGATCACGGCCCCGTTGACGGACACCCGCCAGTGGCTGCCCTGGCACATGATCTCCTCCGAATTCCACTGGCCCGCCGGCTTGGTGTGCCCGCGCTTGGCCGGCACGGTGCAGTAGATCGAGCCGTGGTACTGGCAGGGCTTGATGTTCTTGTACTGCGGGGCGGCGGCGTCCAGGACCTGGATTTCGTGGCCGCGCACGGAGATCCCGTTGTTTCCTCCGGGCTCCAAGCGGTAGTCGAAGCGAAAGACGAAATCGCCGAATTCCTTGACCGTGAACAGCCTGCCGCCGCCCCGTTTCTGGCACACCAGCACGCCCTCCTCGCACGAGTAGCCGTCGGTCGCACCGCGCCAGCCGCTGAGCGTCTGGCCGTCGAAGATGCTGACGAACCCGTCGCTCAACTCCTCGGCCGTCAGCCCGGCCTCGGCGAGCTTCGGCTCCTGCGTCTCAGCCCCGCGGGCATTGCCACCCAGGAAGAAACACGTCAGCAAGAAAACGGTTGTCGAACGCATGAGAAGTTGTCTCCATTAAGAAAAAACGCCGTGCCGAAACGATGGCGTTGCACCGCCGCAACGCCCCGCAATCGGGTCCGTCCGCCGGCATCCCGGCGTGTTGCGCGCCGCAACGACCGGCCGTCTATTGTGTCCGATGCGAGCGGCGGCACAAGTGGACGACGGAAAGTCCTCTTGCTTGCCGGGCGTCTGTCCGCCATCATGACGGCGTTTGCTCTGGCCCGCATTCGGGAAAGGACCATGCCGCATCTGAAGGACATCATCGAAATCGCCGTGGCAGTGCTGTTGGTGCTGCTGAACGGTTTCTTCGTGGCCGCTGAGTTCGCGCTGGTCAAGGTCCGCGCCGGCCAGGTCCGGGAGATGGTCCGGTTGCGGAAGCCGATGGCCAAGACGGCGCTGTGGCTGGCGCAGCGGTTGGAAGGCTCCCTCTCGGCGTGCCAGTTGGGGATCACGATGGCCTCCCTGGGCCTGGGGTGGATCGGCGAACCGGCCTTCGCCCGGCTGCTGGATCCGGTGTTCCGCGCGCTGGGCGTCCGCTCCGATGCGGCGCTCCACTCGGTCTCCTTCGTCGTGGCGTTCACCTTCATTACCGGATTGCACCTGGTCATCGGCGAGCAGGCCCCCAAGATTTTCTCCATTCGCCGGGCGGAGCAAATGCTGTTGACCTGCTCCGTGCCGCTGAAGTGGTTCTACCTGGCCAGCTATCCGCTGATGGCCGCGTTGAACGCGGCCACGTCGCTGCTGTTGCGGTGGGTCGGCCTGACGGGCAGTGCGGCCCAGGACGCGCCGCATTCCGAGCACGAGATCCGCGCCTTGCTGGCCGACGCGCACACGCGGGGCAGCTTGACCCGATCCGAACACCGGCTGATCAATGCCGTGTTCGAATTTGACGACATGATCTGCCGACGGATCATGCTGCCACGCAACGAAGTCGAGTTCTTTGACGTCAACCAGCCGGTCAGCGAGTGCATCGCCCTGGCCCGCCGCACCAAGCACACTCGCTACCCGGTCTGCGACGGCTCGCTGGACGACGTGCTGGGCGTCGTCCACGTGAAGGACTTGGTGGGCGTGGAAGTGGACGAGTCGTTTGACTGGAAGTCGATCATGCGGCCGCCCCGCAAGGTGCCGGAGAACATGCCCATCAGCAAGCTGCTGCGCCACTTCCAGGCCAGCCACCAGTTGCTGGCGCTGGTGATCGACGAGTATGGAACCGTGATCGGCGTCGTCACGCTGGAAAACGTGCTGGAGCAAATCATCGGCGACGTGGAGGACGAATTCGACACCGAGCAGACGGAGATCGTACCCGAAGGCCCGGACGAGTGGATCGTGCTGGGCAGCACGCCCGTCAAGGACGTCGAGCAGATGTTGGGGATTTCGTTCGGTGACGTGGAAGCGGACACGTTCTCCGGCCTGTTGATGCACTACAGCGGACGGCTGCTGGCGCCGGGCGACCAGATTGTCCTGGGCGGTTTTGTGGCCGAGATCCTGGAGGTCCGCGACGACTGCGCGTATCAGATCCACGTCAGCCGGGCCGACGTGGTGCTGCCCTTGGGCTCGGTCGAAGAGCAATTGGCCGATTGAGGCGGTGATCGGCCGGCAGCGTCGTAGGGTGGGCCAAGTCTTCGCGGCCCACCGGATGGGCGCCGACCGCATCGGTGGGCCGCGAAGACTTGGCCCACCCTACTTTTCGGCGGCAAGACGGAGGTTCTCGTGCGACGCAACATTGCCAACAGCCGAGCGATCGTGACAGGGGCTTCGAGCGGCATCGGGCAGGCCGTGGCGCGAGAACTGGCTCGGCAGGGCGCGGATCTCGTCATCACCGCCCGCCGCCGGGATCGCTTGGAAGAACTGGCCGCCGAAATCCACGCCTTGGGACGCAAGGTGGAAGTGGTGGCCGGCGACGTGACCGACGGCGACGTGCGTCGCTCGCTGCTGGAGCGGGCCGAACGGGAATTGGGCGGCTTGGACATCCTGGTCAACAACGCGGGCGTGGCGGCGACGGGGCGGTTCGAGGACGCCAGCCCGGACCGGCTGCGGCAGATCTTCGAGGTCAACTTTTTTTCGCTCGTGGAACTGACGCGAGCCGCCATGCCGGCGCTGAAACGCGGACGCAAGCCGATCGTCGTCAACATCGGCTCGATCCTCGGCCACGTGGCGATCCCGCACCTGAGCGAATACTCGGCCGCCAAGTTTGCCGTGCGCGGCTTTAGCGATGCGCTGCGGGCCGAACTGCACGGCGGCGGCGTGGACGTGCTGCTGGTCAGCCCCGCCACCGTCGAGACGGAGATCTGGGAGCGGATGCTAGAAGAGACGGCGCCGACGGCCTGGCGGTCTTCCCGCGGCCTGACGCCCGCCGCCGTCGCCACGGCCACCGTGCGCGGCATCCGCCGCGGCCGCCGCGAAGTGCTGCCGGGCCTGGAAGCCAAGGCGTTCCATTTGATCCACCGCGCCTGGCCGGCGATCGTCGCCTGGACTTTGGCGCGGCGACACTGAACAACGTACGAAGAAAGTGAGCGGCAGGGCGCTAGCCGCCGTTTTTCCGCCCACTCCGAACCGGTGGCTAGCGCCATTCCGCTCACGTCCTGCGGCGAGTTCAGCCAGTCGGCCGCTGGCGCCATGCGAAAGTCACATCGGGAAGGCTCTCGATAAACCGGCTGCTCAGGGCGGAAGCCGGAGTGGAGAAGCCCGCGCGCACGCGGTCGGCGAGCACCTGCTGGAGGATGGCCAGCGACGTCTGCACAGTGAGCGCATACCCGTTCGGCGTTTCCAGCGTGGCTTCGGCAACACGCCCAGCCTCGTCCGTCGCGCGTCCCCAGAACTCGGTGCGGCCGCGAGTCAGTTCCGCCTCGCTGGGGCCCTTGACGCGCCGATCGATCCAACGCCGTCCGAGCGACTGCACGACGCCGATGCCGGCCAGACGTGCCATCCAGCGGAAGCGGCGCAGCACGGTCAGCTGCCTGGCTGGCACCGCCGCGTAGACTTCGATGTTCGGGATCCCCGTCGTGTGAAACGCCGAGGCGACGTCACCCCAAGGGATGGTCATGGCCAGTTGCGGTCCACGGGGAAAGGGGATTTCTTGGACTTTCCACGCAGCGGGCACGCGCACGATCCGGCCGTCTTGGCGAATGCGGCCGCCGTAGCCGAGGTTCTCCCAGATCGTGGCCGCCGTGCCGTGACTGACCGACGCCATGCCGCCAAAGGCCAATTCTAGCCGCGCGGCCCGCGGTAGCGCTTCGGCCAACCGCGCCGCCAGACAATCGCTGGGCACCACGTCCATGCCCACGGCCGGGAGGATCGCGATTCCGGCGGCCGACGCCCGATCGTGCCGGCAACTGGCCGACTCGATTACGTCGATCTCGCCGGTGATGTCCAAGTAATGGACCCCCGCCGCCAGGCAGGCTTCCATCATCGGTGCGGCCGTGGCGCTGAACGGTCCGGCGCAGTGCAACACGGCAGCCACGCCCCGCAACGCCGCGGCGATCTCGGGCACGCTGTCCAAGCCGAACGCGCGATACTCGCAGCGGAGTTCTTTGGCCAACGGTTCGATCCTAGCCGCATGGCGGCCTGCCAGCACCGGTTGCAGGCCGCCCGCGGCGGCCTCGCGCGCGATCAGCCGCCCGGTGTAGCCGCTGGCGCCGTAGAGCATCCACTTTCGTGCAGGATAGGTTGTCAACTTGAGCCTCCAGGAACCACGGGCAGAAAAATTGGGGGCAGAAACAGGAAGAGGAACTCTCCTTCATTTTCCTCCAGCACGTGACGCAGGAACTCGATGTCCTCGCGCGAGAGGATATCGTCCGGTTGGTAACGGGCCACGGCCTGCCGCAGGTTGTCGCCAAAGTCGAAGTGCACGCAACGGTGTCCAGCCAGACCGCGAGCTTCCAGCAACAGGCCCAACGGCGTTTTTCCCAACCCGGTCGGCCCGAGCAAGAGCAGTGCTGGCGGGCGATGATTCGGCATGAGATGCCTCGGTATTGCGGTTGTTCCGCGTAGCAGCGAATAAGATAGCAGACGGCTCCACCGGCCGGTAGATTCGAGTGGACCGCAATTCGGAAGGCCGACTTCCGGCCGCCGTTGACACCGGACCGGAAATGGATTCTGCTGGCGGATGGCGATCCCGCCGTGACTCGAATCCCGCAACTCGAATCCCTCAACCCGTGCCCCGTAACCCGCGTTACCTTGGAGGTTCTGCACGCCATGAGACATCGAACTGCTTTCGCCCTGCTGTTATCTGTCGCCCTCTCCTGCCTCGGCCCGCTGGCCAGCTCGCTTGCCGCTGGTGCCGACCAGACCTCGTCCGCTGCGGCCAAGAAAAAAATCGTGTTCTTGCCCGGCCGGCAAAGCCACGGGTGGAGCGCTCATGCTTACCCGGCCGAGTGCAAGTTGTTGGCGGACATTCTCAACAAGAACGTGCCCGGCGCAGAGGCCGTGGTGGTCGAGGGCGGCTGGCCGAAGGACCTGTCGGTTCTGGACGGCGCCGCCGCGATCGTGATCGCCTGCGACGGCAACGGCGTGCTGGGCTCGGAGGAAAACTACAAAGCCCTGGATGCGCTCGCCAAGACGGGCGTCGGCATCGCCTACATCCACTACGCCCTGGATCCCGGCACGCGCTGGGGAAAATACCTGCTCGGCTGGCTCGGCGGGTACTACGAGCAGCATTGGTCGGTCAATCCGTCATGGAAAGCGGAATTCAAGCAGTTGCCGGACCATCCGATCACGCGCGGCGTGCGGCCGTTCGCGATCCACGACGAGTGGTACTATCACATGCGGTTCCGCGAGAACATGCAAGGCGTGACGCCCATCCTGAGCGCCGTGCCGCCCGAGCGGACTCGCCAGGGACGAGACGGACCGCACAGCGGCAACCCGACCGTGCGGTCCCGCGTGGGGATGGCCGAGCACGTGGCCTGGGCCTACGAGCGTCCGGACGGCAGCCGCGGCTTCGGCTTCACCGGCGGACATGACCATTGGAACTACGCCCACGACGGCTTCCGCCAGATCCTGCTGAACGCCGTTTGCTGGGTCGCCAAGATCGACGTGCCGGCCCAGGGCGTGCCGTCCCCGCGTCCCACGGCCGCGGAGATGGAAGCCAACCTGGGCGGCAATCGGCCGGGCAATTGGACCACGGAGCAAACGCAGAGAATCATCGACGAGATGAACCAGTAGTTCCAGACCCAGAGTCCCCACGGATGGCATGGCGATTTAGGCCGTGCCAAGCAGATCTCTCGCCCACCGAGGCAACAGGAGCCCGCTCATGACCGGAAACTTGAACCGTCGCCAGTTTGTCAAACGATCGGCCGCCGCGGCCGGTTCCGCCGCCACGTTCCTGATCGTCCGGCGGCACGTCTTGGGCGGGCCGCGCCAGATCGCGCCCAGCGACAGGATGAACGTCGCCGGGATCGGCATCGGGGGCATGGGCGCGGGCAACCTGCGGAACGTCGAATCGGAAAACATCGTCGCGCTGTGCGACGTGGATCCGAGCTACGCCGCAGGTACGGTCAACCGCTATCCGCAGGCCAAGGTCTACGTCGACTATCGCGAGATGCTGGACAAGCAGAAGGACATCGACGGCGTGGTGATCGCCACGCCCGACCACACGCACGCCGTGATTTCGATGGCCGCGATGCGCGCCGGCAAGCACGTGTACTGCCAGAAGCCGCTGACGCACAACGTGTACGAAGCGCGGATGCTGGCCCAGGCCGCCAAGGAAGCCAAAGTGGCCACGCAGTTGGGCATCCAGGGCCATTCGATGGACGGCCTGCGGCTGGCCTGCGAATGGATCTGGGCCGGCGTGATCGGCGAAGTCCGCGAAGTGGACGCCTGGTGCGACTTGTCCTACTATCCTTGGGGCCATGCGAGTTGGAGTTCGCAATGGTCCGTGCGCCCGCAGGAAACGCCGCCGTTGCCGGCCAACCTGAATTGGGACTTGTGGATCGGCCCCGCCCCGATGCGGCCCTACCACCGCGCCTACCATCCGCGCACCTGGCGCTGCTGGTGGGATTTCGGCAGCGGCATGATGGGCGACCGCGGGGCTCACACGCTGGACCCGGTTTGCTCGGCGTTGAAGCTCTGCCCGCCGACCAGCATCGACGCAACCTCGTGCGGCAACACGCCTGAAGTCCACCCGCTGTCGGCCATCGTCACCTATCAATTCCCCGCGCGGGGCGAATTCCCGCCGCTGAAGCTCACGTGGTACGAAGGCACGCGCCCGCCGCGCCCGGCGGACCTGGAGGACGGCCGCAAAATGCCGGCCGAAGGCGGCGTGTTCTACAAAGGGACCAAGGGCACGATCATGGCCGGCGTGTACGGCAACAGCCCGCGGATCGTTCCCGAGGCCAAGATGAAGGAGGCCAAGTTGCCGGACAAGACGCTGCCCCGCGTGCAGGGCTCGCACGAGATGGACTGGGTGCGGGCCTGCAAGAGCGGCGACCCGGCCGGCGCCGATTTCGCCTACTCCGGCCCGCTGGCCGAGATCTGCTGCCTGGGCAACATCGCCAAACGCGTCGATGCGCGGATCGAGTGGGACGCGACGAACATGAAGGTCACCAACCTGCCCGAAGCCAACGCCTTCGTCCGCCGCGAATACCGCCAGGGCTGGGAACTGTGACAGGCGTGGCCCTGCCGAATGGCCCTGCCTACTTGTTGGCAGTGCCTGAAGTGCGACCGAAGCCTGCCAGCGAGAGGTTTACGCTACGGTCCGCTGCGGGCCCGTCGAGACGGCGTCGGGCGATTTGCGCCCCTCGCCGGCTCTCACGGCCAACGAGCAGGCCGTGCCACACGGGGCGGCCGTGCAAGCCTCCTTGCGGGCTCGCGGAGTCACGTGCTATCCAAAGCGACCTGCGCCTCGGCTGCGGGCGGTGCGGAGAAATCCACCTTGTCGTAGACTTCTCGCAACGCGATCTTGATGCCCAGCGCGGGCAACGGGAGGTTGCTGTCCAAGCCGGCGGCCTCCGTGAGCGTCCAACTCCCGTCGTCGTTCCGCAGGAAGCGTTCGATCTTCGGTTCCTCCTGCGACACCAGCAGGTACTCGCGGAGGGCCGGAATCTGGCGGTAGTGGCTGAATTTCTTGCCGCGATCATACGCCTCGGTGGATTCCGAGAGGACTTCCACGACCAACGTCGGATTGAGCACGCTATCGTGCTGTTCGTCCTCGAATTCCAGCGGACCGCAAATCACGCTGGCGTCCGGGTAGGTGTACAGCCCCGTCCGGGCCACGAGGATGCGCAAGTCACTGTCGTAGGCGGTACAGGGCGAGTGTCTCAACCGTGCGCGGAGTTCGCTGACGACATTGACCTTGATCAGGCTGTGGCGTGGCGACCCGCCCGCCATGGCAAACATCTCGCCGTCGAAGTACTCGCTGCGATACGTCGCGGCTCGTTCCTTGGCCAAGTACTCGGCAGGTGTCAGTCTCGGAACACGTTGCGGTAATGCCATGCGTGCCATCCTACGTGGACCACAGAACCAGGGCAAGTCCCCGCGCCACGCGACATCGCAAACGGCATGGAAAAAAACCGTTGGGGGCTAGTTGGATGAGGGAGCTGGCGCAGGCCCGGCGGACGCACGGCGCGGCGCGGGTTCTACGGGCCAGGAGGCCCGGTCCTCGCTCGGGTACACGCCGATCTTGTCGAAGGGAATGGGTTGGAAGCCGAGCTTCCGGGCCGGCGAGTCTTCCGCCAGGCGGAAATCGGCCGGCACCTGGCCTACAAACCGCGGGTCAACATCGATCAGGTTGTCCTCGAACTTGACGCCCGGCAGGGCCTTCGGCTCGGTCCAACCCCACGGGCCGCCCCAGCAGATGTTGCGGGCCATGACGTTGCCCTTGGGGGCCAGCGGCTCGTCCTCCAAGATGTTCAGCAGCTCGGGATACTTGACCGACCAAGGCGGCTGCTTGTAGTTCAGGTCGTGCAGTTCCTTGGTCGCGAACGTGCCGACGCCCTTGGCCCAGCCCAGGCCCCGCGCGTCGATGCTGAACGCCCGGCCGCACTTCACAAACAGGTTGTTCGTCATCAGGTTGTCGCGCCCGCCTCCGATCAGGATGGCGGTGGCCACGTCGTAGAAGATGTTGCTGGAAATGTCGGCGGACGAGAAGCAGTCGTCCAGGTACACGCCCAGGCAGCCTTTGCCCTCGAAGCCGTGGATGTTGTGCAGGTAGTTGAAGCGGATCTTGTGGCCGCGCATGGACCATGTTTCGTCGGGCGGCGACGTGTAGATCGCGCCGGCGTCGTTGGACTGGAAGACCGCGGTGTGGATCTCGTTGTATTCGATGGTCTGGTCGTTGCCCGTGAAGCCGATGGCGATATGGGGCACGTGGTGAATCAAGTTGTGCGTGGCCCGGTTGCCGACGCCGAAGACCGTGATCCCTTGCTGGTAAACCGGGTCCCAGCGGGCGGTGTGGTGGATGTGGTTGTTGTCGGCGTAATGTCCGGCAGCCGTCAGCGTCTTGCGGTCGCCGGCTTCGAGATGAATGCCGCCCTGTCCCATCTGGTACACGTCGCAGCCGACGACGCCGTGCCGGGCGCCCCCGTAGACCTTGACGGCCCAGTTGCCCATGTTGCGAATCGTGCAGGCCACCACGCGCATGCCCGTGCCGCCCTTGACGACCAGGGCACTGCCGCGCCCGGCTTCGATCAGCAGACCGCGGAAGGTGACGTGCGAGACGTCGTTGGCACGGATCAGGTCGCGCACGACCGACACGACAGTTTGCCCCTCGGAGAGCGCGGCGGGCGGCCAGAAGTAAAGGATGCCGCTGTCGCGGTCCAGGTACCATTCGCCGGGGCTGTCGAGTTCCGGCAGCACGTTTTCGGCGTAGAACCACCGCCCGGCACGGAGATGGAAGGTGCGGCCCGGCGAAGGACCGAGGCTGATGGTGCGGGCCGCAGCATCCACGCTGGCCAGCGGAATTCGCAGGTCGGCCCAGTCCCAGACCCAGAATCCGTGCAGCCAGATGTCCTTCTCGCTGGCCCACCGTGCCGGGCGCGGGTCGTCGCACACGAACTTGCCCTCCGCCGTCGTGACGTCCCCCTTCTGTGGTTTCCCCTCCGCGTCCAAAACGCTCGCCATCCGCATGTATCCGGTGTTCGGATAGCGGGCCAGCGTCATGGGCTGATCCCGAAAGAACAGTTCCAGGCCGGGATCCGACTGGTACGTTCTGGCGTCGTTGATGCCTTGTAGATCGGTGATGCCCAGCGCCTTGAGGTCGGCCTGGAAGACCTGGCCGCGGGCGGCGGGATCCAAACGTTGGAGGATGGCCGGATCGGAGACGGCCTGCCAGCCGGTCACCACGCGGCCGCCGACGATCTTCACGACTTCGCCGGGGCGCGCCCGATACACGATCGGTGCGTTCTCGCCGCCGCTGTCCGCCTCCGACAATTCCAGCGGCCGCGCCAGCTCGTACGTGCCGCCCCGCACTTCGACAGTCATTCCGTCGGCCGGCAGCGGCCCGGCGGCTTTGATCTTCCGGATTTCATCCCGCGCCCGCTCCAGCGTGGCAAAGGGCTTTTCCTCGGTGCCGGGATTAGCGTCGCTGCCATTGCCGGCGACAACCAAAGTGCCAGCCGTCGCCCCGCGGCACGCCAGAATCAGGACGCCAGCCATCAGAATCACACTGCGATTGGTCATGGTTACCTCACGTTTCATCGAATCGGACTACGTTCCCCCGACCGCCTTGGAGAATTATGCACCCGCCTCACGAACCTTGCTACCAGCCCTGGTCGAAACGGCGATGCACGTCTGCTAAGATGATGCCCGTTGTCTTCGACGTTTTCCAGTTGGGACTCTTCAACACGAAAGGGCTGACCGAATGACGCCACAACGACGAGCGACTGGCCATTGGTTCCTGGACTTCACCGCGGCTGCGATCGGCGGGATCTTGATGTTTGTCGCAATCGGACTGGGCGCCGACCCAAGCGTGCCCGAGTCCAAAGCCGGCGAGACCGCCCATTTCTGGTACCGCCTGCAGCCGCCGGGGCCGTACATCGAATCGCATCGCGACAATAAGGCGTTCGGCCGCGAGGCGGAAACGCTTGTTCTCTCGGAGGACAACGGCCGGACCTGGCCGCATCGCCTCGCGTTTGCCGACGCCGGGCGGATCACGTTCAGCCGCATTCTCAAGAACGGGAACATCGTCTTCGCCACGGAGACGCAGCTGTACCTCAGCACCGACAACCTGAAAACGTACAAGCCCATCACGGTCAAGGACGCCAAGGGGGCTGACTACCTCCCACACAAACCGCAGAATCCCGCCAACCCCGGCTGGTATTTCTGCCCGCTGTTCGGCGTCTGCTCCTGGGATGTGAACGGCGTGGAGATGTTGGTGTGGGGGAATTACGGCAACGTGCGCGGCGGCGCCACGCCCGTCAACATCTACTACTCGGCCGACAACGGGCAGACGGTGAAAATCGCGTATGCGTTCGGCCAGAATCCAAATTACCAGGACAACGGCGGCCCGGGCGGAGGCCGCACCGGCACGCTGCTGGGCAATCCCGACAACCCGGTGATCGCCCGCCACATTCACTGCGTCGCGTACAACCCGGCGGAAAACGCGTTCTACGCGTGTACGGGGGACGCCGATCGGCCGGAGGGGAAGGAATGCCACTGGTTGCGAGGCACGTATGACGCCCAACAGGACCAATGGGCGTGGAAGGTCATCGTGACGGCCAGTCTGAACACCCGCTACAAGGCCGGCGGCATCAACTTTGTCGACGGCCAGGCCTACTGGATCGCCGACGCGAACGGTCCCCAGCCGCACGACCGCGGCCTGTTCCGCTGTGCCCCGCCCGACATCCCCTCTCCCGAAAAGCACACGATGCTGTTCAACCCGGAATACGAATGCGCCAACATGATCATTCAAGATGGCGTGATTCTGGCCGCTCATTATGCCACGGCCTCGCCCTACAACACGGGAATCATCATTTCGCCCGACATGGGCAAGACGTGGGCGCAGTACGATCTGAAGGAGTTCGGCAAACGGTCACCCGTCCGCTTCCATGAGAAGAACAGCGAAGGCTGGTTCCGGGTGGACCTGCGGTCGGGGTGGATCGATCCAGCGGAAGTCCTGTTCATCAAGCCCAAGCCGGCGCCTGTTGCGGCCGGGGGGTGAGGGCACGGCGTTGCGACAGCGCTCGCCAAATGGGTCCTGATCCGTACCCGCGAGATTCTTGATAAAACCATTGACACATCCTACGGTCTTCGTTAAGATTTGATGAAGATGCATGTTCGGGCGGCCCACTTCTGGGGTCGCCAACCGGGTCGCCAAGCAGGTCTCCAAGCAGATCTCCAAGCAGATATCTCGTTACGAGATTTTTGTGTGTACCTATGCTTTCTTTTCTGGGGGGTTCCTGGCATGCGGTCTTCGAGACGAGGGGGATTTACTCTGGTGGAATTGCTGGTGGTGATTGCCATCATCGGCATCTTGGTGGCGTTGCTCTTGCCGGCGATCCAGGCCGCGCGCGAAGCGGCTCGGCGGTCACAGTGCGTCAACAATCTGAAGCAACTGGCGGTGGGGGTTTACAACTATTCAGACACCTATCGCACATTTCCCGCCGGCTACATCACCAACTTTCCGGCGCCGACGCAAGAGGGAACTCTGGAACAGTCGGTGTGGAGTTGGGGTGCCATGCTGCTGCCGTTCATCGAACAGGCCCAGTTGTTCAGTCAGTTGGATGTGGGAAATCGCACCTTGCACGCCAACCTGGCGACGACCGACGGGCGGGCCGCTCTGCAGACTCCCCTGTCAACCTTTGTCTGTCCGTCCGATCCCGGTCCCGCGCTGAACAACTTTAGTGAATCGCACGCCGACAATCCCGCGGACGCCAATGCCCGCCACTACCGCAAGTACGTCACGAGCAACGGGACGGACATTATCGCCATCGCCAAGTCGAATTACGTTGGGGTGGCGTGCAGCAGCGTGAGCACGACCCCGCCGGTCAACCCCGTCGACTATGGACCGCCCACCGGCGTCTTCTTTCAAAACTCCGATACGAGGTTTCGCGACATCACGGACGGCACCAGCCAAACGTTCATGTTCGGGGAACGGAGTTTTCGCAGCTACAATTTGAACGTGGGCGCCGCAAACGCGCTGGGGTTCAGTCCGCAAGTCAGCGGCTACAGCAGCCGCAACCGTTCGATCCTGGCTGCTGTGGGAATTCCTTACCACGGCATCAATTGGACCCTTGCCAATCGCGTTCATCAGACGCGCGGTTTTCACAGTCAGCACCCCGGTGGCGTTCAATTCGCGTTGTGCGACGGCTCCGTGCGCTTCATCAGCGAGAACATCGACTACAGATGGAGCACGGGCTACAGTCCCAGCGCAACCGTGATGAACGGCGCGTGGGTCGGTACCCTCCTCCAGCGCCTGTGTGCCAAGAACGACGGCCAGCCGGTGGGTAGTTACTGATTGCGGCCTTTTCATTCCAGCAGAAAGCGAGTTTGCGATGACAGTCGCGTCGAGGTCGGCGTTGATTCTGCTTTTCTCCGCCCTGTTCCTGGGCGCCGTTGGCTGCGGCCGGGGAGATCTCCCCGACCTGGGAGAGGTGCGGGGCACGGTCACGCTCGACGGGAAACCGCTGGCGGGCGTCAACGTCCAGTTCTTTCCGGACACAGGCCGCCCGGCGGTCGGGACCACGGGCGGCGACGGGACCTACAAGTTGATGTATACGCACGGCGTGAGTGGGACCAAGGTGGGTCCCGCCACGGTCATCATCGCCTGGCCCGACGGGGAACCGGGGCCGATGCCCATTCCCGCCAAATACGGCGAAGAAGCAGACCTGAAAGTCGAGGTCAAGCCCGGAAGCAATACGTTCGACTTCCCCATGGAATCAAAGTAGAAGACACGCGGGTTTGTTGCCGAGACAGGAAGGGGGTTTCCGGTCGCTGCCTGGGGACGTCGACGCTTGCCGATCAGCAAGCCTGCTTCGAGTTCGGTTAGCACGCGCGGCAACTCTCGCTCAGCGAAGCTGCGTACCTTTCCAGGGCATCTGCGGATCCTTGTCGCCATAGCTGAACCGTCCGTCGAAAGCCTTGCCGTCGGCGGAGAGCGTGAGAATGAACCGTCCCGCGTCCGGCGGCCGGTGCGTGGGGCCCTCGCTCCAACGGCCGGAGAGTTGCTTCCCATCGGCCGAAAGCTCCCCTGTGACGCGGCCGCTGTCGCCGAACGTGCCGGTTACCTTGTGGCCGTCGATCGTTAGCCGCAGGGTGCCGAAATTAGTTCGCCACGCGCCCGCGAAACCGTCGGCAGACGGTCTTGGCCCAGGCGAAGGTCCGGGCCGTGGCTTGTCCGAGGGAGTCCCCGGCGGAGCGACATCCGCCGACGGGGGAGTCGTGTCGGGCTGCGCCGGACCGGGGACTTCCCCGCCGGGCAAGACGCTCGTGTCGCGTTGCCAGTCGACGAGCTTTCTGTTGGCGAATACTGCCTTGCCGGAGCCGTCAACGCGAATTTCCGCCTTCCAGTCACCACTCGGGTATTGAAGTGCTTCGATGGCTTTTGGGGTGACGGTGATAAGACGGCCAGTTCCGCTGCTTCCTGACAATCGAAGCAGAACGGCCTCGTCTCGCTGCAACCCAATGACGACAAAGCGGTCACTGGTTCTCATTCGCTGGCCCCGCCCGATGTCGCCGCCGAACAGTTTCGGCGGTATGGGCGTGATCGGCGTTCCGTCGGCGAGAAAGGCCTCGAAGGTCGTCAACGTGGGACGTTCCAGGCACACGAGCGACTGGTTCCCAAAACCTTGGAGCAGAAGTTGAGTGAATTCCAGCCCCTCGGCGAGGCCATCGCCGGACGTCGTGCGGACCTGCTGTCCCGTCTCGGACACAGTCCTCTCCGCGGGAGCGACGGTGGCTTCCCATGAACGTTGGATGGCTTCGTGGGCGTAGAGGGTGACCGAGGTAATCTCGGCCAGGGACTTGCCTGCATCAGAGACCCCCGGCATCGCACCCGCTGCGCCCGCGTACAATCCAACGCATCCGAGCACGGCGTCCTTCTTCCTCCCTTCCTTGAGTGCGATGCCGACATCCGTGATGCCGAGCGTGGTGTCGACCTGGGCGGACAGCTTGACGAGCCCAGGCAGTTTCTCGATGCCTCCTGCGAGACTGACCGCGCCGCGGATCAGCGTTTCGATACAAGGCAACTGGACCGTGCGAAACGACTGGAGTTCGTAGGTCTGGTACTCGGTAACGACGAAATCCACTTCTTTCGAGTTGTTCTTGTTGCCGGCGTCGTGGAGCCCGAAGCCCAGTGCTACGTCGAACGTATAGTTGCCCCGATTCATGAGCTGGACGCCGGGAAAGACGTAATCCGGTGGATATCCTTTTTGTTGTTTGTTCTTCCAGTGCTTGTCGATCATGATCCACTCGTCCGCGTGCGTGGCCGAACGTTTGGCCGTTCCCACGGGAAGCGACCAGGGGTAGCAGGATTCGACGCCGCCAGGGACGTCAAAGTGGCTGAGAATCGAGCTGATCAGACCGTTCTCGGCAGGGCTGACTTGCGCGGCTTGGAAACTCAATAGGTCGATCGTCACGGAAGGCTGCAGATCGTAGGCGCTAAACAGTTTGTCCAAGGCCGCGTCTTTGTGGAATGCGTCCTCGACAACCACGTCCAGCGCCTCGTGCATCAGCGGCAGCGTCATCGGGCCGCCGCGCCTGCGGACTTCCTTGATTCCCAGGTCCACGCCGACCGACAGTTCCACCGATTCCCGGAGTTTCAGTTGCGGAAGCTCGATCGTGACGATCTCGGGTTCGGGTTTCTCCAGTTCCGCTGGACCCAACCAGCGATACACCAGCGTGTATGTGGTTTCGGGCTCGACATCCCATTCGACCTTTGGCCGTTCGATCTGGAAATCGCAGGTGAGGCTGCCCGACTCGTTCTTGACGTAAGCGACTGCGCGGTGCGGCTGGCCATCCGGCCGTGCGGCCACGTTGAACCGTAGTCGGATGACGTCGCCATACGATCGGTGCGCGGGCACGATGGGGTACGCCAGTTCCGCGACCACGGACTTCTCGTCGCTGCGGGTCGTGATCACGATGTCGCCCTTGAGCCCCGTCTTCGCTTCCGTGACGGCCAGGTACTGCTCGAAGACCAGCTTGCCTTGCTTCTTGAGTTCTTCTTCGCTGGGGGCCGTGTACTCGACCGCTGCCTTGCCGTCCGCACCGGTGGTGACCTCCTGGGCGGAAAGGCCACCGATGGGCGGCTTGGGAAACAGGATCTTGGCACCGGCGATGGGCTGATCGTCGCCGTCCCGGAAAGCGACTTCGATGCGGCAGTGGTCGAACTTGCTTCCCTTCGGTTTCAGTTCCAGAAACTCGACGGGGTTGCCTGTGGCGGGATCGATGGCTCTGACGGCCAGTTGGGGCGGAACGTCGAGCGGCGTTTCGTCTTGCTCTTCGCCCGGGATGTCGCCCGCGAGGGCCTTGACCAACTCGTCGGCGGCAAGGTTGAGCATCTCCCTGCTGACCTGCCGTTCGCCGTCATCGTCCAGCCCCGACGGCAAGTGGTTGTGAATCCCGATGTACAGGTAACCCTTGGGCGTCCGGATCAGAAGCAGTTTGGCTTGAACCAGCTTCGTGTCCATGAACAACGCCCAGTTTCTGCCGGAGGTGACCTCGATGTGGGGATAGTGTTCCGGGGTGATCGATCTCAGGTGCGTTTTGATGTATTCGCTCGCGGAACCGCCGTGGTAGAGGCCGCTGATGCTTACGCCGAAGTAACCCTTTTCCGGGTAGTGCTTGTGCGGGTCGCGAGAAACGACCCAACTCAGATTCAAGTGCAAGTACCAAGTCGGGTCGTGCGGAAGATCCCGCTCCCGTTTCCAGCCGGCGGTGGAAGCGAACTGATCGTGGTACGTGCGCCACTCGGCGAGCCTCTTCCGCTCATACTCACTGAGCAGACTTCGGGGATCGGCATAGTCGATCCACACGCCGACCATCGTCTTTTTTCCGGACCATCCCGGACAGGACCATCGCCGCTGCGCCAATCGTTTGGCAACCCCGTCGACCCGGTCCATCACGTACTCATGGGCGTCGATGTAGGCCCCGTAGTAGAGTTTCAGTCCCTCGCATTTCCGCTGCAGGAACTTCTCTTCCTTGACCAGTTGCTTCTTCTCAGCCGACCAGTAGCCGTCGGGAATATACAAGTGCCCGAGGTAGTTGCGCGCGTAGGTGAAGTTTCGCGCGGCAATCGCCTGTTTGCCCAGGAGCAGGTACTTCGTGCTGCAGGCATCAGCGAACTCGTAGGAAATCCGGGAAATAATGGCATCGCGATCCGGCGTGTCGGGGACCTCCTTGACCTTGCGGAGGTACTCCTCCTGCTCTTGCTGGTAGGGAAGCGATGTCCGGTCCTGGAATTCTTGCCACGGGAGCCGCTGGACCGGCGGGAGGTAAAGACTGCTCGCTCGCCGAACCAAGCCCTCTATGGCGGCCTCTTTCGCCGGGTCGTCCGCGGCGGGTGCCAAGGCGCACGAGAGAACGAAAACGAAGCCCGCCACCGGCCCCAACAAAACGGCCGAAAAAGCCCCTCTTGCCATGGCCCTACCTCCGCTCCTGGGGAGATGATGCACTCACCGCGTGGGCATTCCATCCCGTCCTCCGCCGAACTGCACGCCGACGGTGATAGCACCACCGGACGGGACGGTAAACGACTGGTTCGTGCCCAGGCGGCCCTTGGTGACGCGGGCGCTGTAGTCGCCCGGCGGTAACTGAATTGTGTATTTGCCCGCGCCGGCCGGCTGAGCCTCGCCGACGGGTCGGCCGGCCTGGGTCAAGGAAATCCGGGCACCCGCAAGCGGCTGGCCGTCCTGCGTAACCTGGAAAGTCACCTGAACACCCGCCTGCTTCAACTGCACCTTGGCGACGACCATGTTCTCGCCAAGCACGGCGGCTCCGAGCCCCTGTTTGTAACCGGCCTTGGTGACTTGGATGAAGACCTGCCCCGGCGGCAGTTCCGTGCGGAACCTGCCGGTCTTGTCCGTCAAACCTCCTGGAACAGCGCCGAGCGCCTGGTGGTTCAGCCGGACCATCGCAGTGGGAACGGGCTGCACGCCGTCAAAGGCCACGACTGTCAATGGGACGTTCGGGACAGGAACAGGGACAGGAACGGGAACAGGGACGGGGTCCGGAACGGGCTGGGGATCCGGTTTCAGGGGCTGCGGCAGTCGCGCAAGCTCCAACTCGACGTCGCGCATGCCGCCGCGCACGGTGACTTCGAGTTGACGGCTGTCGGAGAATCCCTCGGCGCGCGCCGACACCCGATACGGCTGGCTGCTCGGGTAGAGTTCCAGCGAGAAGGAGCCAGCCGCGTCGGTCGGCACGGGGCGAAGTCGCACGAGTTGCCCCGTTTCCGAGCGATAGCTCCAATCGAGCCGGGCGCCGGGTACGCCGACAAAGCGGTTGGGGTCGGCTTGGGAACGAGTCACGACGTCGCCGCGCACGGTGACCTTCTCGCGCACCAATTCCTCGGCAGTAAAGAACTTGGCCTTCATGCCTTCCTTGACCGTGACCGGCTGATCGGTCGTCTTTTGCCACTTGGCTGGAAGTTCAAGGTCGACCAAGTACTCGCCCGGCGGAAGCGACAACGAGTAGGATCCCGCCTTGCCCGTGCGCGTTTCGCGCCGTCCCTGGGCCGCGTCGTCCTTGGATCTCCAGACTTGCCGGACGTTCTCCAGGCCGCGATAGCCGGTCCGGCTGGTTGAATCCTTGTGAACGACCCAACCGGTGACGGTAACCGGAGTGGAGGAACCGGGATCGGCGGGAGTATTCGGAGTCGGGGCGGGGACATCGGCCTGATCGGATTCATTGGGGCTTGGCAGCGGCCTGTCGGAGACCTGCAGATCGCCCCGGAACCCGGCCAACGGTCCCTCGATCTCCCACAGCCGCAGTTGTGCCGGCTGGTCGCCGAACAACTCGGCGATCTCGCCGTTGAGTTCGCGGAGTTCGCCCGCCGAGAGCGTGGCCGGTTTGTACTTCGCTTGGATCGCGTCGCTCGAAAGCCCGCGGTACTGGTTCAAGAGACCCGAACTCAGAACGGCCAACTGGATCTTGGTGTCGCCCACCCCGCCACTGCGGCTGATCCGCAGAGGGAAGTAAAGGTACTTCGTCGGAAACCGGTAGCGGATGGCGTCGTTGGTGGCCAGCTCCGAACTGGCATCGATGATGTCGAACGAGAAGTACTTGAAGCCGTCGCGGAGGTACTCGCCGATCACCTCCCTGGTCGTGTCGTTAATCAGCGGTCTGATGTCCGCCCCAAGCTTGGTCTTCAAGTACTCCTCCACCCACGCGACAAATCCCTTCTCGTCGAGGACATGCGCAACGGAGATGTGATGCGCTCCGATCTTCTTTTCCAGCGTGATTTCGCCAGCCGGCGCCGCCCCCAGAAGCCGCCCCCCGACGCGGATGCGATTCTTGCTTTTCAGCAGCTTGACGGCCTTGTCGAACAGTTCGACATCACCTTTGTCGACCTGGGGCTCACCGGGAAACGGCATGACTTCGAGGAGCTTCGTCTGCCGCGAGGTTTTTAGGTCGGTCGAAAGCACGAGGATCTCTTCGCGCCCGTTCCAGGCAATCACCGCCTTTTGGCTGGGCTCCTCGACCTTCACGGGTTCGGCGCGGTAGGGGCCTGGTTTCCAGTCGGTGTCCGGCTTCGGCGGAGGAGGGGGCGTAACATCGTCTGGGGGCGTCGGGGACACGTCACTGTCGTCGGGCGCCGGAGCCACGTCGTCATCCACTGGTGGCGGCGGCAAGGGCCTCGGCGTGATCCACCCCCGGTCCGCGAACGCAATCCCACACACCCAGAGCAGGACGAAAACACCCGCACAGGTCTTCCGATTCATGGCTTTCCTCACTTTTCTGCCGTCAGGGCAATCGTGACCAGATTCCGAAGGGGAGGCAGTAGCACACGCGCCCTCCTGAAGAAAGGAAGCAACCATCCGCGAAGAGGCTGCCTGAAAGCCTTTCTGCGGTGCGGCGCGAAACCAGCTCGCTTCCGGAATTGTACCCTTTGGCAACGAGGCTTGACAGCTACCAACGGCCAACCCGTGGCCGCGGCACCCGACTCGCCTTGTCCGCCCTTGGCTCCGTTGTGACCAAGTGCCGCTAAGAAAGCGCCCCCGGATCGCCGTGGCTGCGGGACTCCAGATAGGCCGCCAGGATGATTTGTGCGGCGACTTTGTCCAAGCGGGCTTTGCGCTGCTTGCGGGTCAGCTGCGCATCCAGCAGCGACTGGTCTGCCAGCACCGAGGTGTAGCGCTCGTCGTAGAACCGCACGGGCAGGCCCGTCAGGTCGTGGAGCCACTCGCCGAACGCGCGGGCCTGGGCCGATTTCTGGCTCTCGTCGCCGCTGGCCAGTACGGGCAGGCCCACGACAAACCCGACGATGCGTTCTTCCCGCACCAAACGCCGGAAGTACTCCGCGTCGGCGGTCGGGTTGCGGCGCTGGTAGATCTCGTACGGGCTGGCCAGCCGCTGGTCGGGATCGGTCACCGCGACGCCGATACGCACCGTGCCGAAGTCGATCCCGGCCAGCCGGCCGGCAGCGGGAAAGGCGTCGTTAGAGGTACTCGTTCCAGCCATGCTCTTGGAGCCACTTCACGACTTGCCGAATGGATTCCTCGTCATGCTTGTTGGCCACCAGCGTCGCGTCGGGCGTGTGGACGACGATCAGGTCTTGGACGCCGAGGGTGACGACCAGGTGCCGAGCGTCGGTCCGCACGATCGACCCGCTGGTGCGGATTCCCACGTGCCGGCCGACGATCGTGTTGCCGTCCGCATCCGCGCCGTGCATGCGGGGCAACGACTGCCAACTGCCCACGTCGTCCCACGCGAACGTGGCTTCGACCACGACGACTGGATCGTACCTTTCCATCACGGCATAGTCGATGGACTTGCCTTGGATTGCGGCAAACTCGCGCTCCAGGACGGCCGGGTACTCGTCCGAGCCCAAGGCAGCGGCAATGGCCGCGATGTGGCCGTACATCTCGGGCTCGAACCGCTCCAGCGCCGCCATGATGGTCGCCGGCCGCCAGACAAAGATTCCGGAATTCCAGTAGTAGCTGCCGGCATCCAGGTACTGCTGCGCTACCTGCGCCGAGGGCTTTTCGT
This sequence comes from uncultured Pirellulaceae bacterium, assembly GCA_964443915.1. Lineage (GTDB taxonomy): Bacteria > Planctomycetota > Planctomycetia > Pirellulales > Pirellulaceae > Anammoximicrobium. The sequence goes on from CAYUFW010000037.1 coordinate 34,559, forward strand.
GGAATTTCCGCACGGCGAAGGTCGGCGGAGTCTCCCGCTCACCGCCGCCTGCGGACCGCGGAATCGGTTCGCCGCGTTCAATGTACCCGAAGGTTTCGGCCGGGTAGGAGGGTTTGATCCCGAACGTGACAATCCGTTCGGGCTGTTGTTCGACCAGTTGGACGGCAAACGCGATCGCCTGCTGAAATCGCTCGGCGGGATGAATCACCTGGTCCGCCGGCATCACGACCGTGACGGCCTGCGGGTCGTGGCGCGCGACCAGCGCCGATGCCAGCCCGATGCACGGCGCCGTGTCGCGCTTGCAGGGTTCGCCGATGATCGCCTCCCGCGGCAACTCGGGCAGTTGCTCGGCGATCGGCTCGACGAGGACCCGGTTGGTGACCACCAAGACGCGTTCGGGCGGCACGAGGCCGCCGAGCCGCTCCGCGGTGGCTTGAATCATGGTTTGTTCGCCGGCCAAGTCCAGCAGTTGCTTGGGACGCGCCCTGCGGCTGGCCGGCCAGAATCGCGTGCCGGCTCCGCCGGCCATGATGACAGCGTGTAGCATTTCATTCCCTCCTTTCGGCCGAGTCCAGGCCAGTTCTTTCGCCTTCTCGAGGTGACCTACTGTAACACGGCACGGAGGCGCCGCCAATTTGGAGTGCGGCGCCTTGTCGCCGCTTTGGACCCGACGTCGCGTTTCATTGGACTGGGCGGGTTCGGGCCGTCGTTCTTGGCCGTCATTCGCGGCGCTGTTGGCGTTCAGCCAACGCGGCGACAAGGCGCCGCACTCCAAGATCAAATCGGCAGCGCCCAAATGCGCGGCCCCTGGATCACGTCGCGGGCCACGACGTGTACTAGTTTACCTAACCCGGCGCTGCCGGGAACCACCACCGGCGCGTAGCGGCACGAAGTTCCTACGGCGTGCTCGGCGGTGGTGTCGCTGCGGGCTTCCAGCAGGACGCGCAGGTTCCGGCCAATCAAGCTGCGGAAGTACCGCTCGCGGAGTTCGCCTTCGATCGCTGCCAACTGCTTGCCGCGTTCCGAGCGGACCCGGTCGGATACCTGGTCCGGCATCTGGGCCGCCGGCGTGCCGCGCCGCGGGCTGAACGGAAAAATGTGAATTTTGGAAAATCCCGCCTCGCGGACCAGCCGGCAAGTCTGCTCGAAGTCCTCGTCCGTTTCGCCTGGAAAGCCGACGATGACGTCGGTGGTGAACGCCGGCTGGTCCAGCCAGCGGCGGACCAGTTCGCAGCGGTCCAGGAACAGCCGCGCCGACCAGCGGCGCCGCATCCGCCGCAGCACGGCGTCCGATCCGCTCTGCAAGCACACGTGCAAGTGCGGGCAGATCTTGTCGGGGTGGTCGGCCATCACCTGCACCAGCTCGCGGGTCACCTCCGTCGCCTCCAGGCTGGAGAGACGCACCCGGAAATCGCCCTCGATGCAGGCAATCTGCCGGACCAGGTGCGACAGCCGCAGCCACTCCGCTTTCGGCTTGTGCCAGTTCTGCTCCACGCCGTAATGCCCCAGGTGGATGCCGGTCAGCACGATCTCGCGGTGGCCGTTGTCCCGCAGTCGGCGAACCTCGTCCAGGATCTCCGGCAACGGCCGGCTGGTCAGCGGCGGACGCACGTGGGGGATGATGCAGTAACTGCAGCGCAGCAGGCAGCCGTCCTGGACCTTGACGTATGCCCGGCTGCGGCCCTGGAACTGTGAAATGCCGGCGGGCACATCGGCCACGCCGAACCGGCCCAGCCAGTCGGGCAATTCGCGTTTGTCGGCAATTACGTCCGTCACGCCCGGCAACGCGGCCACTTCGTCCGGCGCCCGCGTGGCGTAGCAGCCCATGACCACGATCCGCGCCCCCGGATTCTCGCGCGCCAGCCGGCGAATGGCCTGGCGGCTCTTGGCGTCGCCTTCGGCGGTCACCGTGCAGGTGTTGACCACAATCAGGTCCGCCGGCTGGCCACCGGCCGCGTCGCCGTAGCCGAGTCCCGCCAGCGCTTCGCGCACGAATTCCGTTTCGTACTGGTTGACCTTGCAGCCCAAGGTGAGTGTTTTCAAGGTGGCGGGCATGAGGCAAGACATTTCGTAGGACGGAACAAGTCCGCGCGGTTCCGGCAGTGAGTCGGATGGTTCTCGATCCGTTCAGTGTGCCGGAACGGCGCGGACTTGTTCCGGCCTACCTCCTGTTCTGATTCCATGAAAGAAGTGAAGTAAGGTTCTCCTGGGAGTAACAGCGTAGCCCTTGGGGGGCTCGCTAAACATTTTTACCAGCCGCATAAGAGGCGGCGAACCAGGAGAACCGGTTATGTTGTACCTTGGAATTGACTTGCACCGCAAGCAGATGACGGTCTCTCTTCGCAACGATTCTGGGGAGGTAGTGCTTCGCCGGCAGGTGAGCACACGACCCCAGAAGGTGGAGGTATTCTTGGAGGAGGTTCACGGGCAGGGTGCCTGTGAATCTGGGGCGTACGTGGTGATTCTCGAAGTGTGTGGATTTCAGGATTGGCTGGTGCAGCGGTTGCAGCAGGACAAATGTTGCCGCGATGTGATCGTGGTGCAGCCGATGAAACGGTCGAGCAAGAAGACGGATCGTCGGGATGCGAACGCCTTGAGTGAGTTGCTGTGGAGCAATCGGGATCGTCTGCTGCGAGGCGATCGGGTGCAGGGCGTACGGCGGATCCATATCCCCAGCGAGGAGGAGCAGCAAGATCGTCAACTGACGCAGGTGCGTGACCGCTTGGTCCGGAAGCGAACGCAGACGTTGAACCAAATCCACAAGCTCCTGCGGCGTCACAATCTGGAGTGGGAGCGGCCGACGAAGACGTTTCAAACGCAGAAGGTTCGACAGTGGCTGAAGACGCTGGCGCTGCCGCCGTTGGAACGGTTGCTGCTGGACCAATTGCTGGTGCAAGGGGAGCGTTGGGACGAGCAGATGGCCCAGGTAGAGGAACAGATTGGGAAGCGTTTTGCGTCGAACCGCAATGCCCAGTTGCTGGCCACGATTCCTGGTGTGAGCCAGTTCATGGCGTTGGCGATCGCCTGCCGGATCGGTCCGATCGAGCGGTTCCCCCGCGGTCGCAGCCTGGCGAACTTTTTCGGCCTGACGCCGCGTTCCTGCAGCAGCGGGGAGAGCCAGCGGTTGGGATCGATTACGAAGGAAGGCAGCCGCCTGGTGCGTTTTCTGCTGGCGCAGGCGGTGGTGAGTCTGCTGCGTCGGGACGGCGAGATGCGTGGCTGGTACAAAGAAATCAAGCGGCGACGCGGGTCGAAGATCGCTCGCGTGGCGGTGATGCGGCGTCTGGCGGTGATCATCTGGCACCTGCTGACCAAG
>CAYUFW010000038.1:0-37547 GCA_964443915.1 uncultured Pirellulaceae bacterium
CGCGTGCCAAAGAAAACAAAACTGCATGCGCAAATCTCGTGCCGAACAGTATTGGACCTGTCCCCTTTTCCACACCAGTCCGACGAGCATCTGCTGACAATGCTGCGATGCGTCGAGCGGAATCCGGTGCGGGCGCAGTTGGTGGCGCGTGCGGAGCAGTGGCGGTGGCGTTCGGCTTGGGCGCGGCGGCCCGCGGCGGGGCTCGCGCCGTGCTGGCTGGTCGCGCCCCGCGATCCGCCGCTTCCGCGACCGTGGCTCCGGTGGGTGAACGAACCGCAAACCGACGCCGAGCTACAGGGGTTGTCGGACGCGGGCTGAGGAGGGGCCACTTTCGCGGCACCGGAGGGGCCAGCTACGGGTTCCAGTTGCGAGCGGAGTTCCGGGCCCCGTGGCGACTTGCGCTCAGGGTGCCACTTCGGGGTGCCGCTGGCCTGGCCCCCGTCGGTCCCGTGAAAATGGCCCCCGCGGAATCCGCGTCCGTCAGACGAGGAACAGACCGGGGCTGACCTTGAACCGTTCGGCCAGCTTGCGAATGTGATCGACCGTCAACGAGCGCTGGCCTTTGAGGATTTTGGACCCCAGGCTCGGATGCACGTCCAAGAGCCGGGCCAAGTCCGAGGCGTTCATCTGGTTCTCTTCCAGCAGGTGCTTGAGCGAATCAAGTCCCGTCAGGCCGGTGGTGTCAATCGCGTGGTGCTCGGCCTCGTAAGCCTGCACCAACTGTACCAAGGTCTCCAGGTACAAGGCCTGCCCCTTGGTCAGCTTGGCAACGGCCATCAGCCGGTCGATGATCTCCAGAGTGTTCGCGTACTGCACCTCGTCCTGGACGGCCTGGGGAGGCATCATCTGGACCAGTTGCTCGAATCGTGTAGGCAAGGGCTGCGTGTCGAGGTAATTTTTCGTGCGCAAGGCTCACTCCTTCCATTGACCTTCGGCGTACTCCCGATGTGTCAGGACTGCGCGAACGTTGACGAGTTGGTAGTCGTATCGGATACGGGCCACCAGGCGGTACTTGTTTCCCCCGATGTTGAACACGGTGAGCGTGTCACCACGCGGGGTCTTGACTCCATCGGCGTGCGGATAGTCGCGTCTGGCATCCTGCAGGCAGGTCCATTCGGCAAACGTAGCCGTCTTGTACCACTGCCGCAACGGCTGTTCCGCATCCGCGTGTCGCTCCCAGAACTCACGCAGCGGCTTCAAGCTAATGACTCGCATTTGGACATTTTGTCTAACTGCGAAAGAAGCTGCAAGAGCCAATCCCCATTCTCGCGACTTTGGTCGCTGTGCCGTCTCGAAAGGCATTACGCGTCCTGGGCGGCGTGCCGGTCGAGCCAAGCGTGCAGGTCGTTCAGCGATTGGAACCGCAGGAGGGTTTTGGCCAGTTTCTCCAGAGCTGCGGCCGGTGAGTCGTGCGGAACTCGAACGGATGGCTGCGGGCCGAGACGTGACGTGACATCCTGCGTTCAGGCACCTCGCGGCATGGTTCTTTCCCGTTGTTTGCCTGGCTCGACTCGGCGCTAGTCCCCCTTCTTCGACGGGCTGCTTTGGCTGGAGCGAATGTTCTCGCTGTCCGTACGAGGGAGTTTCGATGTCTCCGGCGATCATGTCATCTGCCCCGCGGATGTGCTGCGGGTGATCAACTATTCCAACGGGCGATCGTCCGCCGGGTTGCAGGCGGCCGAGGCCGAAGAATGGGCCGGATGTCGGCGACGCGTCTGCCACCAGATCATCGTCTGCCAGGGGGAGACCACACAGGCGACGACGGCCAGGTAGGCCCAGGCCGCTCCCGTCGGCCCGTGACGGCTGCCAAACCACCAGACGCCGGCGCCGACCAGGAGGCTCGCCACCACGCTCACCGCAAACAACGGGTCCCGCTTGTGGGCGCGCAGATAAAACGCCTGGCAAGCCGGGACGTGGCAGCAGACGATGGCCAGCAGAAACAGTGCGGTGGGAAACGGCCCGAGCAGGCGATGGGCCAGCCGAAACTCACAGACGTACAGCCCCCAGACGACGAACCCCAGGGCCGTTGCGGCGGCCACGACGACCGCCAGCGAGATCCACGTCAGGCGGAAGAAGACACGGTCCAGTTCGCGAAAATCCTGGCTGGCGACCAAACGCCCGAACAGAGGCGCCCGCGCTTGCACCCAGGCCAGCGCCACCGCCTGGACCACCGTCACCAGTTGCCACGTCATGCCCATTTGGCCTGCGACCGCGGGGCCGTGGTAGTCGAACATGACGGGGGTGAACAGCGAAAACGCAAAGTAGCTGACGACGCCACTGACGGCCAGCCGCCATTGCATCGGCCAGAGATCGGTCTTCCACTCCAGCCGGGAACGAGGAGAAGCCTGTCGCAAGGATTGAAAGAAGCGGCGATACCGCACCAAGAGCAGGATCAACTCCCACCCCCACCGAGCCGCGGCCGCGGCCACCGCCGCCCAGAGGCCCGCGCCCAGCAAGATGCTCGACCAGACCGCCACGTTGGCCGTCACGGCCCCGTAGAGCCGGTAGCGATTGACGATCGCCATCTGGCCGCAGCCTTCCAGCAGCACGCTGAAAGGCAACGACCAGAGCAGGCCGGCCTGAATCACGACCACCCCAACCCAAGCCCCGCGCCACGTGACGCCCGCCGCAGCCTGACGCGACAGGAACAGCTCGCCGCCGACGCCAACCAGGACGACGAACAGCAGCGCCGCGGTTCCGTACCAACGAAATAGCAGCCGTGCCAGACTGGCCAGCCGTGACATGGCCTCCGCGTCGCCCGCGATGGGTCCGCCTTCGTCCAGTCGCAGACGCAGCCACTCGTGGCTGCTGACGTTCATCACGACAATCGAGAAGCCGAGTTCAAAGAAGGTCTGCAACGCCATCAGGCTGGCGAAGGTGTAGTAGAACCCCTGCGTCTCCGGCGTGAAGAACAGACCGATCAGGACCACGCTGACGGGGCCGGCCAGGAACTGCCATCCCCGCAGGCAAAGCGCATAGAAGACCGCTTGGTCGACTTCCAGTCGATTGACGAAACGGCGCAGTGGGCCGCGCGCGGCAGGTTCGGTCACGGTCACGTCTTCCTGGCTGTATTCGGGGTGCGGCTGCCCGCCGGGTCCGGCGCCGCCGATCACCGCTGCAGGCGCCTATCTTGGCGGATCGCCGCCGGCCGATCAATCGGGCGTCCGTTCAGCCGCGCCGCGCGTAAATCATACCCCGATTCGTGTCCGCCACATCCGTGTAGGCGGCGATCCGATAGCCGGCGTTTTGCAGGCATTCGATCAAGCCGTCCGACTGGCGCCGCTTGGGTTCGCCCGCCTTGGTATGGTACTCCAGTACCAGCTTGTCGATCCGGCGGAAGCATGCGAGCGGCAAGTTGTAGAGAATCTCGTATTCAGCGCCCTCGCAGTCCAGCTTGAGGAAATCACACTGGTCCAATTGATGACGTTCGAAAACGTCCGGAAGCGTGACGCCCTCGACGTGTTGCGCGCCGCGGGAGGGGCCCGCGAACTCGGCCAGGAGAGAATGGCTTCCCGTGCCCTCCGGGCTCAAATAGACCGTCGCGGCGCCGCGCTGCGACGTGACGGCGGCGCGAACGGGGAGCACCTGCGGCAAGCCGTTCAGGCGGATGTTCCGAACCAGCAAGGAGAAGTTTTCTTCGACGGGTTCGAGCGTGATGACCCGTCCCCGGCTGGCGCACGTTCCGGCCCAAATGGCAAACGCGCCCACGTTTCCGCCCACATCGACGACCTGATCCGTTGGATTGATCTCAAAGCCGGCGGGGTTATACTGCCGGTCGGCCACGACCTCGCGGACGAAGAATTCGTCCGCCGTCAGCCGCCGGACGTGGAATCGCAGGCCCTGGATCGTCACGAGCTTGGTGGGCGAGCCGAGTGCCATCTTGGCTCGCTCCAACGTGCGCGCCACGCGCGTCGGCAAACGGCGCTGCTTCAGCAGCGCTGTCAAGGATCGGCTCAGCCAGTTCCCGGACGGTTCCAGGGGCGGAGGCAGCGAAACGAGGGTCGGCTCCACAGTGCTTTGCCGGGGGCGAGGGGACGGTCCAGGGGCCAAACGGTTCCAAACATTCTTTCATCGGCTCTGGGCACTGTCAAATTTGATGTCATCAACCAAGACGCGAGTCCTGTTCACCATCGGTTCCATGTCCGGTGGCGGCGCCGAACGCCAGACGCTCAACTACCTGCGGCATCTGGACCGCAAGCGTTACGAGCCGGTCCTGTACCTGCACTACCGCCGCGGTGAATACCTGACGCTCGTTCCGGAAGATGTGCCGGTCATCGCCTTCTGGGATCGGCACCGACCGCCTCACATCCGTTTGCCAGGTCGGATCTTCTGGTGGCAAGTTCGGGATTTGGCTCAAGTCCTCGCCGCCGAGCGGATCGACGTCGTGTGCTCGGTCACTTTTCTGACCACGCTGGTGGCATTCGGCGGGATTCAGCGCCGCCCGACGCCTTGGATCGCGATCGAAATGGCGGACCCCCGGTTGGACTTTGCGCACCAAGTTAAGCGATTTCGCAGCCTGAAGCGGCGACTGCTGGCGCGATCGTATCGGCGTGCCGATTTTGCCGTCGCAGTTTCTGAAGGCGTTCGTGAAGGGATGCAGGAAACTTACCGACTATGTAAAGAACACGCCGCGGTGATCCGTAATTTCATCGATCTTGCGGAAATCGACCGCCTCGCCCGCCAACCCGGACCCGGCTTGGCACCCGGCCGATTCCACGTCGTCAACGTGGGACGGCTGGACAAGCAGAAGGGCCAAATCCATTTGCTGCAAGCCATGAGCGACTTGGTTCATCGCCGTGCCAGAAGGGAAGTCCACTTGAGTATCCTCGGGCAGGGCCCTCTGGAACAGGAACTGAAGTCGTTCGTCCGGGAAGAGAAACTCGAAGAATACGTGAGTTTTGTCGGGTTTCTCAGCAACCCTTTCGCCTTCGTTGCCCGCTGCCAGCTGTTCTGTTTGCCCTCGATCTATGAGGGCCTCCCGTTAGCGCTGCTGGAGGGCATGGCCTGCCGGATCCCCGTGCTTGCTACGGACTGCCCGAGCGGGCCGCGAGAAGTGCTGGCCGAAGGCCGGTTCGGCCGACTGGTCCCGGCTGGCTCCAGCGTCCCCTTGGCCGACGCCATCGAGGATGCCATCGATCATTACCAGGATTGGCTCGCCGCCGTCGCCCCAGCTCGGGAACACATCGAGCGCGAGTTCTCCGTCGAAAGCGAAATGACGCGGTTCCAGGGGTTGATCGACGAAAGCACTGCCAAGCATTGCGGCCGCGCCATTCAGATACCGCAGACGTAACAGATTTACTTGACTTCCCAGCAAAGCTATCTATCCCAAATTGCCGATACTACCTCCTGGGAACCCAAAACCCAACTCGTTACTAGTCGTTGTTCTCACGCCAAACCGTGTCAACTAACATGGAGATTTTTGCGGTATGCAGGAATCATCCCTTCAGATAAGGACCTTGGTGGATCTGAGGAGTTACGTTCAGCAACAACTGTGCGACCAAAACGAATTGGAGGTTGGGGCATTTCAGTTTACGGAGCAGGTGCTCGAAAAGCAGGGTGACCCGTGCGGCATCTACTTTTGTCTGCACGGTCCGCGCAGCGTCAAGCTGATCGCGATCTGGGAGACCAAGTCCAACAGCATCCTGTTTTATGGCTCGACGGGCCAGCGAGTCCGCCGCATTCGTTTGGCCGACGCTCCGAACTGGAATTAGACACTGGATTCATTCACTCTTATTCGCATTCATAGACAAGGAGGTTGCGGGCATGTTGATTCTGTCGAGGAAGACAGGCGAGCGCATCAAGCTGGGTGATTCGATTACATTGACGGTCGTGGGGGTCTCGGGGGACAAGGTACGGGTGGGCATCCAGGCTCCGGCGGACGTCCTGGTGCTGCGGGGCGAGTTGAAGCCGTACCATGACGAGCAGCAGCAGAGAACGCTGAAGTTGCGGGCCGCGGCCTGAACGGCCGAGATGAACGCACGCGCCAACGCGGCGAGGTTCACGATCGTGAACCTCGCCGCGTTTTTTTGTCGGCGGAGCGTCTCCCGGAACCTCGGCCATCAACTCAACGACGCCTCGTCGTCTGTCCGACCTGCTAGTGCGTCTTCAAGGCTGAATGTTGGGGTAGCGGAGGTGGCGTAAGCGTCCAGCTTGCGGTCGTTTGTCGCTGGCAAGCTGGAAGCTCATCCCACTTTTTGGCATTGAAGTCGCACTACACTGCCGGCGCCGGGAAGTGCGCACACAACTCCGAGACCTGTCCGCGAATCCGGCTGTGTACTCCGGCGTCGTCCGGATTTTTCAGCGCTTCCAGAATCCATCCGCCGATGGTCCGCATCTCGACGGCTCCCATGCCGCGGGTCGTCAATGCGGGCGTGCCGATGCGGATTCCGGAGGGATCGAGCGGTTTGCGCTGATCGAACGGAATCATGTTCTTGTTGACCGTGATTCCGCACTTGCCCAAGGCTTCTTCGGCGATCTTGCCCGTGATGCCCAACGGCGTCACGTCCACGAGCATCAGATGGTTGTCCGTGCCGCCGCTGATCAAGGTCAGGCCGCCCGCCGCGATGGTTTCGGCCAGCGTCTTGGCGTTCTGGATGATGGCCGCCGAATAGGCCTTGAATTCCGGCCGCAGTGCCTCGCCGAAACAGACGGCTTTGCCGGCGATCACGTGTACCAGCGGCCCGCCTTGCAGGCCGGGAAACACGTTCTTGTTGACCTCCTGGCCGTATTCCTTCTTGCACAGGATCAAGCCCGCCCGCGGCCCCCGCAACGTCTTGTGCGTCGTCGTCGTGACGAAGTCCGCAACGGGGACGGGATTGTCGTGCAGTCCCGCGGCGACCAAGCCCGCGTAGTGGGCCATATCCACAAACAACTTCGCACCCACTTCGGCGGCGATTTCGGCGAACTTGCCGTGCGGGATTTCGCGCGGATATGCACTGGCCCCGGCCACGATCATCTTGGGCTTGAACTCGCGAGCCTGTGACGCGACCTGATCGAAGTCGATCCGGTGGGTGTCGCGGGTGACTCCGTAGTTGATGTAGTTGTACAGTCGCCCGGAAACGTTCAGCTTCATGCCGTGGGTCAAATGGCCGCCATGGGCCAAATCGAGTCCCAGGACCGTGTCGCCGGGTTGCAGGATCGTGAAGTAGACCGCCATGTTCGCCTGCGATCCGGAATGGGGCTGCACGTTGGCGAATTCCGCCCCAAACAGGGTCTTGGCCCGCTCACGAGCCAGATTCTCGACGACATCGACGTGTTCGCAGCCTCCGTAGTACCGCCGGCCCGGGTAGCCTTCCGCGTATTTGTTGGTCAGCACGCTGCCAACGGCCTGAAGCACGGCCGGGCTGGTGTAGTTCTCGCTGGCGATCATTTCCAAGCCGTCTTGTTGCCGTTTCCGTTCGGCGTCCAAGGCGGCCCACACTTCGGGATCCTGCATCTGAAGGTAGTTCATGGGTGGCTCGCTCGCATCGGGTTCAGAGTTAAAGCAAGTCGGCTCCTGTACATTCGCCGGACTAGAATGGCGGCGAGTGTCGAAACTGTAAGCTTATCGGCCGTCCGATTCAATTGGGCGTCCGGGCGGCAGCCACCGTAGGACGGAATGCCATTCCGTCCCACTCTGCCTGACCGCAACGCCAGCGGCGCACGAAGCAGGCCGGGCGGCAGCCACCGTAGGACGGAATGCCATTCCGTCCCACTTTACGGCTCAGGGATCGAAGACCGTATTGTGCGTCCGGCGGCAGACGACGAACGTCGTGCATTTGCACAGATCTTTGAGCTGCGCCGCTCCTACATAGGCGCAAGCGCTGCGGATTCCGCCCAGGACCTCGCGGATGGTCTCCTGGACCGGGCCTCGATACGGGATGACCACTTCCTTGCCCTCGCAGGCCCGATAGCTCTTGACCCCGCCCGCGTATCGTTCCTGGGCCGTGCGGCTGGACATCCCGTAGAACCGCATACCGACGCGGCGACCGGCCTCCTCGATCCACGTGCCTGCACACTCGTCGTGGCCGGCGAGCATGCCGCCCAGCATCACGAAATCCGCGCCGGCGGCAAAAGCCTTGACCACGTCACCCGGCACGCGGCACCCGCCGTCCGCACACACGTGCCCGCGCAAGCCGTGGGCTGCATCGGCGCATTCAATAATCGCGGACAACTGCGGGTAACCCACGCCCGTCGTGGTGCGCGTCGTACACACGCTGCCCGGTCCGATGCCGATCTTGACGATATCGGCCGCTCCGGAAATCAACAGTTCCTGGACCATCTCCGGCGTCGCCACGTTGCCGGCCATGATGGTCAAGCCGGGAAAAGTCTCCCGCACGCGTTTCACGCGGTCGACGAAGTACTTCGTGTAGCCGTTGGCGGCGTCCACGCACGTGAACCGCACTTCCGCTTGCTGGACCAGGCGCGCGAGCTTGTCGAAGTCCTGATCGCCAATGCCGATCGTGACGAAGGTATGTTCGCGGTGAGCCGCCTGTTGCAGGTAGGGAGCCAACTCGGACTCTGGATAGTACTTGTGCAGGCACGTCAGGAGCTGCGGGCCCAACGCCCGCGCCATGTCCATCGTTCCCACGGTGTCCATGTTGGACGCGACGAGTGGAACCCCTTGCCAGGTCCGAGTGCTGTTCAGGAACACGTATTCGCGTTCCAGGTCTACGTCGCTGCGGCTCGGCGCCTCGGACCGCTTGGGGCGGATCAGGACATCATCGAAATCCAGCTTGGGATCGTTGTCGATTCTCATGAGGGCTCGAAGGCCCAGCTGTTTCGGAGAAGCCGGGCTTCTTTCCGCGTAGGTACAGGGAACTCGTCTTGGCCAGCCTCAGTCACTTCTCGACTTCGCGACTCTTTGACTTAGACGATGCACGACGGATCGGCGGCCGGCTGCGAGGTAACGTCGGGAGCGCTGGGCAAGTGATAGGATTGCTTGAGGTACTTGGCCAGCGATTTCAATTCGGCCTGGACCGAACTCCGGCAGATTTCGCGGATTTTGCCTTCGGACTCTCGACCGAACGCCTGATGCGTCGTACGAATTACGAGCCCGCCGGCCGAGTCCTCCACCGCGACGCTCAGCAGCATGGGGATCGTGTTGGCGAGGTATCCGTGCTGCGCCGCCCAGCGCGGGAACCCCGGCACGCGATACACACCTCCCACGCCTGCGGAGGCGCTGGTCTCCCAGTTCCCGCGAATGAAATGCATCGTCGCTCCGTCGGCCCGCTGCGTCGGGTCCACTTCCCAGGCGCCGACTTCCGACGCTCGGAAGAACGCCAGCAGTGCCTCGTGGAGTCTGTGGACCAGCGGCAAGGAGAGGAAATGCTCAAAGCTCAACGCTGCCGACATGTTGCACCTCGACCATCGTGACATCAGCCATTTCGCGTCAACAACCTGCCTCCGCCCGTCTCCATTGTACCCAAAAGTCTCCCTGCAATTGAGGCCAACTCGACAATCGGGAAAAAAAAACACGTTCTCCCTGCAGCCGTAGAGGCATGGGGACACCCACAATAACGGCCACATCGCGGCGTCTGGCGGCGTGAGAACTTCCCCAACCGTAGGCCGGGTGTACTCAGCCGGCAATCTAGCGCAGGTCCGTCAACAACGCAACCAAGCTGCACCCGTTTAATAACACGTGTACCACGATGCACGGCAGGACCCGCCCGGTTCTCGCGTAAACGTAGCCTAGCCCCAACGCCAAGACGAACAAGGGGATCGGCGCTGGCCCATGAGAAACGTGCATCACGGCAAACAACGTCGAACTGGCCACGATGGCCAGTGCTTCGGCGCCCGCTGATCGGTGATCGGTGACCGGTGATCGGTGATCGGTGATCGGTGCTGGCGGTCTGCCGAAGACCAGTTGCTGAAACCGTTCCCGCCTCGGCAGAACGTCCTGTAGCCAGCCCTGCCAGAGGACGCGGTAAAAGAACTCTTCCACGACCGGCGCCCCCACGACGGCGGAAAAGAAGACGGCAGCGCGGAGGAGCGTGTCCGGATGCTGCTGTAACATCGAAATGAGCGGATGACGGTACGGAAACCACTCGACCAGCAGCCTTTGAATCGCATAGACGGGCGGGGCCAACATCACGAAAGCCGCCAGCCCCAACGCCAAATCCTGGCCCGTGTGCCGCAGCGAAATGCCGAAATCCCGGCAGCCGGCCCGCGTGCGCCACCCAATTACTGCCAAGGCCGTGGCAATCGCCGCCAAGTTGGCGACGGGCTCGGCCAAGGTCACCAGCGCCAGGTCCCGCGACCCGAGATGCTCCCAGCCCTTCACGGCATCGATGCCGTACCCGTAACGGAGAACCAGGAGACTCACCATCTGGAACGCCGTCAACAGCACGGCTGCGAGGGCCAGGTCGATCAATCCCCAGGGGGCCGGCCGACGAGGATGGTGGACCAAAACAGGCTGTCGGCGCGCGAGCCTGCGAAATGCCAGGCTCCAGCCCACGCCGCAGCCGACCAGAACGGCCACCGCCACCAGTTGCATCGCGAAGTCCATCTCAGCAGGCCGCCTCACGGTTGCTCCTCCGCCGAGTTCTCCAGATCGGCGGACTGGGCGAACTCGGCCGCCAGTTCGGCTTTCAGATTCTCGTCCCGTTGCGGCGCCGGCAGGGCGCCGCGCTGCAAGTGGATCAAGACCAACGTTCGGGTCGACTCTTGCGAGGCTTGCGGACGGATGCTCAGGCCGGGCAGCGATTGGGCGGTCCAAGCGACCAGACGTATATCGCCCACCTGCAGCGAGCGATCGCGGCAAGCTAACTCCAGCAAACGCCGCAGCGTCTGTCGGCCCTTCTCAGAGACGCTGTCGAGATACGCGTCGGCGGCCTTCACAGGGCGAAATTCGATCGCCGTCGTGGCCGTCGGCGGCAGATTCCCCAGCCAGGCCAGTTCCCATTGTCCGGGCGTCTTCTGGGACAAAACGCCGACGTCCTCCAGCGACAGCGGGGTGCCATTCTTGACCGACCAACCCGATGATTCCTGTCCCACCAACTGCACGCTTCCGCTCAGATCCAGCATTTGTTCGGAGTGGACGAGTCCGGTCGAATTCGACGCGACCTGAAAGCCGCTCAACGCGATTTGCTGGTCGCGGCGAAAACTCACCTGGTTGATCGGCTCGCGCAGCCCCGGCGCGTACGGCACGTGGTGCGGGAAGGGCATCGCCAACGCGGAATCATCGGCGAAGGCAAAGTCGTAGGCGGCCGACAAGGACGTATACACCGCGGTGTAGCGAGTCAAATGCGCCGCCCGATATCCGCCCTGCATTTCGAGCACGGCCACTTCCGTCCGGCTGCGGGCGAAGCCGATGTCCAGCTGGGCCAAGCGCACGACGACGACCGCCCCAGCCACCGCGATCACGGGCGCCGCCAGCCACGCCCATTCCAACCTGCCCACCACGCGAAAGACGATCCAATTCACGGGGACCAGCACGAGCAAGTAAACGACCAGTACTCGGAACACGAAGCCCGCCTCGGGAATCGAAATGCCGGCGGCCTCCCGCAGGCTCTGCCGAGCTGCCTCGGACACCGCACTCGTATCGCTCCAGGCCGCGGCCTGCGATTGGCCCCCACCCGCGACTTGCGGCGGAGGCGACGCCGCGACGGGTGCGCGGCCAGGGGACGCGACAGGTGCCGGACTCGGCCCCGCGGTCCCCGGCGCCGGTTTGTTCACTGCAGCGGCCGGTGCGGCGTCGCGCGCAAAGTAACGCAGCCCCGTCACCAAGCGGCCATCCCGCATGTAGCCGGGATCGGGAAACTGAGCCCAACGCACGTCTGGTTCCGCCTCGGGGGAAAGCCGGAAAACGCGAGCCGGCCGGCGCAGCAAACAGGCGTTGAAGAAGCTGTCGAAGCTGCCCCAGTTGACCACCGGCCGATCCGCCAACGAGAACCCGGTGAGAATGATCCGGCCAGCCCCGATGCGACGTTCCCAGACCAAATTCCCGGTCGACGGCAGCGGCGTGGCCTCCGGATGCGGCTGCAGACGCACGCCGACCAGCGTCTTGTTGGGAGGCACGCTTAGCGAGGTCTTGATCTTCGTCCGGGAGTTCTCCAAAGACCAGCCTCGATTCAGCAGGTCAAAGTCCGCTGGCTGCAGTCGGACGGCCTCCGTGGCCAGCGCCGGCAAGTAGGGTTCCAGAAAACTGCCCCGCAGCACGTCCAAGGAACTCGGGCCGCTGACGATGATTTGCCCGCCCCAGTGCAGCCAGTCTAACAGGGCCTGCTGCTGGTCCGGCGTCAACAGACTGGGGCGCAGACCGTCCCACAGAATGTAGGCGACCGGCGTCCAGGCCAGCGGCTGAGACGGCACCGGCAGACGCCGATCCGGCTGGAGGAGCACGACGCGATAATGCATCGTCGATTCCGCCAGATTTCCTTCGACAACGACGGGCGGGGCGATCGAATCCAGGCGTTTCAGATAGGCATAGCGGTCGGGCTCTGTCGCCAGAACGAGGAAGAAGTACTGGAAAGCCGGCATCAGCGTGGTCGGTTCGTCGGCCACGTACACCTCGCGGCCGCCCCGGCGGGCGCGGAGCGTGTTCCGCAACCAGACCGTGGTGGGAGCCGCAAGATCGTCGACCGGAGACAAGTCGGGAATGAAGAACGTCGCCTCCAACTCGCGCGTCTGGCCTTTCGGCAGCACGACCGGCCGGAACATGGTCTGGCGAAAGGCCGTGTTGGAGACCAGGATCGGTTCCCGGCTGCGGTCCGTGGCCGCCGATTCCAGTTCGGCGTGGAAGTCAAAGTTGTTGGCTTTCATCCGCTGCGTCGCCGTCATCCAGTGGCCCGCCTTGACCAGGTTCCGCGCCCCGCTCTCGTCGTGCAGCAGAACCTGGAGTCGCCCCGATTCAAAATCCGGCTTCGGCTTTTCCTTCTTCTTTTCTTTCTCCTTCTTCTTCGCAGCGGCGTCCTCATCGGACTGAAAGCAGCCGCGGCACC
Source organism: uncultured Pirellulaceae bacterium (assembly GCA_964443915.1). GTDB lineage: Bacteria > Planctomycetota > Planctomycetia > Pirellulales > Pirellulaceae > Anammoximicrobium. The sequence goes on from CAYUFW010000038.1 coordinate 12,921, forward strand.
CCGGCACCGCGAGGGCGATCAGCAGCGTGACGACGATCAGACGCCAACACCTCGCCATGTGGTCACATCGCTCCTCGCTACGGTTTGGCGCGCTTGATCGTCAAATCGGCATAGGCCGGCAACTCGCCGACCAGCGGCCGCACGTAATCGAGGAACGCCTTGGTCACAAACATGCCGTCGCGGCGGATGAACTTGTCAAGCATCGGGCGCGCCGCGTTGGCCACGTCGCGCAGCGGAATGGTCCCGAACCCGCTGCGATACGCTTCGCCGGGTTTCGAGAGCCGCTCGATGGTGACCATCACGCCCTCGACGCCCTTTTCCGCCAGCCGGACGGCCTCGCGGCCGCAGCCGTACGCTTCGTCGAAGTCGAGTTTCACCCCGCGATCTGCGGCGCACATCAGCAGCGATTCCGTCACCTGGAATTCGCCGCGCCAGCCGAAGCGCTGGCTGATGATCCGGTGTAACACCATCGCCACGCTCGTGCCGCCCATCGCCCCGAATTCCACGTTTTGGAAATTGTCCTTGACCTGCGAAGCGCTCACGGGCGAGCCATCCGGGTTCGTGATGCCCTCGCCGCAGACGATGGACACGAAGCCGTACTTGCGGTGTGCCTCGGAAACGGCATCCAGGAACGCGTCCAGCTGGAACGGCCGCTCCGGCATGAGAATGATGTGCGGCGGATCGGCCGGGGATCGCTTGCCGCACGCGGCAGCCGCCGGCAACCAGCCGGCGCTGCGGCCGACGGTCTGGAAGATAACGAACTGATCGACGCGCTGCATGTCGCGGGCCAGCAGGCCGGCCTGCATCACGCTCAGCGCGACGTAGCGTGCCGCGCTGGGGAAGCCCGGCGTGTGGTCGCCACCCAACAGGTCGTTGTCCACAGTCTTGCAAACTCCTACGCCGTGCATCTCGTAGCCGTGATCGCGGGCGTACTCGACGACCCGGTGGATCGTATCCATCGTGTCGTTGCCGCCAATCATGAAGAAGTGCCGGATGTTGTACCGCTTCAGCTGCCGCAAGATCGGTTCGAAGTGCTCCTCCTTCAACTTCAAGCGGCTGGAGCCCAATGCGCTGCTGGGGGTCGTGCGCAGCCCTTTCAAGGTCTCCGGCGATTCGGCGCCCAAGTCCAGCAGAAAATCGTTCAACACGCCTTCGATTCCAAACCGCATTCCGAAGATGCGGTCGATCATCTTCGAGCGGACCGCCGCTTCGATTACTCCTGTCAACGACGCGTTGATCACAGATGTCGGGCCGCCCGACTGTCCGACGATGGCATTTCCTTTCAACATGGCTGATTCATCCCCTTCGCTATGAACTCGACTTTGCCGCGACAACCTGCCGCGAGCAAGTCAAGAGTCTACACGAAAGCAGGCCCGCTGCGAACTCCTGCGAAATGCGGTACACTACACGGCACACGGTCAAGCCGAGCCAGCTGAACCGCAACGCAGCCTTTGGCCGCAGCCCATCCATCCGTGCCCCGGCTTTGCCATCCGTGCTATCGAAAGCCCAGACCAGCACGGATGGCAAAGCCGGGGCATGGATGAATGCCGCCGTAATACAATCGTCCCGAGAAGGCACCGTAGATGTATGGAAACTCGTTCTCCTGCAACGACTTGCGTCGAAACTAGCGATTCGGTCGAGGTCGTCAATCCCGACTATCCCCGCGGCGGGTTTCAAGCGGCCATCTTCGATTTCGATGGCACTCTGTCGCTGCTGCGCCGAAACTGGCAAGACGTGATGATCCCGATGATGGTCGAAGTCCTGGCAGCGACAGGCACCCGCGAGACTCGCCAGCAGTTGTACGATCAGGTCGAGGAGTTTGTGATGCGGCTCAATGGCCGCCAGACGATCTACCAAATGATCCGGCTGGCGGAGGAGGTCACGCTGCGGGGCGGGCGGCCTTTGGAACCGCTGCAGTACAAGCACCAATACCACGAGCTGTTATGGCGTCAGGTGGGCGAGCGGGTGGAAGGAGTCAAGAGCGGTAGGATCCCCCGCGAAGAAATGACGGTTCCCGGCGCCGAGGATCTCCTGCGGACGTTGCGGGATCGCGGATTGCCGCTGTACCTGGCTTCCGGCACCGACTTGGCTTACGTGCGCAGCGAAGTGGCCGTCCTGGGTCTGGAATCGTACTTCGGTCCACGAATCTACGGCGCCCTGGACGACTATAAGAAATTCTCCAAGGCCATGATCGTCGAACAAATGATCCGAGATACGGGGCTCTCCGGCCGCGCGATCCTTGGTTTCGGCGACGGATTTGTGGAAATCGAAGAAATCAAAAAGGTCGGCGGTCTGGCCATCGGCGTGGCCAGCAACGAGGAAACGAGGCAAGGCGTCAACGACTGGAAACGCAACCGCCTGATTCGCGCCGGCGCCGACCTGATTATCGGCGATTACCGCCAGCGCGACGCCCTGCTGCGGCGCATCGGACTGGCGTGATACGGGATGCGGGATACGGGAACCCGCCCCAGAACAACTGACGACTGACAGCTGACCACTGACTACTGACCACTGACCACTGACGAACCCATGCCCTTCCCTCAATTCGATCCCACCCAACTGTTGATCAAGCCGCTGGCCGAACGTCAGCATGACATTCACTACGACAGCCTGCTGGCGTTGGACGAACTGCCGCCGCCGTTGAGTGACAGCGCGATGCAGAGCCTGGCGGAACTTGGTCAGCGCATGGTCGCGGCGCGGCAACGTGGGGCGGCGGTTCTGATGTTGATGGGCGCTCACGTGATTCGCGCCGGCGTGGCCCGGCAGTTAATCGACTTGATGGAGCGCGGTTTGATTACGCACATCGGCACCAACGGCGCCGGCACGATCCACGACTATGAACTGGCGCGGATCGGGGCGACTTGCGAAAGCGTCGCCCGCTACATCCGCACGGGCGAATTCGGCATGTGGCGCGAAACGGCCCAGATCAACGATATCGTACGGGAGGGGGCAGCCGCGGGCCTGGGCCTCGGGGAATCCGTCGGCCGGGCCATTCTGGCGAGCGACTTTCCGCATCGCGACACCAGCGTGCTGGCCGCCGCGGTCCGACTGGGAGTGCCCGTCACGGCCCATGTCGGCATCGGCTACGACATCGTGCATCAGCACCCGAACTTCGATCCCGCCGCCTACGGCACTGCCAGCTATCGGGATTTTCTGTCGGTCTGTCACACGGTCGGCCAGCTCGAAGGCGGGGTGTACCTGTGCGCCGGCTCGGCGGTGATGGGGCCGGAAGTCTACCTCAAAGCGCTTTCGATGGCTCGCAATGTCGCTCACCAGCAGAACCGGCAGATTCGGCACTTTACGACCGCCGTGTTCGACTTGCTGCCGCTGCAGGGCGACTTCCGGCAGGAAGCGCCGAAGTTGACGCCGCAGTACTACTATCGCCCCTGGAAAACCGTGCTGGTCCGCACCGTAGCCGACGGCGGGCAAAGCGTTTACGTCTGCGGCGACCATCGCCAGACGATCCCTCATCTGCGGCAAGCGGTGCTGGCGGCCACGTAGTCCGGTCTCTCCGAGACCGGATTCGCGTCTCACAGAAACGCGGCTGCCTGATGGCGTAGGGTATGCTTGAGCAGCGCATCGCAAGGCGGGGACGACAATTGCCAACTGCTATTCAAGGCCGTCCCTTTTTTGACCGCGAGCCGCTGATAGAATAGGGCCATCGTTTCGCTGAGACCTGCAACTTAGCGGATCGGCTGGCACATAAGACTCCTACGTTTCGCCAGACACGATGATACTCACAGCCGAACAAATCGTTCGCCGCGTGCGGGAGGCAGGCGTGGTGGGAGCCGGCGGGGCCGGGTTTCCCACGTACAAGAAGCTCGAGGCCCAGGTCGAGCACGTGATCGCCAACGGGGCCGAGTGCGAACCGCTGCTGCAAAAAGACCGGGAAACCATGCTCCGAGACCGCGCCGCGTTCTTTCGCGGACTGGCGATCATGCGCGACGTGACGGGCGCGAAAGTGGTCACGATCGCCGTGAAGCGCAAGAACGAAGACGTGATCGACGGTTTTCGTCAGGAAGCGGAGGCGGAAGGATTCAAGACTCTGGTTTACGAAGACGTCTACCCGGCTGGCGACGAGTACCTCCTGGTCCACGAAATCACGGGCCGCCAGATCCCGCCCGGTGGGATTCCCTTGGCGGTCGGGGCCGTGGTGGACAACGTCGAGACGATCGTCAACATCGCCCGCGCCGTCGATGGCCAGCCGGTGACGGAAAAGTACCTGACGATTTGCGGCGAAGTGAAACAGCCGGTCACGACGGTCGTGCCCGTCGGCACCAGCATCGCCGACTGTATTGAGCACCTGGCGGGCGGCTGTACGACGGACAATCCCGTGGTCCTGACTGGCGGCCTGATGATGGGCGGCGTCGCCAAGAGCCTGTCTGAGCCCGTCACCAAGAACATGGGCGGGCTGATCGTGCTGCCGTCCGATCATTACCTGGTCCGGCGGAAAACGCAGCCGCGGGAAACGTACACTCGCATCGGCCACGGCCAGTGCGATCAATGCTCGTTGTGTACGGAACTGTGCCCGCGCTACATCCTCGGTTACCCCATCGAACCGCACCGCGTGATGCGGACGCTGCTGATGACAGGCGAGGCCAAGCAGCGCGGCAGCTTGTGGGCCCAATACTGCTGCGAGTGCAACGTTTGCTCGCTGATCGCTTGCCCGGAGCAGCTGGACCCGAAGAACATTTGTGCGGATGCCAAGCGGCTGCTGCGCGAGAATCGTCTCGGCTGGACCGACGCGGAACTGAAGACGCTGTTCCGCGAGCCGCATCCGATCCGCAAAGGCCGCGAGATCCCGATCAGGACGCTGTACACGCGGCTGGGGCTGACGCCGTACGATCGCAAGTCGCATTTCCAGCGTTTCGACTGGCAGCCGAAATCCGTCACGCTGCCGCTGGCGGCGCACGTCGGCGCGCCGGCCAAACCGATCGTCCGGGAAGGGGACCGCGTCCGCCGCGGCGACGTGATCGGCACGGTCGACGACAGCCAACTGGGCTGTCCGATTCACGCCAGCATCGACGGGCGGGTGACGGCCATCACCCCACAGGCCATAGAAATCACTGCCTAGACAAGCACAAGACAACAGGTAAGAAGACAGTAGGCACGCTGCGAAGTTGTGAAAAAACCACGTAGGCGAGTCTCTCCGAGACTCGGCGCCGGTCTCGGAGAGACCGGCCTACGTGACAAACTCTCAGACACACGGCAGTACCATGAAGAAGCAGGGCACGGCCATCGGCCTCATCGAGACATCGAGCATCGCCAAAGGGTTCCTGATCGCCGACACGGTGCTCAAGGCGGCCAACGTCGAAATCCTGGTCAATCGCACGATCTGTCCCGGCAAGTACATGGTGCTGATCGGCGGCGACGTGGACGCGGTGAATGCCAGCGTCGAGGCGGGCGTCCGCGCCGGGGCGCACACGGTGGTCGATCATTTCGTGATCCCCAACGTGCATCCGTCCGTGTTCCCGGCCATCAGCGGCGTGGCCCATCTGCCGGAGTTGAAAGCGTTGGGCGTGGTCGAGTCGTTCAGCGTGGCATCGATCATCGAAGCCGCCGACGCCGCCGTCAAAGCGACGCCAATCCAGCTGGTCTGCATCCACCTGGCGATGGCCATCGGCGGCAAGGCTTGGGTGTCGCTGACCGGCGACGTGGCCTCCGTCGAGGAGGCCGTCGAGGTGGCGGCCGGAGTCGTCAGCCGCAAAGGCCTGCTGGTCGAAAAAGGCGTCATCCCCGCCCCGCGGCCGGAAATCGTGCGGGAGTTCATCTGACGCGGCCGCGCCCGAGGAGAACGACATGCCGTTCGAGCTACCCACCGTCCCCGTCGCCGCGGATTTGATCGCTCAAGGCCAACTGAGCCCTCGCCAGTTGGTGGACCATTGCCTGGAGCGGATTCGCCGTTTTGATGACCAGATCCACGCTTGGGTCTGCGTCGACGAGCACGGCGCGATCGCGGAGGCCGACCGGCTGGGCGATCTGGCTCGCCAGGGCCGGCTGCTCGGCCCGCTGCACGGGATTCCCATCGGAGTGAAGGACATCATCGACGTAGCGGGCATGGCGACGGAGGCCGGATCGCCCCTGCTGCGAGGCCGCGTCGCCGAGCAGGATGCTCCGGTCGTCGCCCGGTTGCGTGCGGCCGGCGCGATCATTCTGGGCAAGACGGTCACCACCGAGTTCGCCTGTTTCGATCCTTCACCCACGCGAAACCCGTGGAACCTGGACCATACCCCCGGCGGCTCCAGCAGCGGCAGCGCGGCGGCCGTGGCGCTGGAAATGTGCATGGCCTCTTTGGGCTCACAGACCGGGGGTTCCATCATCCGGCCGGCCGCGTACTGTGGCGTGGCCGGGCTGAAGCCGACGTTCGGCCGCGTGGACACGGCGGGCGTGGTGCCGGTCAGCCGTCACCTGGACCACGTGGGACCGCTGGCCCGGTCCGCAACCGACCTGTGGACGATGTTCGCCGTGATGACCGGCGCCGAAGACCAGGCCCCAGACCTTCCCCCGCTGTCCGCTCCCCCGACCATCTCGGTGATCGGCGAGTTCTTCCTGCAACAGGCGGACGACGCCGTTCGCGATGTCATGGTGACGGCCTCGGACGCTCTGCTCAAATCCGGGGCCCAGCTGCAAATGCTCAGCCTGCCGGAGTCCTTTGTCCTCGCGCTGGCCATGCATCGCTGCTTGATGGCCGTGGATGCCGCCGAGACCCACTTCCAGACTTTCACTGAACATCAAGATTCCTACGGCCCGCGCGTGCGAGCGTTGATCGAGGACGGCTTGTCGACGCTGGCCATCGACTATGCCCTGGCGTTGCGGCACCAAGAGCAATTCCGCCGCGACATGGAGGCGATCATTCGCGGCGACGTGATCGCCGCCACGCCCGCCACGCCCACGGCGGCCCCCGCCGGTCTCGATTCCACCGGCGACCCCAGCTTCAACTCGCCTTGGAGCCACGCCGGTCTGCCGAGCGTGACCATCCCCTGCGGCCTGACGCCCGACGGTCTCCCTTGCGGCCTGCAATTGATCGCCCCGCCCAATCAGGAGCACCGCCTGCTGTCCGTCGCCGCCTGGTGCGAGCGAGCCTTGGCCTTTCGCGCCGCGCCGCCGCTGAGCAAGCGATGACCTGCTGCCGATCTCCCTTCTCTGTGGCCTCCGTGCCTCTGTGTTTCACTTCCTTGGGAGAAACACAGAGGCACAGAGGGCACAGAGGGGCGGACGGCGGCTTCAGTAGTATTGCCGGATATAGGCGTAGGCTTTGTCGAACAGGTCCTGGTCCTTGATCTTGTACTTCAGGTACAGCACGTCGCGGAGGCTCTTCTGGACCAGCCGCTCGCCTTGCGTCGTCCGCTGCCAGTCGGGGAAGCGGACCTTCTTCACAATCTCGTCGATGTCGGCCACGATCCGTTCGACCATGATGTGCGTGTCTTTGCTCTTGGCCTCGTTGAACAGCTCGGTCAGGGCCTCCTTGGCCTTGTCCCGCTGCTCGACCGGATCGGCCGTCCGCTCGGCTTCCAGCACGTCTCTGGCCAGTTCCAGGATTTCCTTGAGGAACTCCAGGCTGGTCAAGAAGCCTTGTTCGTGCCGTTCCTTGACCCGCTCCAGTCGCTCGCCCAGGGCGACGAACTTCGGATTGCCGGCGTGCCGCCGCAGCCGGGCGATCAGCTTGATCTCGACTTCCCTCCCCCGCCGGTCGGCGTCGGCCGCGTTGGCGTCTTTCAAGATTTGCTCCAAGACCTGCGAGTCCAGCACCAGCGTCTCCAGATCGTCGCGGACCGATTCGACGTGGACGTTTTCGTTGATCAATTGCACCGTCTTGGCGCCCAGGGCGTGCCACAGCAGGCGGCCGTTACCGCTAGGCGGCTTGACCGATTCGTACACCTGCGTGAGCCAGCGAAAGTCCGTTTCGTACGGGCTCAGGCACGTGTCGGGCGACAAGACTTCCCAGATGCGGGCCAGCACCGAGTACTCGGCCGCGAACTGGTCCCGCACCTGGTTGTTCGGCAGGCATTGCTGAGCCGCCATCAGGCCCTCGTAGCCGCCCACCGTCCGGTCCACGTGCGGGAAGAGGGCCAGGCACTTCTGCACCTGGAGGGGCAACTCGCGCCGCAGTTCGTCGATGTTCGAGACGACTTGCTGCACGGCCTTTTCATCGAAGTCCAGCGCCCGCGCCACGTCGTCGAAAATGCCGATGTAGTCCACGATCAGACCGTGCGTCTTTTCCTGGCCGTACGTGCGATTCGTCCGGCAGATGGCCTGCAGCAGGTTGTGATCCTTCATCGGCTTGTCCAAGTACATCACCTGCAGAATCGGCGCGTCGAAGCCGGTCAGCAACTTGGAAGTGACGATCACGAATTTCAGCGGATCCGCCGGATCGCGGAACCGGTCCAGCAGCTTTTCCTCCTCGTCCCGGTCGCGGGAGTGCTGCTTCCATTCCGCCGGATCGCCCGGCGCGGCGGTCATCACGATGGCGCTGGCTTCCGGGCCGATCAGTTCGTCCATCACCTGCTTGTACAGCACACAGCATTCCCGGTCGAAGACGACCACCTGGGCCTTGAATCCGTTCGGCTCGATCTTGGTCTGGAAATGCTGGACGATATGCTCGACGACGGCCCGCACCCGTTCGGGGTTCTTGACCAGCACGGCCATCTTGGCGGCCCGTTTGGCCAGGTCGTCCCGGTCCTGCTCGCTCAGATTGCCGGTAATCTGTTTGTACGCTTCGTCGATCGCCGCCCGGTCGATCTTCAGCCGGACCTCGGGCGCCTCGAAGTGCAGCGGCAGCGTGGCCCGGTCGCGGATCGAGTCCTGGAACGAGTAGCGGCTCAGGTAGCCCCGCTCGTCCTCGTCGGCGCCGAAGGCCCAAAACGTATTGCGGTCGGCCCGGTTGATGGGGGTGCCGGTCAGGCCGAACAGGAACGCGTTGGGCAGCGCGTCGCGCATCTTGCGGCCCAGGTCGCCTTCCTGCGTGCGGTGGGCCTCGTCGACCATCACGATCACGTTCGAGCGTTCGTTCAGCGGGGTGGCTCCGGCATCCTGCCGGAGTTCTTCGGCACCGGTATTCAAGCGGCTGGAAGCCGCTTCCACTTCATGCCTCCGCATGTACTGCCGCATCCGTTCCCGAGCGGCATCGTTTCGAACCAGATGATCGTAGCTCTCCTTCTGCCAGAACGTTCCCGATCGGCCGAGCAGCTTGTTGATCTTGTTTGCGGTGAAAGATTTCCATGAATGAAGGATGTCCTCCAGCTTGTAGCCCGGCAGCGGTTGCACCAAGACGTGGACGTGATTGGCGGCGACCACCAATTCGTCCACGTGGTAACGCTGGCCTTCGAAAAAGCGTACTGCGTCCTCGACGATCTTCCGACAATCCGGACGGCGAAGGACGCATGAACCGTAGCCCGCATCCAGCCAATGATTGATGCGAGCGCTGAAGAGGCGATGGTATTCCTGCCACTGGCTATCTCGCCACGGACGAGGATTCCGTTTCAGCCAGTCCTCGCGCTCCCGATGCCACAAATCCAGTTTTGCCTGTGGCAGAAAATCCGCCTGCCGGAACGTCACGAAGTACAACTTGCCTTCCTGCCGCCAGTGCGGCAGATTTCCTTCGTAGATATCCAACGGTTCCAACGCGTCAAAGAACGCGGTGGAAGTGGCATCCTGCCGCTTGTCTTCCTCCGGGTGACTTACCAAGCGGCTGGAAGCCGCTTCCACGTCACCGAACTTGTGGATCGTCGTGATCAGCACCTTGCGCACGTCCTGGGCCAGCAGCGTGTGCAGTTCCTCGCGCGAGTCCACGCCGAGCATGTTCGGCACGTCCGCGGCGTTGAACGTGGCGGTGATCTGCGTGTCCAGATCGATCCGGTCCACGACGATGATCACCGTGGGGTTGCCCAGTTGCGGGTGCAGCCGCAGTTTTTGGGCGGCGAAGATCATCAGCAGCGACTTGCCGCTGCCCTGGAAATGCCAGATCAGGCCCTTCTTCGGATAGCCGGCCACCACGCGGGCGACCATCTTGTTGGCCGTCTCGAATTGCTGGTAGCGGCAGATGATCTTGATCCGCCGGTGTTTTTTATCGGTGGCGAACAGCGTGAAGTTCTGGGCGATGTCCAGCACCACGTCCGGCCGTAACATGCTCTGGACGGTGGCTTGCACGTGGTGCAACTCGCCTTCGTCCTGGTTGTCCTCGTCGCGCCACGGCCCCCACATATCGATCGGCATGCGGATCGAGCCGTAGCGGTAGCAGCGGCCCTCGGTGGCGAACGAGAACACGTTCGGCACGAACATGGCCGGGACTTCCCGCTCGTAGATCTGGTTGATCTGGAACGCCCCGTCGAACCACGTGACCGCGCTGCGGGTGGGCGTCTTGGCCTCGCCGATCACCAGCGGCAGACCGTTGACCAGGAACACGACGTCGAACCGAGCCGTGGCTCCGGCATCCTGCCGGAGATCCCTCTGCCGAAGCCACGCTGTAGGTCCACTGATTGGCCACCGTCAGCCGATTGCGGCCGGGCCGCGCGGCGTCCACCAGCCGCACGGGCACATGTTCGCCGTGGGGGCCGAAGGGCATCGTCTTCTCGCCGCGTAGCCAAGCCATGAAGTTCTCGTTAGCCCGCACCAGCCCGTCCGCCTGGACCGACAGGATGCAGGCCCGCAAGTTGTAGATCACCTCGTCCGCCCGATCGGGCTGCGCTGCAATCTCCGGATTCAGCCGGATCAGCGCCTCGCGGACCCACGGCTCGACCATCACGTCGCCACTCTGCCGCGGAAGTTGGGCGCCGGGCACGTAGTCCCACCGCGCCGGCCGCAAGTCAGCGCCGAGCGAACCGCCCCAGCCGGACGCCGTTTGCTCTTGTGCGATCAACACGGATACCTCGTCGCCACGCGACGAGACGGCATCCAGAATCATCTGCTCGACGGTGTTGGATTCGGTGAAGGTCATGGCATGAATCCGTTCGCAAGGGCCCCCTTAACGGACTTGGTCGAGACGGTTGCAGAGTCGTCGATGGCGCGAATGGCGCGGCGAAGTCCATCGATCTTCTTCAAGAAGACTTGCTGCACTGAAAGCGGCGGAGTGGGTACGATGCACTCGCCCAGCGTCTGCCTGTTGATCTTCTTCATACTTCCGCTGGTTCCAGCGGCGGACCGCATCATGTGCTTCCTCCCTCGCACCGAGAGCAGCACGACTTCGAGAAAACGTTTCAGGATGCGGTCTTCATCGAAATGCAGACGCATCATCGTGTCGGGAAACGACACGTCGTCGCGGTCCTCATCAAAAATGCCGACGAGCCCCACCAATTCTTTGGTGTTCGAACGAGAAATCAGCAAATCCCCCTTGCACAGCTTTGCATCGAGCATGACGCGTGTTGGTTCGACCGGCTTTAGGTTTCCTCGAAGATAGCCGTCAACTGAGACGGCTGCAAGCGAAAGAACATAGTGTCCGGTTTCGACGCTACTCGGTGGCGCTGAGCACCCGCTGTCTGGACTGACCGGCCAAAGGTTAGCCAGTTTTTCACAGTCGCCGCGGAACATGTCGTCAAGCGTTGTTTCAATAACCGCTCTCAGAGATGTTCTCGTCGCCTCGCTTGCCTCAGTCCATTTTCGCTCAGATTCATCCACCGCCCAGAGGATTTCTGCGATCCGTCGCTGCTGATCGGGCGGCGGGAGGTCGAACTCGAAGCTCGCCAGACTGTTCCAATTGGTGCGAGGCGACAGCGACCCTGCCGAGGTCCCGATGGCATGCTGAAAGAACCGCTCGGACAGGCACAGAAACGGCAGAAGTTCCGGCAGGAGTCGGGTATCCGCCGGGGCGAGCACGTAGATATCCCCGGACACGACTGCGTCGAACTCGGCGACCGCCACCTTGCGCTGGTACGCCCGCCGCTTGCCGAACAGCACCTGTCCCGGCCGGCAACGGCGAGTGAACGTGGTGCCGTCCGCCACGTTGCCTCATTGGCGGACGTGCAGCGAACCAGGCTCCAAGTGCTCCAGCCCGATGAACCGCTCGATCCCCGTCGCGCCCGGCTCGCGTACGGTCTCGTTCAGGTTCTGGACCACCTCGCCGAACCGCACCTTCGTCCACCCCGTCCGGTCGAACAGCGGCAGCGTGGCCCAGTCCGGGTTGACTCGCAGCGTCTTCAGATTGGCGGCGGAAATCGGCATGGCTCACGCGTCTCGTTGGAATGCTCGGTCTGTGTTGTGTTCTTCCTCGCCCCGAAGGGGCTGCAACAAATCAGCCCAGGGCAGAGCGGAGTCCGCCGCAGGCGGACGAAGCGCCGCCCTGGGTGGGGACGGCATCACCGGCCAAAGCCCTGAAAGGGCGACACAACGTAGATCTTACCGTCGCCACCTGTCTCGCCCTTTCAGGGCTCGGGAATCGATTGGGAACGTTACCCAGGGCGGCGGCCACGCTCGCAGCGCTCGCGTGGTCTTGCCCTGGGCTGATTTGTTCAGGCCCCTTCGGGGCGGGGAAGTTGGTTGACAATTTGTTGACAATTTGTTGATGATTACTCCCGAAACATCAACCCCTGATGCCCGTCTCCAGCGCATCGGATTTCGTTCGGCGGTTCCCGATATCGCGTCGGAAATGTCCCCTTTCCTGCGGCGAAAGACCCGGACGCAACGGCTATCCGCACAACCATTTACAGCTGATTCAGTGTTTGCAGCGTGGCCCCAATGTCCCCTTCATGGCCCGTTTATGGACCCTTTGATGTCCTGTTGGTGTCCCGTTTATGGACCCTTTGGCCCCTTTGTGGCCCCTTGCCGGCTTCATTGACCCCTTCATGTCGGGTTTACCCCAGATCGTCGATGGGGCATTTGAGTCAATTCTGAGTCATTTCATCGGCTCCACGTCCCATGGCATAGCGGCCAGCCGATTCCCGAAATGACTCATTCGGGCCAAGCCGCATCATCTTATTTGCAAACGGGTTGCATGGAGCATCTGATAGCCATGAGTCATTTACGAGTCATTTCTTAGGCGTTCTCTGGGCAATGGCGTAGTATGCATCCCGCCCATGCCCTCGCAAAGCCAGCAACGACTGATCCACCAGGTCGGACAGATCCCGAGCGGCTGTCTGGCGACTGACGCCGGTGAGGCGTTGGTAGTCCGTGCTCGTGATCCGCCCTGCCGACTTCACGTGATACAGGCACGTCTTCTGCCGCGGGGTGAGCCCGAGTTGTTCCATCACCGCTTCCGTTAGCCAATCTCGCCACAGCGTGAGGATGAACTGACCGCCGCGCTGCGTGAAGATCGGTTCGGGCAGTCCGGCGGCGGTACACCGGTCGATCATGTCCAGCGTGCCGCTTCCGGCCTTCTCGATGTAGCGGGTCAGAAACAGCGGTTCGGCCAGTAGCGGGTTCCGCGGGATCGACGCATGGGGGCCGCGCAAATCGTCGAAGGTCAACGAGGGCGGCAATTCACCCGGGTTCCAACGCAAATTGGCGTTCGCGCCGTGCCGTGCGCAAGAACGTCGAAACTCGTTGCGGGTCAATGTCCTCCATCGTGGCGCGCTGGCAAGCCGACGCGTCGAACGGCAGCGTGCGCAACCGACCCGTGAATTCCAGGTGATCCACGAGGCGGAATTCGGGTCTCATGAATGCACCTTCTTCTTGCCGGCCTGTGTCTCGAACAACGCGTCGAGCGCCTTTCGGACCTGTTGCGAACTTTCCAGCCACGCGGTCAGGGCGTCGGCGAGAGTTCCTGTGCCGTAGCGGCCGGGTTCTTCCTGGACGGTCTCCACTGCAGGCGCGACATACAACGGGATGCTCAGGTTCGCGTCCTTGGCACGGATTTCCTCCAAGGTGGCCACGCGAGTAAAGCCGGGCTGGTCCTTGAATTTGCGGTAGGCGGCGGCGATGCGATCGATGTGGTCGTCGGTCAAGAAGCTCTGCGCCCGCTCGCGGGTGACTTCGTTCACGGCGTTGATGAATAGAATGCGGCCCTTGCGCGTGCGCGGCTTGGCCGTGCGGCAGACGACCACGCAGGCTTCCATGGGCGAGTTGTAGAACAGGTTCGGACCCAGGCCCAGCACGCATTCGATCAGGTCCGCGTCGACCAGCTTGCGCCGCATTTCGGCTTCTTCCTGCCGGAACAGCACGCCGTGCGGGAACAGGATCGCGCAGCGGCCTGTTTTGGGCGCGAGGCTGCACAGGATGTGCTGCCAGAAGGCGTAATCGGCCCGGCCTTGCGGCGGCGTGCCGTACCGGTTGCGGCCCCACGGATCGGACTTGAAGGCGTCGCGGTCCCACTGCTTGATCGAGTACGGCGGGTTGGCGAGGACCATGTCGAACTGCATCAGCCGGTCGCCTTGGACGAATTTCGGCTCGGCCAGCGTATCGCCCCGGACGATCTGGAAATCCTCGATACCGTGCAGGAAGCAGTTCATCCGGGCGATGGACGACGTCATCAGGTTCCGCTCCTGGCCGTACAGCCGCACGTTCCGCCATTCCTGGCCCTGCCGGCGCAGATGGGCGATGCAGGACAGCAACATGCCGCCGGAACCGCAGGTCGGGTCGTAGATCGACTCGCCCGGCTGTGGCTGGAGCATCTCGGTCATCAAGTGGACCACGGTGCGGTTCGTGTAGAACTCGGCGGCCGTGTGCCCGGAATCGTCGGCGAACTTCTTGATCAGGTACTCGTAACCGTTGCCCAGTTCGTCTTCCGGCAGATTGGCGACGGTCAGTTCCAGCGACGAGAAATGCTCGACCAAATCGCGGAGCACGGCGTCGGACAGGCGGTCCTTGTTGGTCCACTGGGCGTCGCCGAAGATGCCGTACAGCTTGTCCGGGTTGGCGGTCTCGATGGCCCGCATCGCGGCTTGGATGGCTTGGCCGACGTTCTTGGCCGCCTTGCGGACCTGCCGCCAGTGCGACTCGGGCGGGATCTGGAAGCGGTGGTTCTCCGGGTAGGCGGCGAACGTCTGGTCCCCGCCGGATTCGGCCAGCGCCGTCCGGGTCTCCTCGTCGAACACGTCGCACAGACGCTTGTAGAACAGCAGCGGAAAGACGAACTGCTTGTAGTCGCCCGCATCGATCGTCCCGCGCAGCAGCGTGGCGGCGCCCCAGAGATACGATTCGAGTTGTTGCTGGGTGATGCGGGTCATTCGTTCTTCCGGTAGATGACTTGGCGGCAGCGATTGCATTGCCAGGCAGGGTCGTCGTCCGTTATACAGCAACCTCCGAGAGAAACGGTTCCGGCCTCTAGCTTCTCGCGCAGCTCCGGGCTGAAGTCCGGCAGCCCATACAGAATCTCGGCAAGGGACGTGTGGCCGCACCTCGGACAGGTCGGCGGTTTGCAGGACCGCTCGATGCGTTCGTACTGTGGCTCCAATTGTCGTAGCGGCGCTGCGACAATTGGGACATTGCGTCCGGCGCTCGGGTCCTTCGATTTGTTCATTTCAGCAGTCCCTCTCGTTTCAGAAGGCCGATCAGCCGTTCCTCCGCGGCGAACGCGGCTTGGGCGCTGGCTCGCAGTCGCCGCATGGCCTCGTCGACAGTCAGCACGTCCTGGTCCATCTTCGGTTCGACGTAACGCGGGATGTTCAGGTTGTGGTCGTTGGCGGCGATCTCGTCCAGGGCCACGACGCGGGCGACGCCTTCCACGTCACGGAAATCGCGGTACCAGCCGTAGATCCGCTCGACGTGTTCCGGCAGCAGTTCGTTCTGGGCGCGGCCCGTCTTGAACTGGCGGGAAGCGTCCAGGATCAGGACTTTCTTCTTGCGGTCCCTCGCTTTGCGCTGGCGAAACACCAGGATGCAGGCGGCCAGTCCGGTGCCGTAGAACAGATTGGGGCCGAGGCCGATGACCGCTTCCAGCAGGTCCATGCCGAGGATCTTCTGCCGGATGGCGCCCTCCTTGCCCATGCGGAACAGGGCTCCGTGCGGCAGGACCACGGCCATGCGTCCGCTGCCGGGGGCCATCGAGCGGAGCATGTGCTGGACCCAGGCGTAATCGCCGCTCTTGGCCGGCGGCAGGCCGGCGAAGTTGCGGCCGTAGGGGTCTTTCAGCCAGACTTCCTCGCCCCACTTTTCCAGCGAGAACGGCGGATTGGCGATGACGCAATCGAACGTAGCCAGGTTGTCGCCGGAGAAGAAGGCCGGGTTGCGGAGCGTATCGCCGCGGACAATCTGGAAGTCGGCGGCGCCGTGCAGGAACAGGTTCATGCGGGCGATGGCCGAGGTGGTCAGGTTCTTTTCCTGCCCGAACAGCTTGCCCCACAAGGTGCGGTCGTCGCCGTGACGCTGCCGCACGTGGTGGATGGCTTCCAGCAGCATGCCGCCCGTGCCGCACGCTGGATCGTAGATGGTCTCGCCCTCGCGCGGGTCCAGGATGTTGACCAGCAAGCGGACGACGGGCCGGGGCGTGTAGAACTCGCCAGCCTTCTTGTTGGTCAGGTCGGCGAACTTCTTGATCAGGTACTCGTAGGACTGGCCCAGGATGTCCGACTCCGCCGCTTGATTGCCCAACGAGAGCCGGGAGAAATGGTCGATCAGATCGCGCAACAGGGCATCCGACAGCCGCTCCTTGTTCGTCCACTGGGCGTCGCCGAAAATGCCGTAGAGCGTTTCGGGATTCGCCTTCTCGATCCCGCGCATCGCCTTCTGCAAGGCTTGGCCCACGTTGGTCGACACGTCGCGGACATCGGACCAGTGGCAGCCGTCGGGGATCTGGAAGCGATAGTTCTGCGGGAACCAGGCGTATTCTTCATCGCCGCCCGATTGCTCCAGGGCCGTCTGGTACTCCTCGTCGTGGACGTCCGAGATGCGTTTGAAGAACAGCAGCGGAAACACGTACGTCTTGAAGTCGGCGGCATCGACCGGCCCGCGCAGGATGTTGGCTGCTTCCCAGAGGTGTGATTCCAGTTGGCTGAGCGTGATCCACCCTGACGACGAAGCGGACAGGGGGTCCGCGTTGCCGTTGGACGGTCGATTCGCACTGGCTCTCTTCTTGGCCACTTTTCCGCTTCCCTCTGGTCTGAACGTGCCACGCCGGCCATCGTCCGATCCGCGCTGCCGGCGCTGCCGTAAGTCTACCGTCCGCTCAGAGCGGTTGCCAGTCTGGATGCGGCGGCGTAAGCTGGGGCCTTTGTGAATCGGATGCGGCCCACAGGACGTACACGCCATGTTTGGATTGCTGAACGTCAACAAACCGTCGGGCGTCACCTCGCGCGACGTGGTCAACCGCGTGCAGCGGCTGGTGCGCGGCACGAAGGTTGGTCATGCCGGGACGCTGGATCCGTTGGCGACCGGGGTGTTGGTGGTGGCGCTGGGGCCTGCCACGCGGTTGGTGGAATATGTCCAGCGGATGCCCAAGACGTACGTCGGCACGTTCTTGCTGGGCCGGGCCAGCGACACGGAGGACGTCGAAGGAAGAGTCGTGGAACTGGAGAACCCGCCGCGACCGACGGCTGGCGAGATCGAAGCGGTCCTGCCTCGTTTCCTAGGCACCATCCAACAAGTGCCGCCCGCCTTTTCGGCACTCAAGGTCCAAGGCCGCCGGGCGTACGAGTTGGCCCGCCGTGGGGACGACGTGGAACTGCAGTCGCGGCCGGTCGAGGTCCACCGCCTGGCACTGGTGCGCTACGCGTATCCCGAATTGCAGCTGGAAGTGTGCTGCGGTTCCGGCACCTACATCCGTTCGCTCGGCCGCGACGTGGCCCAGACCCTGGGCACCGCCGCAATCATGTCGGCTCTGGTCAGAACGGCCATCGGCGACTTCCGCATCGAAGAGGCTTGCGTGCCGGACGACCTGACGGCCGAGAACATCGAGAGCCGTCTTGCCCCGCCCACGCGGGCAGTCGCTCAGTTGCCGTCGGTCCAACTGGCAGAGGACGAGATTCGCCGCCTTGCCAACGGCATCGCGCTCCCCAATCGCTGGCACGTCGAGGCCGCCGAGATCGCCGCCGTGGACGGCCAGGACCAGCTGGTCGCAATCCTTGTTCCCCGAAGCCGCGACGAACTGGGGCCGCTGCGGAATTTCCCGCGGCAGGTGCCTTGACGCAGGTCGCCCCGTCCCCGTCGGCGTCCGCCTGATTCAAGCGTGCGGCGCGGCCGGAGGGGAGTTCGTCCACCAGCAGCTTTCCGTCCCCGTTCTTGTCCAACTGTTGGAAGATCCGTTCGGCCGACGGCATTCTGCCGTCATTTTTTCGTCGCGGCGGCGAACAGGCGGGAACGCAACTCGAAGAATCCGCTGTCGAGACCGACGAGATAAGGCCGGGCGTCGCGAACCGCCAGGACCGAATCGTCACACGCGGCAAGCTGGGCCTGGGCGCGGACGCGGGCTTCACTTGCGCTGGGAGGCATATCCAGCAGATGGCCGGCACGGAAGATCGGGATCAACAGATCGTCCTGCCCGTCATGTTCCGGCGGCAATTGTGCGGAATCGGCACCCGCCGGCACCAGCCGCAGAGGGTCGGACAATCCGCTGGGTTCGTCGTAGATCACGTCCGCCGCAAAGCGTCCGGCGGCGGTCCGCAATCGGCGGACTTGCAGGATGCCGGGATCGGACGACTTGCTGCCCTGTTCAGACAGTTTGAGTTTGTACCTCCAATTCCCGTCCGGATCGCGCAGCGCCGCCAGCTTGTACACGCCGCCCAGCGCCGGTTGATCGTGGGCGGTGACCAGCCGCGTGCCGACTCCCCAGACATCGATCCGGGCCCCGCCGCGCAGGAGCAAAACGATGCGATCCTCGTCCATGTCGCCGCTGACGACGATCGCCGCGGCGGGAAAACCGGCCTCGTCCAGCAGGCGTCGAGCTTCGCGGCTGAGCGCAGCAAAATCGCCCGAGTCCAGCCGGATGCCGAGCAGTTCGTGACCGTCTTGCCGCAGCTGTTGCGCCACCGAAATCGCGTGGCGGACTCCGGTCAGGGAATCGTAGGTGTCGACCAGGAAGATGCAGTTGTCCGGCATGGCGGCCGCGTACGCTTGAAACGCCTCCCGTTCTTCGTCAAAGGCCATGACCCAGCTGTGCGCGTGCGTGCCCTTGACCGGAATGCCGAACAGCTTGCCTGCCAGCACGTTGGAGGTTGCAGCGCAGCCGCCGATGTAGGCCGCGCGGCTGGCGGCCAAGCCGCCGTCGATGCCCTGCGCCCGCCGCAGTCCAAACTCCAGCACGGGCCGCCCGGCTGCCGCTTGGCAGACGCGGGCGGACTTGGTGGCGATCAGCGTCTGGAAGTTGATCATGTTCAGCAGCGGCGTTTCGATGATCTGGCTGAGCAACAGCGGCCCGCGGATGCGCACCAGCGGCTCGCCCGCGAAGACCACGGTGCCCTCGACCACCGCATCGATGTCACAGCGGAATTCGAGCCTGCGCAGGTAGCTGAGAAACGCAGGCTCAAACATGGGCTTGCCATCCGTGGTGGGGAGCGATGCCAGATAGTCGAGATCGTCGTCGGTGAAGTGCAGGTCCCGCAAGAAGTCAACGGCATAACTCAGGCCGCAGGCGATCGCGAATTGGCCGCCAAAAGGATTCTGGCGAAAGGTCAAATGAAACACGGCCTCCCGGTCCGCCAAACCGTTCTTCCAGTAGGCGTATGCCATCGTCAGCTGATAGAGATCCGTCAGCAGGGCCAGGGAATGACGGTACAAGCTGGACAAGGTACTCACAGGATCACGGCCTTTCCGAGTGGGGTCTTCGTTCGTACGATGCGCGCGTCGCGCGCGCACCTTTGTCGGACGGATTGCCAATCTGTCCCACTTCGGTTGCGGCCAGCGTCCGCGTCAGGTATCCACCTTAGCCGCCCCACTCCAAGAAACAACCCACGACCCAGCCGTGTCTCGAAGTCACCGGCTGGAAACGGCGCTAGAGCATATTTTATGACCTAAAGTACCGTAGGCGCTTCCCGCGCAAACTCGTCCAGCCCGTTCCGGAAAACCGCTGCCATGATGGTGAAGCTGATCCCGCTGCAAGGCCAATTGCTGGACCGGCAAAACAGTAACTCCAAGGCAGAATTGGAGATCCGGCAACGTCGTTTCGTGATTGGCAGCGCGTCCGACTGCACCATGTACTGTCGGAGCGATCGGATCAGTCCGCACCATTGCCAATTGCGGATCGAACCGGAAAAGGTGGTCCTGGAGGACCTCGCCAGCGAAACGGGCACGTTTGTCAACGACCGCCGTATCCGCCGGGCGTGTGTCCTGCACGATGGGGATCGGCTGAGAATCGGGCGTCTCGAATTTGCCGTGCTGATCGAGGACCCGCGGCCCGTTTGGGAAGTGGGGCCTCGGACCGATGGCGACACCCTCCATGACGCCATGGCCAACACGGTGTGCGACCTGCTGACCGCGGCCGACGAAAGAGACAGGACGCGGCGTCTGCAACACCCGGAACTGAGGCAATTCGCGCTGCCTGCAACTGGCGCCGCGACTGGCCAACCCGAAACAGGCACCTCGATATCGGATCGTGATGGCGGATCGGGCCAAAGTACGGTTGCGGGAGAACGAGGCCCGCTCCCCGCGACCACGCGCCCACAACAGGACTCGTCGGTCGCCGCCGCCGAAGCCCTGGACAATTACTTCACCACGCGAAAAGTCTACGTCCCCTGGCGTCGCAGCACGCTTCGCTGCGATGCAGACCGCGAGTCTGCCCCGTAGAAGCCACCGGATGGACTGCCAGCCCAAACGGCAGGCCAACAGCCGGGCGATTATCGCAAGCCCCGCTCGCGCAGCAACGCATCGGCCCATCGCTGGTCGTCTTCGGCCAAGGGCGGACTGAGCGGCTGGCGGTAGTCGATTTTCTCATAGCGGCCCGCCTGGTAACAGTGGTCCAGCAGCGGCTGAAGCGGCAGCACGAGGTCCGCGTCGGCGGGCCGCAGGGGAATGCGGATGTTGGGCAACGGGTCGCGGAGGGACACCGGATACAGTTCCGCCCGACGCGGTTTGTCAGCCCGCCGCACGCAAATCCGGTAGATCGTACGGCAATCGTCCGGGAGTGCAGATTCCGGCACAGCCAGAATGAAACGCCCGGCGCGGATCAAATCGATTTCGACCAGATTGACGCGGCCTTGGATATACGAGCGCTGTTTGCTCCGATACAACCGGCGGCCGGTTTCTGTGGTCTTGTTGGTCGGGCTCAAGACTTCGACTGCCGTGATCACGCGGTTTCCGCTGGTCGAATCCACGATTTCCAGGTGACGCTGCGTCCGCCGCGGCGCCGGGATCGAGACCAGCCGAGGCTCGGTGGCTCCCGCGACCTTGGCCGGCGGTGCGTACTCCAGCGCCGCCGGTTCCTCGACCACCAGCACATCGGGATAGACCCATCGGCTGTCGCCGTCGCTGGCTTCCACGTTGACCGTCTCCTCAACGCGGGCCTGCAAGTCCTTCGGCAATTGCTCGTTGATCTGGTCGCAGGCGTACACCATTAGCTTCGCATGCACGTCGCCCCAGTAGCGTTCCAGATACGGGTCCATTCCGGGAAACGGGCTTGTCATGACGGATCTCCCCACGACCGGGCCCTGTCGCCAGTTGGCCCGGCCTCGCGGCTCGGAATTTCGAGGGCCCGATTTGCATCGCCAACCAACGTATTGTAGCATGAACCGCAGGGCTGCAGCACGAAGTACCAGGAGTTGTGTCGGCGCTTTCGGCGGAGATTCGCCTCCGCTTGAAGGCCCGTAGCGGATCGACGGACGACGTTCACCCCTCAGGACGCCAGCGTGGCCCGGCAGCACGCTGATCGGCGTTGCCGCGGGCGCACAGGTCAGCTAGACTGAGAAAGGTCGTTTCGGCTTCTCGCTGTCTTGCGGATATCCGCGGCTACCGGCATGCATGTCATCACGCGCAAGCGATTGAATGAGTTCGCCGCGATTCACCCGGCAGCCAAGTCGGGTTTGGAACATTGGTACAAGACCATGAAACGCCTTGAGGCTCGATCTTTGGCCGAGTTGCGTTCGGTCTTCCCGCATGCTGATCGGGTCGGCAACCTCACCGTGTTCAACATCGGCGGGAATACCGCTCGCCTGATCGCTGCGGTCCATTACAATCGGCAGAAGGTCTATATCCGCGCGGTGCTGACGCATGAGGAATACGACGCGGGGCGTTGGAAGGAGTAATGTGATGGTGATCCAGGAAGTGCAGCGTGTCCGAAAGGCTTGGCCGATGGTCGCCCCGCTACTGTTCGTGCCGCACACTGATCGCGAGTATCGCCGACTGGTGGGTGTGCTCGACAACTTGATCGATGTCGTGGGGGAGGACGAGGACCATCCCCTCGCTTCGATGATGGAGGTGATCGGCGTACTGATCGAGAGGTACGAGGATGAACACGTACCGGAGATTGCCGGCGCCTAGTCGTACACCGGCGTTCCGCTCGGAAAAGGGGAGACCCCATGCGTCGGAGGAACGGACGTTGTGTGGCGAGTTTGGGTTTGCGTTTCAGGCCCGCGGTCGCTGCTGTTGTGCTTGGCTTGGCACTTTGTCATCGACTTGTTTACCCGGCCGATGACGCGCGAGGTGGGGCTCCCACGCCGCCTGCCTCCAACCCGCGCGTCGAGGCTGTGTCCGCCGGCGCGTTGCGGCCGTTGATCGAAGATGACTGGCTGCAGTCGATCGCGGAACCGCTCAGCACGCGCAGCGACGCGGCCGGCGCGGTGGACGGTGTGAAGGACGGGAAGTACGCCTTTCACGTCGGACTCGAGCCGAATCCGTGGTGGCAAGTCGATCTGGGCCAGCTGACGCCCATCGGCCGGATCGTGGTTTACAACCGGCTCGACTACGCCCCCGGATTGCACAACGCCGACATCCTGAGAATTTTCACATCTGACGACGGCAAGAGCTGGAACCAGTGCTACGACAACCAGGGAAAGCACTTCGGCGGCATCAGCGGAGCCAAGCCGCTGGAAGTGACGTTTCCGGAAGGCCAACTCACCGCCCGCTTCGTGCGGCTGCAATTGCCCAGTCCGCAGCCGATCTTCTTCCATTTGGACGAAGTGGAAGTCTACGGCCCCGGCCCGGATGCCACCAATCTCGCGCTGCACCGCCCGGCCGACCAGAGCAGCCTCAGCCAATGGTCGACGCCCAAAAGCCGCGGCCTGTTCTTTCCCACCGCCGACTGCATCGCCCGCGCCCGGCGGCTGGCGGAAGACCTGCGGCACGAAGGGGTCCCCGTCGAGCCGTACCTGACGCAGCTGGACGAAGCCGCCCGGCAACTGGCCGCCCTGCCGCCCGACGCCAGCCAGCCAGCTCAACGCGAGTTATACCTGCGCACGCGCTGGATCATTCGCCGCCTAGTCTTTGCCAACCCGTTGCTGGATTTCGACCGGCTGCTGCTGGTCAAGCGGTTCACGCAGGAGACGTATCCCGACGTCTGCTTGAACCACATGCCGTGGGTCTCGAAGCCGGGCGGAGACGTCTGCGTGCTCGAAAAACCCGCCGACTCCACGCCGCTGTTCGCTGCGCTGGCCGACCCGCCCGCCGGCGCGGCCGACCGGCCTGTGGCCAACATCCGTTACGTGCTCAACGGCGCCCTCGGGCCAGGCCACGTTCACGGGATCGACTTGTGGTTCGACGGCGACCGGGTCGTGTTCGGCTATGCCAAGGCGAAAAGCGACCAACCGCCCGCTGGTTGGCTGGACCGTCGCCAAAGCTACCGGCTGCGCCGCGAAGAGGAGCCGATCCACATCTTCGAGGTGGGCCTCGACGGCCAGCGTTTGCGGCAGGTCACGCAAGGCGAGTGGAGCGACCTGGACCCCACGTACCTGCCCAGCGGCGACATCGCCTTCGTCTCCGAGCGCTGCGTCACGTCGCTGCAGTGCAATGAATACGACAAAGACGAAACCAGCTGCAACCTGTACGTGATGCGGCCCGACGGGAGCAACGTCCGCCGCTTGAGCGTCAACAAGGACGGCGACTACCTGCCACACTGCCTGGACAACGGCCTGATCGGCTACACGCGCTGGGAATACCACGAACGCAGCTGGGCCTTCATCCAGTCGCTGTGGACCGTCCGGCCCGACGGCACCGGCGCGGATGCGATCTTCAAACAACATTTCGTCAATCCCTGGGCGCTGGAAGACGTGCGCTCGATCCCCCGCAGCAACAAGCTGGTCGCCATCGCCGCCGGGCATCACACGCTGGCGGTCGGCCCGCTGGTGGTCATCGACACGTCCGTGGGCATCAACGACCCGCAGGGCATCGGCATCGTGACGCCGAACGTCAAGCCGCCGGAGGGCGGGATGGACGGAGTCCCGGTCCCGCAAGGCGGCGTGTGCGATCCGGGCGGATTCTACGGCACGCCGTGGGCCTTGTCCGAAAAGACCTTCCTGGTGAACTACACCTACGGCACGTCAACCACGGTCCCCAACGGCTACGGGCTGTACCTGGTGGACGTATTCGGCAACAAGGAATTGATCTACCGCGATCCGGCCATCTCCTGCTGGTTCCCGATCCCGTTGCGGCCGCGGCCCAAGCCGCCCGTGCTGTCCGACGTCACCGACCCGACGGCGGACGACGCGGTGTGTGCGGTCAGCGACATCGCCTACGGCTGCGACGGCATCGATCCGGCGCAAGTCCGCTACTTGCGCATCGCCGAACCCATCGGCTGGCCGTACGACAACACGTTCGGCGGCCATCGTTTCGGCGAAGATCATCGCTACGGGGGTCCCGGCGCGGAACGCAAGAACCTGACCAACTGGACGCCGGTCCGCATCC
>CAYUFW010000039.1:0-3378 GCA_964443915.1 uncultured Pirellulaceae bacterium
TAAGCTTCCAGCTTGCGGTAGATCGTGGCCTCGCAAGCTGGAAGCTTACGCCACTTGTTTCTCGAACCGTGCTTAGCCTAGCGAGATTGGCGGCTTCAGCCAAGCGGGCAACCGGTTTGCCTCTTCGCTCCAGCCGCAACTTGACGTATACTGATTCGGAGATGCCGTACCCAGGAGAGCTGGAGTTGCCCATGTCCACCGCCACCGCGCCACGACAGGAGACTCGACCGGCGAAGCGAATTCCTCCACTGCAAGCGGGGGACCGGCTGACGCGGGCCGAGTTTGAGCGGCGTTACCGGTCCATGCCCCAGGTCACCAAGGCGGAACTCATCGAGGGAGTCGTCTACATGCCGTCACCGGTATCGAACGAAGGCCATGCAAGCCCTCACCTCAGACTATCCACCTTGTTGGGCACGTATTGGTCCCAGACTCCTGGTGTCGAGTGCGGTGACAACGCCACGTTGCTCTTGGACCTGGACAACGAGCCGCAGCCCGATGTATTCATGCGGATTCTGCCGCAGTACGGCGGCCAGTCTGGGGACCGCGGCGACTACGTGGCAGGCCCTCCTGAATTGGTGGCCGAGGTGACGTCAAGCAGTGCCAGTTACGATCTGCACGACAAGCTGCGCGCCTATCGCCGCAATGGAGTCCGCGAGTACGTTGTCTGGCGCGTGTGGGACGGTGAGATCGACTGGTTCGTGCTTCGCGAGGAAGTCTACGAACGTCTGGCGCCCACGGCGGAGGGCGTGTACCGCAGCGAGGTTTTTCCCGGCTTCTTCCTGGACGCTGCGGCCCTCGTGGCCGGCAACTTGGCGCAGGCGATTCAGGTCGTCCAACAGGGCTTGGGCAGCCCCGAACATGCCGAATTCGTCGCCCGTCTTCAGCAGGCCCGGAACCAGATTCAATCCCAGGCACCCCAACCGTGAGCGTCGAATTCACGAAGGCCGAACTCGAAGCGTATCTGGACGAAGCCCTCGACGCCGAGCGGATGGCGGAGGTCGAGCGGGCGCTGCGCGGCCGTCCGGATTTGTTGCAGCAGCTGGCGCAGATCAACGCCCGCCGCGATTGCGGGGTGCACACCGTCGGCGAAATCTGGCGCCGGCACCACGTCGGCGTCCCGACGCGCGAAGAACTGGGCAGCTACCTGCTGGGCGTGTTGCCCAAGGAGCATGCGGCCTATATCCGCTTTCGCGTCAGCACGCTCAAGTGCCGCTATACGATCGCCAATCTGCAAGACCTGCAGGCGCAGCAAAGGGAAGCCGAGGCGCACGTCGCCGCCCGCCGCCGGAAGTATTTTCAATCCAGCGTCGGACGTCTGCAGGAGTGAGGTTTCCCTGTAGGACGGATTGGCAATCCGTCCTACTCTGGATGCAAGTGGGGGGCACATTCACACCCAGCGATGTTCGCGGTACCAGTCGACCGTCTGGCGAAGCCGCTGATCGAGCGAACAGACTTCGGAAAATCCTAACTGGTCGCGGATCGCTTGCGGCGACGCGGCCCAGGACGGCTGGATGCTCTCCCGCATCTTGTCCACGTTGACGATCACCGGCTGACGGCTCAGCCGGGCGAACATCTCCGTGACGCCGGCGACCAGCCAGGGCAGCGGTTCGACCAGATGAAGCAGGAACACGTGCCGGCGTCCCAGGGCGCGAGCGATCATGCGCCCCAAGTCAGCATAGGTCACGTGCTGGCTGGAACAGGCGAAGTAGTAGCCCGCGCCACCGGCGGGGCCGTTTCCGTGTTTCGCGAGGCGCGTGCCGCGTTCGGCCGCGCGGACAAGGACGTCCACCAGGTCCTGGACGTGGATTAGCGACAGCGGCGGCGGCGCGAACGTCGGAATCGGGTGGATTCCCAGCGTGGCAATCGAGCGGAACATGGGCAAGAGCAGCCGATCCCAGGGCCCGAACACGATCCCCGGCCGCACGACGGTGGTGGGCACGCGATCCGCCCAGGCTTCGGCGGCTAACTCGCCGGCCCGTTTGCTGCGGCCGTAGTCCGAGACGGGCGCGGGGGGATCGGACTCGCTCCGGATACTGCCTTCGGCCGCCGGTCCGGCCGCGGCCAGCGACGAGACGGTGACCAACACGGGAGGCCGAGGCAGTGCTGCGCACGCGCGAGCGACGTTCCACGTTCCTTCGCCGTTGACCTGCGTCAGCGTCTCGGTCCGGGATGCCGTCACCAGGCCCGCGATGTGAAAAACGGTGTCCACGCCACTGACGGCCGCCAGCAGACCGTCCGGCCGATTCACGTCGCCCACGACGAGTTCGGCCCCGGCCTTGCGGAGATGGCGCACTCGTGACGTGGGCCGCACCAGGCAGCGGATGCGGCACGATCGGCGGGCGAGTTCGTGAACGAGGTTCCGCCCGATAAAACCGCTGCCGCCGGTGACTAAGACCGTGTTCATAGGCCGCTTCGTTGTGGCGAAGGATCTCGTGTCGTTCTGCCCCGATGCGTGGGGAGAGAGGAACCTGCGCGTCTTCTCGCCGGCGCTTCGGGTTGCCTTCATTCCCGGCCGCGTGCGGGCCGGACCAGGGTAGTCTGGATCAACTCCAAAATTCCGTAGGCCACTTCTTCCTTGGTGCCCGCGAGGGACTGGAGCGTGTTTCCGCGACGATCGACGATTTCGACCTGATGGCAGTTCGAGTCCATCGCCTCGGGGCCGTTGATCACCATCAGGTCGCAACTCTTCTTTTCCAGCTTCACCAGCGCTCGGATCCGCCGATCGTGCGTTTCCAGCGCGAAACCGACCAGCCATTGCTCCGGCCGCTTCAGCGCTCCCAAGGCAGCCATGACGTCGGGTGTTTCCACCAGCCGGAGTTCGAGCGGCTGGCCCGTCTTGGCAATCTTCTGCGAGTGGACGCGGTGCGGACGGTAATCGCAAGGGGCGGCGGCCCCGATCACGCCGTCGCAAGCCGGAAAGGCATCGCAACAGGCGTCCAGCAACTCCTCGGTGGACACGACCGAAATCCGCCGCGCGGCGGCCGGGTACGCAAGGTGGACGGGGCCGCTGACGATCGTCACCTCGTGCCCCAACTGCAAAGCCGCCTGGGCCAGCGCACACCCCATCCGCCCGCTGGAACCGTTCGTCAAGTAGCGAACCGGGTCCAAGTATTGGCGAGTGGGGCCCGAAGTGATCAGGATGCGAGCCATGGTGTGGGTCCGGGGTTGTTCAACTTCCCGCGGATGGCGTCAAAAATCGCTTCCGGGTCGGCCATCCGGCCCGCGCCGCGGGCGCGGCAGCTGAGCCAGCCTTCTTCCGGGTCGATGATGTGCACGCCGTCGGCGCGCAACTGCTGGACGTTGCGCTGCACGCTGGGCTTGTTCCACATCACGGTGTTCATGGCCGGGGCCACCAAGACCGAACCGGCGAACGACAGG
>CAYUFW010000039.1:3388-37168 GCA_964443915.1 uncultured Pirellulaceae bacterium
GGATGGTCCTGTATGGCCTGCTGGCCGAAAAGATCCTCCTGGACCGCCTCGAGTCCGGTGTCTGGGACCTTGGCGAAATGATCACCTTGTCCCTGCAGGCCAAGCAAAACCTGCTCCAGCGCGACGAGCGCCTGCTCGGCTTTGGCCAGGAAATTGGCCGTCGCCGGAGCCACGCACATCAGGTCGGCCTTTTCCGCCAACTGGATGTGCGCGCCCAGCGGCGCCTCCGGCTGTTCGAACACGCTGGTCCCCACGGGCCTGCCGGTCAGCGCCCGAAAGGTCGCGGGCCCGACGAACCGTGTGGCCGCCTCGGTCATGACCACGCTCACGCCGGCGCCGGCCTGCACCAGACGGCTGACCAAGGCGGCCGTCTTGTAGGCCGCGATGCCGCCGGTCACGCCGATAATCAGCTCGCGGCCATTCATAGATCGCCCAGGCTAAGTTCCGGTTCCTCGCGGATGCCCGGCATCTCGCCGGTGATCCGCACCTGGTTCGAACTGTCCAGGTAGATCTTGTCCTGCGCGATCTCCTGGAGCACGACCTTCATGCGGTCGGCGGTTTTCATGTTGACCAACGGCCGGCTGCCCTGATTCAACTGCACCAGCCGCTTTTGAATCAGCGTGGACAGTTTGAACCGGCCGCCCACTTTGTTGACAATCGCTTCTTCTTTCAGTTCGTCGAGCATGCGTTAGGGTCTCCGGCGTGTGACACGAGAATATCGCTGATTTCCCGGACCGCCCGGTCCACGGAATCGTTCACGACTTGGTAACGATAGCGGTCTTGGCAGGCCATTTCGCGGCGGGCGACGGCCAGTCGCCGCTGAATCGACTCTTCCGAGTCCGTCGCCCGGCCGCGAAGGCGGTGTTCGAGTTCTTCCAACGATCCGGGGTGGACGAAAACCGTGATCGCCTCCGGATGCTGTTCCAAGACCGCCAACGCGCCTTCCACATCAATCTCTAAGATTACCCATTTTCCGGCGGCAAGACCAGCCGTCGTCTCGCTCCGCAGGGTCCCGTACAAGTGGCCGCGTCCGAAGACCTCTTTCCACTCCAAGAACTCGCCCGCCGCCCGGCGGCGGCAGAATTCGTCGTGCGACACGAAGTGGTAGTCCACTCCGTCCTGCTCGCTTGGCCGCGGCGAACGGGTCGTCGCCGAGACGCTCAACTGCAGCGGCAGCGGACAGGTGTCCAGCAACTGCCGGACCACTGTCGATTTCCCCGCCCCGGAAGGGCCGGAGATAATCACGAGTTTGCCCTCGGATGAACCGCTCATTCGACGTTCTGGATCATTTCCCGCATCCGCTCGATGGCCGTCTTGATCTCCACGACGTGACGGGCAATCTCCGCGTCGTTGGCCTTGGAGCCGATGGTGTTGGTTTCCCGCAACATCTCTTGAATCACAAATTCGAGCTTCCGCCCGTTGCCTTGTTCCGTCCGGGCGATCGCCTCGAACTGCTGCAGGTGGCTGCGCAGCCGCACGATCTCTTCCGAGATGTCGCTGCGGTCCGTGAACAGTCCGACTTCGCGAACGACATCCGCCGGCTGGATCTCCAGGCCGAATTCCTCCAGCAGTCTGTTCAGCCGTTCCAGCAACCGCTTCCGATAGGCCTCGACGACCAGCGGCGCCCGTTGCTCGATCTGGTCCAAGTCGGCAGCCAGGGCTTGGCAGTTGGCGTGCAGATCCCGGCCCATCGCCGCGCCCTCTTCGGCACGCATCCGCGACAGGTTCTCCAGCGCTTCGGTCAACGTGCCTTCGACCAGCGGCCAAACGGCTTCGGCGTCCAGACGATGCCCCGCGTTCTCCTCGACCACGCCCGGCAGCGCCAGGATCGACTCGATGCGCACGTCGCCGGCCCAACCGGCCCGCTGGCCCAATTGCTGCAACTGGCGGTAGTAGCTGGCCAGGACCACTTCGTTCAGCTTGAAGTCGTCCGGCGACGACTGGCGGTCCACGCGCACGTTGACGGTCACCGTGCCGCGGTGCAGCCGATCACGGACGACCGCTTCAATCCGGGGCTCCAGACTGCCGTAGCCCTCGCCAATCCGCAGGGAGACCTTGAGAAACCGGTTGTTCACGGTGCGCACTTCGACCGCCACCCGCACGCCGTCTTGTTGGCGTTGGGCCTCGCCGTGACCGGTCATGCTCAGCAACGGGGCAACCATAGGGCGCAGATCAAAAAGGGGACGCACCAACGTCGCCGCAGGGCTCTGGGAGCCGTACACGATGCTCGGAATCCTCCTGCCAACCGCACGGCCCGGAGAGCCACTCCACGGACGGAGAGAACGGCCGAGGGCTAGTCTTTCGCTTTGGGGGCCGCTGGCGGCGAGGCTTCGGGTGGCGATGCGGAACCACCGCCGGGCGCGGCCTTGGTTTCGCCTGCGCCGCCAGCCGTGGCACCCGCGCCCGTGTCGCTGGTCGCCGTGCTCTGGCCGCCCGCAGCGCCAGCGGGCGCGGGGGCGGCGGTGCCCGACGGTTCTTCTTTCTCAGGCAAAGTCGTGGTCGTCGGCGATCCACCGCCCGGCCGTGTCTTGCCCGACGACCCCCACTCGTCTTGCGACGCCAGGAACCAAATGGACAACATGCAAAGCACGATCCAGACCGCGGCGGTCACCATGGTCACCCGAGTGAACGTGTCGCCCGCTTTCGTGCCAAAGGCGCTCTGGCCGCCCATGCCGCCCAAGGCGCCGGTCAAACCTCCGCCGCGTCCCCGCTGGACCAACACCAGCAAAATCAAGAACACCGCGACGACGAACAACAGGATTCCGAACACGTAGTGCAACAACGTGCCGGCTGCAAACAGTACAGTCGTCATGGAACAGGTAACTCCCTCGTAAGTTTCCCGCTAGATACCGCGTCACGTGCGTCGTGGCAGAACCGGACCCCACCGCCCGGCATCTCGGGGAGGTTGGGCTCCTTCTCGCCCTACCCCCGCGCCGCCTCGATGATCGGCACGAAATCGCTCGCCTTCAGCGACGCGCCGCCGACCAACGCGCCATCGATATTCTCCTTGGCCAGCAGTTCCTTGGCATTGCTCGGTTTGACGCTCCCGCCGTATTGGATTCGAAGCTCGGCCGCCAGCGAAGCGCCGAACCGGGCCTCTAAGGCATTTCGCAGGTCGGCGTGGACCTCCTCGGCCTGCTCCGGCGTTGCGTTCACGCCGGTGCCAATCGCCCACACGGGCTCATAGGCAATCACTAACGTCTTGGCCTGCTCCGTTTTCAGGCCGGCCAGCGAGCCGTAGACCTGCTCCCTCACGATGTCAAATGTCTTGCCGGCCTCCCGTTCCTGCAGGGTCTCACCGACGCAGACAATCGGAATCAACCCAGCAGCCGCTGCGGCGTGAACCTTGCGGCAGACCGCCTCGTTCGTTTCGCCCAAGACCCGCCGTCGCTCGCTGTGCCCCAAAATCACGTATTTGCAGCCGACGTCGACCAGCATGGCCGCACTGATCTCGCCCGTAAATGCCCCATCCTTTTCGTGATACATGTTTTGAGCGCCCAGTCCCACGACCGTGTCCTTCACGACGCCAGCGACCACATCCAAATAGGGGCTCGGCGGGCATACCGCGATATCGACCGTGCTCATCTTGCTAACGCGCTCGACCAAGTCACGCACCAACGCCGCGGCGCCGGCACGGTTCAGGTTCATTTTCCAATTTCCGGCAATGAAGAGACGTCTCACAGCTGATCTTCCTCATTAAAAATAGACTTACTTATCTGCTTATGGAATTTTCGAGTCACACGCGTTTCCTGCACAATTCGTAGCTTCGGCCGAATCGCGCCGGCTAAGAACCCAGTAACGTACCATACGCAGCTAGGGCTCGTCGAGGGGAAATGCAGGGTTGCCCAAAGCACACAGCGACTATCACCCGCAGAAATGCACGTACAGAGTCGGCTAGACGCGTCAAAACCGTGAAAACGGCGACCATTTTGGGTGCAGAAGACGATAGCTGAGGTAGGAAGACCAATGGCGGTTGGCACCCCGTCGGATGACACCCCCTCGGGCATCTGCGCGTGGTGGCGATGCAGATCAGCGATCTGACAGAGATCGCTCGTGCCAAGCGTGTCTTGAGGTCTATTTCCAGTCTTGTTCAGGAGCTGAAGAGATGAAGTATCGTTTGGTGCTCGCGGTCGTGTTTGGGGTAGGGTTGGCGATGATGGTGGCGAACGCTCATGCCTTGGAACGCTTCCGTGCTTTCGGCGGTGATGCTGCTCAGAAGGATGGGGCCTGCCAGAAGGACGGCGCCTGCCAGAAGGACGGCGCCTGTCAAAAGGATGGGGCCTGCCAGAAAGATGGGGCCTGCCAGAAGGACGGGGCCGCGCAGAAATGCGGCGTAGCCCGGAAATGGGGCGCAGCTCAAAAGTGCGGGCCTGTCCAAAAGTGCGGCGCTGAGCAGAAGTGCGGCCCGGCCCAGAAGTGCGGCCCGGCCCAGAAGTGCGGGGCCGAGCAGAAGTGCGGCCCGGTGCAGAAGTGGGGCCGTGCGGGCCGCTTCGGTGCGGCTCAGAAGGGCTGCGGCGGGATCGCTTGCGACAAGGGAGCTTGCCAAAAGGACGGTCCGTGCCAAAAGGACGGTCCGAGCCAGAAGGGCTGCTGCCAGAAGTAACCGCTGCCCACGCTCGAACTCGACGCCGAGTTCTTCCTAGGCCGACGGCAAACGGCCCAGCACAGTCGAAGTGCAGACAGAACCCTTGAATTGCGATTCAAGGGTTCTTTTTTTTGAACGGGTAAGCTTGCTTTCCACTTGAGCTTGATCTCAAACGGCTACTCTTGATAAAAGGCACTTCTAGCGACGGAGTGGGAGTTTCATCCACCCACAACGGCTAGGGGCAAACCAGCCAAGGAGGCCGGCTGGCCCCGCGGTGCCGAAGTCTCGCGCGGCGATTCGTGGCCCTGCTAGCACAGCATTCGAGCCCCCGCGCCGCAGAGCTCCAGCGCAGGCCGGGGAGCGATGTTCCGTCACGTGACGCGGGCTTGGCTGCGGCAGCCGCCCAACACGGATTCGGAGGTGCAGGGATGTGGCTCGATGCGTGTTTGCCCTTTTGGAAGCTGGAACTTGTCCGCCACCAGCGACTCTCGCGCGAGGCGATTCTCTGCCGCAATCGGCAGCGGTTCGCGCAATTGGCGTCCTACGCGGCACACCGTTCGCCGTACTACGCGCGGATCATGCGGGAGCAAGGCATCGCTCCAGAGCGGGCTCAACCGGAAGATTTTCCGGTTTTGACGAAAGCCGATCTGATCGAGCACTTTGACGAGATCGTCACCGTGCCCGATCTGACCCGGAGCCGCATCGAACAGTTCCTGGCCGCGTCGCGCAACCCGCGGGACTTGATGGACGGCCGGTACGTGATCGTCCACAGCTCCGGCACGTCCGGTCAACTGACCATCTGCGCCTACACGCTTCGCGAATGGACGCAGGGCTGGGTTAGCCTGTTCCATGCCTTGCCGTTCCTCGGACCGCTGCCCCGCCGCACGGCCTTTGTCGGCGCCACGAACGGGCATTTCGCCTCCGTCTCACTCGTCAGCACGGCGCATTGGCTGACCATTCGCCACTTTCACCGGACGCGCCTGTTCGACATCAACCAGCCCTGGCAGGAAATCATCGACGGCTTGAACGAGATGCAGCCTCACAATCTCTCCTGCTACGGCTCGCTCCTCGGACTGCTGGCGGCCGAGCAGGAGCGGGGAAATCTGCGGATTCGGCCGCAGCACATCCTGTGTGGCGGCGATCCGCTGCTGGCTCACGATCGCCAGCGCGCGGAGCGCGTGTTCGGCGTCCCGGTGTTCGTCGTGTATGCGACGACCGAGACGATGGTGGTGGGCCTGTCCGAGCCGCGGAGCGACGGCCTCATGCTGCTCGAAGACGACCTGTGGATCGAAGTCGAGCAGGATCGCTTGCTGGTCACCAGTCTCCGCAACCGCCTGATGCCGTTGATCCGTTACGCGCTTGGCGACAGCCTGATCCTCTCGCCGCGGCAGGACTTCCCGCTGTACCGTGGATTCCGCCGGATCGAATCGCTGGCGGGACGCCGCGAGGACAACCTGGTCCTGGTGAACGAACAGGGCGTCCAGGACTTCATTCACCCGCTGCTGCTGGTCGAGTTCTACGTGCCCGGCATCGACCGCTTCCAAGTTCACCGCACAAGCCTCACGAGCATCGTCTTCCGGGTGAAGCCGCGCGGGAACTTGACACCCACCGAGCTGAACCGGCTGTTGCGGGACATCCGGCAAAGGTGGCAGGAGATCCTGACGCAGAAGCACATGCGGAACGTGCAGTGCAACGTGGTGCTGACCGACGTATTGCCCATCGATCTCCGCACCGGCAAGTTCCGGCTGGTCGTGGGTTCCGCGGCGAAAGCGGCGTGAATTGTTTGGAACGGAAGCCGCGCGCCCATGTCTCACTCAGTAGGATGCGCGCCGTACGCGCATTACGGGCTCAGACGTACAGAATGCAGAATTGGCGACGTCTGGTCGTTGCCACCGTCGAAGCATGTACCTCGCCAATTCTGAATTCTGTACGTCTGAGCCCTTTCGTTGCGGCTTCAGGGGAATGCACCCCTCACTTCCCGGCGGCCAAGCACGCGCTCACCAACTCCGCCAGCCGTTCTGCGTTGCTGCCGCTGATCATGGAGAAATGATCGCCGGGCGAGACGTGCAGGTGCAGTCGGGTGCCGAGCACCGCGCCCCAGCCCAGGTCGGCCGTCAGGCTTTGGCCGGTCATCTGGCTCAGGACATCGGACTGTTCGGGACGGACCAAGTGGACCGCCTGGTCGAAGGGCGAGACGCGATAGTGGAAGATCATGGTCGCGTGCGCCTTGGCGGCTTGGACGACGCAGCGAATGTGCTCCGGCGAACTGTCCGGCGGCACGGCGCCGTGTGACTTGGCGATTTGGAAGGCGAACTCCCAGCGGGCCGTTTCGTCGAGACTTCGCAGATGCTCGTACGACAGGCTCTCGACATCGATGTCCGAGCCCGAAAACCAGTTCGCAAAACGCCCCAGATCGAAAAGGAACTTGACGTCGTCGTCCAAACTGACCCGCTCGTAGATCGACGGCAGAGGGGTATCGAACAGCATCAGCAAACCGACCTGTTCCCCTTGCTCGCCGAACGCCCGGGCCAGCTCATACGAAAAAATCCCTCCCGCCGACCAACTTGCGAAATGGTAAGGCCCGCGGGGCTGAACCGCGCGCACGGCCTGCAGATACGCGGAGATCATTTCCTCCATCGTCGCGTGCGGCGGCAGCCGTCCTTCGTTGCCGCGGCCGCGCAAGGCGCACAAGGGATGCCCCTTCAGGCTGCGGGCCAGATCGCGATAGCAGTTGACATCCCCGCCCAGCGGGTGCAGGCAGAACACAGGGGAACCTTCGCCGGCCGGCTGCAGCATGACGATCGGCGACCATGTGGAGGCCGCGGCGGCCGATGCCTCGTGCGGCGCTTCTCCAGCCGCGCCGTCCGCCGCCAAGGCTCGGCCTGCGTGCATCGCCAACGTCGTCACGCTCGGACGCTCCAGAAACGCAGCCATCGGCAGGCTGAACGCCAGACGCAACTCCAGATTCGTCTTCAGTTCCATCGCCAACAGCGAATCCATGCCGATCTCGTTCAGCGGCTGTTCGAGGTCCAATTGAGAGCGTTCGATCCCCATGATCCGGCAGAGTTCGTCGGCGAAATGCTCGCGCAACATGGCCTCGCGCCGTTCCGGATCGACGGCCAGCAATTGCTGACGGAACGCATGGTCGACGGCGTCCGCCGCTGCTGGCTGGTCTCCGCCGGCTTCCTGCTGGGTCAATTCGCTCAGCAGCGGAGGCACTCGCCCGCCCATGCGCCGCAGCATCGCGGACCATTTCGCGTCCATCACGGCGACGTTGGCGGGAGCCGCACGCAGCAGTTTTGCGAGCAGTTCCAGCGCTCCCTGGGCAGGCAGCAGTTCCATCCCACGCGACTGGAGTTGCCCCGCGCGGCCCCCTGCGGCCGCCATCCCCGCATCCGCCCAAGGTCCCCAGTTGATACTCAACGCCGGCAGCCCCCGGCGGCGCCGCCAAGCCGCCAACGAGTCCAACAGCGCGTTGCCGGCGGCGTAGTTGGCCTGGCCGGGAGAACCGAGGACGCTGGCGACGGACGAGAACATGACGAAGAAGTCCAGCGGCGCGTCTTGCGTCGCGGCGTGCAAGTTCCACGCCCCTTGAACCTTGGGAGCCATCGGCCGGTCGAGTTGCTCCAGGCTCATGTCGAACAGGACGCCGTCGTCCAGCACGCCCGCGGCATGGATCACGCCTCGCAACGGCGGGAAGTCGGGCGGGATCTGCGCTAGCGCCCCGTCGAGCGACGCGCGGTCGGCCGCGTCGCCGCGCAGCACGGCCAGCGCCGTCCCGCGCGCCCGCAATTCGTCCAACCGTGCGGCAACCGCAGGCGACGGCGGCCGGCGGGCGAGCAACGCCAAGTGGGGCGCGCCCTGTGCGCTGAGCCAATCGGCCAACTGCAATCCCAACGCGCCGAGACCGCCTGTGATCAAGTAGGTCCCGTCCTGACGAACGGCGCCGCCTTCGGCGAGCTGGCGCTCTTGGCATTCTTGGAAGCCGGGCAGTGCGGCGGCATCGCTGACAGCGGCCTGCCGCGCGGCAGACGCCGAGTCGCCACGGATCGCCACGACGACCTTGCCGATGTTCTTGCGCTGCGCCATGTAACGGAAGGCCTCGGCCGTTTGCTCGGCCGGAAACTCCGTCAGCGGCAACGGGTGGTAGTCGCCGCGTGCGACGTACTCCATCACTTCCGCGAACAGGCCGCGCACCGTGTCCGGGCGCTGACGCAACAAGCGGTCCAGGTCGATGGCAAAGTACGAGAGATTGTCCTGAAACGGCAGCAGGCCGATCATGCGGTTCTGGTAGATGTCCGTCTTGCCGATCTCCAGAAACCGTCCGTAGGCGCGCAGGACGGAGAGACTCTTGCTGATCGCATCGCCGGGCAGTGAGTTCAGGACGACGTCGACGCCTTGGCGCTCCGTCACCTCCCGGATCTGGTCGGCAAAGTCGAGCGTGCGGGAGCTGAACACGTGGCGGACGCCCTGGGAGCGCAAGAAGTCCCGTTTGGAATCGCTGCCGGCCGTGGCAAACACCTCGGCCCCAATTTGTTGGGCGATCTGGATCGCGGCCAGTCCGACTCCCCCCGCCGCCGCGTGGATCAACACGCTTTCGCCGGGCTGCAAACGGGCGAGCCGCACCAGACCGTAGTAGGCGGTCAGAAAGGTGATCGGGATCGTGGCGGCTTCCACGTCGCTCAGTTGCTCGGGTTTCCCGACCAGCGCGTATTCGGCCGTCAACGCGTGCGAGGCCAGACTGTACGGCACCACCCCCGTGACCGCATCACCGGCGTGGAACCGCTCGACGCCTGTGCCGACGGCGGTCACCACGCCGGCGCACTCGATCCCCAGCGGCACAATCTCGTCGGTGATGCCGGGGTACAGGCCCATCGCTTTGAGCACGTCGCTGAAATTCAACCCGGTGGCGTGTACCTGGACTTCGACTTGCCCCGGCCCCGGCCCCCGGCGACCGAAGGATTCGTAGCGCAAGGCATCGAAGCTGCCCGCCGTCCCCAGCCGCAGGCGGAACGGACCCGCGGCGGGAATCCGCATCCGGCCGCCGCTGTCCGAGGATGCGGCGTCCGCGAGCACGTCCGGCGCGCGGCGCAGGCGGGCCACGAGGCGCTGGCCGCCGCGATAAGCCACTTGATCGTCCGCCGGCCCGCCAGTCAATTCCTGTAGCAACTGTCCCGCCACAGCATCCGCGTCGCCGGCCGGATCGGCGTCGATCAAGCGGCAGGCCAGCTCCGGATGCTCGAGGGACGCTACGCGCCCCAAACCCCACAGCGGCGCTTGGGCGACCGCGACGTCCGCCTGGTCGTCCTGGACAGCCTGGGCGCCTTGCGTCGCCAGCCACAAGCCGGGCACCGTCGGGAAGTGGAACCGCGCCAGCTGGCGGATCAACTGCAGGGCGCTGCCGCAGCCCAGCCGCCGGGCGTCTTCCCAGCCGCCGCTCGTCGCCTCCGCCGGCGCCGGCTCCGCAGGCGGCGGGATGTCCAGGCTCCAGAGATGCACCACGCCGGCGCAGACGGCACCGTCGGCCCCGAACGTCGCCAACAGCAATCGCTGGCAGTCGTCCGCCGACAGCGGATTGATGCAATACGTCTCCTGCCCGCCGCCTCCGTCGGATGGGAGCGTCTGAAACGCTTCTCCCGGATGCACCAGCACACTGTCTTGACCCTTTGATTCGCGAAGACGAGCAGCCAGTTGAGTCGCGACGCCTCGCTGGTCCGCGAAGATCAACCAGCGGCCGGGCCGGGCCGCCTCGGTCTGGGCCGCCTCCGCACGGGCCGGCACCGTCGCCGGCTGCCACTGCACCTGGTACAGCCACTGCTGGACGTCGAGTTCCCGTTGCGCCGTCCGGCCGCGGCCGACCCGTTGCACGCGGACGCCCAGCATCTCGACCAGCACCTGTCCCTGCTCATCCAGCAGGAACACGTCGGCCTCGACCGATTCCGGGCTGGGCCGGTCGTCTTCCGAGCGGCGCACGGAGTACACGTACATGCGCCCTGCTGGCCGGCCGAGCAAACGCACTCGACGGACGCCCATCGGCATGTAGGTGTATGGGGTGTAGGAGCCGTCCTGCTCCAACGGAATGACCCCGGCCGTGCATTGGAGGAGGGCGTCTCCCAGGGCGGGATGGAGGTGATGGCGGTCGAGTTCCCGCTGGACATCCGGCGGCAAACGGACTTCGGCCACGGAGTCAACCGGCGTCCGGTACACATCGTGGAGCGTCTGAAACGCAGGTCCGTAGACCAGGCCTCGGTTGCGCATCAGATCTTGATAGAAATCGTCGTGCGTGTGCCTTTTCACGGCGCGGCTCCGCACGTTTTCCAGATCGATGGGGTCCGGCCGCTTTGTCGAGCCCGCCTCTCGCCGGCGCAAGGCTCCGCACGCGTGCAACGCCCACCGGGAGCCCGCCGTTTCGCTGTCGGCCGGCAGACTGTACGTTTCGAACGAGCAGAGTCCGCCCGCTTCGGGCGAGACGGCCATCTGCACCACGCGGGCGTTCGCCTCGGGCAGGAACATGGCCTGCTGAATCGACAGGTTTTCCAGCCCGTGCGGACCGGGGCCAAATACTTGCTCGGCGGCAGCCAGCGCGTGCTCGACGTAGCCTGCCGCCGGAAAGACGGGCGA
Source organism: uncultured Pirellulaceae bacterium (assembly GCA_964443915.1). Lineage (GTDB taxonomy): Bacteria > Planctomycetota > Planctomycetia > Pirellulales > Pirellulaceae > Anammoximicrobium. The sequence goes on from CAYUFW010000039.1 coordinate 14,595, forward strand.
GCCTTGCACCTGGTGATCGACCAGGTACTTGGGCGAGTGACAGCTCAACCGGGCCGCGAACAATTGCGTCGGCAACGCCGAGGGCACGCGGCTGCCCAACAACGGGTGCAGCACCGGCCCCTGCCCGGCAGCGAGCGGGCGGCGCGGCGACTTGGAGGGATCGAACCAGTACCGCTGGCGCTCAAAGGGATACGTGGGCAGGATCAGCTTGTGCCGGACGTAGTCGCGATCGAAGCCCCGCCAGTCGATCTTGGCGCCGAGCAGGTACAGCTGCGAGAGGCTGTCCACCAGGGTCGGCCAGTCCTCCTGGCCTTTGCGCAACGACGGCAGCCAGAGCACGCCCAAATCGGGCAAGCAGCGGCGGCCCATGCCCGCCAAGCTGGGCGTGGGACCGACTTCCAACATGGCCTGCAATTCCTGCCCGGCCAGCGCGCTCATCCCGTCCGCAAAACGCACCGTACTGCGGATGTGCCGCCGCCAGTAGGCCGCGTCCAGCGGCTCGTTCTCGATCACCCGGCCGGTCAAATTGGAGACCAACGGGATTTGAGGTCGCTGATACGGGATCTTGCCGGCCGCAGCCTGGAAGGCGTCCAGGATCGGCTCCATCAGCGGCGAGTGGAAGGCGTGCGAAACCGTCAGCAACTGGCTCCTGACGCCGTCCTGGGCAAATCGCTCGACCAGGGCCCGAACCGCGTCCGCCGCCCCCGAGATCACCGTGTTCTCCGGACCATTGGCGGCAGCCACCGAGACCCGGTCGCGGCACGACTCCAGCTCGCGATCCACCCGCTCGCACGGCGCAAACACCACGGCCATCAGTCCGTCGCGGGGCAGTTGCTGCATTAGCGTCGAACGCGTGGCGATCAACCGCAGCCCGTCCTCCAGGCCAAACACGCCGGCCACGCACGCGGCGACGTATTCGCCCACGCTGTGGCCGATCAACGCCGCCGGCTGGATGCCCCACGACTCCCATAGCTTGGCCAGGGAATACTCCAGCGCAAACAGCGCCGGCTGCGTGTAGGCCGTCTCGTCCAGCAGCGAACCCTGGCTGTCGGCCGGGTACAACACCTCCAGCAGCGGCTGTTCGAGCATCTCGCGGAGGATTTCGTCGCACTGCCGCAGCGTCTGGCGGAACGTGGGCTGGGTCTCGAACAGCACTCGTCCCATGCCAACGTACTGCGAGCCTTGGCCGGTAAAGAGGAACGCGATTCTCGGCGCAGCGGCCAGCTTGACTCGTCCGGCTTTGACGCCCGGCGACTTTCCGCCGTCCCGCAACACCTGCAGCCGCTCGCGCAACTCGGCCGCATCCCGCGCCGTGACCGTCGCCCGGTGATTGAAGTGCGAACGGCCGACGTTGGCGGAGTGGCACACGTCGGCGGCGATCGCCGTGGGATTCTGCTCCAGGTATTCGACGTACCGTCCCGCCAGTCTCTGCAAGCCGGATTCCGTCTTGGCCGACAAGGCCAACACATGCAGCGGCCGATCCGGCACCGCAACCGTTGCGGGCGTGTCACTAGGTTGAGTCTCCGACCCGACTGCATCATGCGCCGCCCGGCCAGGCGCAGCAGCGGGAGCCGCTGCCGTCGGCGAAGCCGATTCCAGCACGACGTGGACGTTCGTCCCGCCAAAGCCGAAGGAGCTGACGCCGGCAATCCGCGCGCCTGCGGCACCTTGCCAGGCGACCGACTCGGTGGGAACGCGCAGCCGCGAACCTTCCAGTCCCAGATGCGGGTTCAGCGACTGCAGGTGCAGCTGGGCCGGAATCAAGCCGTGCTGCATCATCAGCACGACCTTGATGATCCCCGCGATTCCGGAAACCGTTTCCGTGTGCCCGATGTTGGCTTTGACCGACGCGATGTACAGCGGCGGCTCACCGCCGCGGCGGCGGAAGAGTTCCGCCAGGGCCTGGGTTTCGATCGGGTCGCCCAACGGCGTGCCCGTGCCGTGCGCCTCGATGTAACTGACGCGCTCGGCCGTCAGACCCGCCTGAGCCAGGGCCGCGCGAATCACCCCTTGTTGCGCCCGCCCGCTGGGTGCCGTGATGCCCGACGTCCGCCCGTCCTGGTTCGCCGCCGAAGCGCGGATGACCGCCAGCACACGGTCGCCGTCGCGGACGGCGTCCGTCAGCCGCTTCAGGACGACGATCCCACAGCCCTCGCCCCGGACGTACCCGTTGGCGCCGGCGTCGAACGGCCGGCAGCGGCCGTCCGGCGACAACATGCGGGCCTTGGAGAACGCGATCGTTGTTTCCGGCGAGAGGATCAAATTCACGCCGCCCGCCAGCGCCGCATCGCACTCCCGGTTGCGCAGACTCTGCACCGCCAAGTGGACGCCCAGCAGTCCCGACGAACACGCCGTATCCACAGACAGGCTGGGACCGCGCAGATCCAGGATGTACGAGACGCGATTCGACGCGATGCTCAGCGCGTTCCCCGTGCCTACGTGCGCGTCGATCTGCTGGTAGTAGTCCTCGAACTGGGCGGGAATCTTCGAGTAGTCGGTGCCGCCGATCCCCACGAACACCCCTGTGGCCGTGCCGCACATCCGCTCCGGCGCCCAAGCGGCGACTTCCAAGGCTTCCCAGGCGACCTCCAGCAACAGCCTCTGCTGTGGGTCCATCCGCGACGCTTCGCGCGGAGAAATGCCGAAAAACTGCGGATCGAACTGGTCCACCGCGTCCACCAGCCCCGCCCGGCGCACGGACATCTTGCCGGCTTCCTCGCCGGTCGGGTCGAAAAACGCCTCGACATCCCACCGCGTGGAAGGGATGTCGCTGGTGGCGTCAATCCCGTCGCGAATCACCCGCCAGTACGCATCCAAGTCGGACGCTCCCGGAAACCGGCAAGCCATGCCGACGATCGCGACCGGCTCGGCGACTCGTCCTTCGCTCCGCAGCCGCTGCTCCAAGAGTTTCCGTTGGGCGGGCGAGAGCCCGGCTAGTCGTTCTGCAAGATCCGTCATGCAACACCTCTTCGACTTGTTCCGTGAAGACTGCGCTCGGCGCGGGTCTCCGACCCCGCCGAAACCGCCGACCGAAGGTCTCCGTATTCGCAGGAGACCCGCGGTCGCCGAGTAGCTCGGTCAGGAGATCGGCCACAACGCGGCGAAGACCGGTCACAACGCGGCGGGCTGACCTGCGGCGCCGCCGCGCGTGCCGGCTAGAACCGGTCGCCGCCGCCCAGTTTCTCCTCCGCCTTGTCCGCTTGCCAGGCGACGGCGGTCAGCACGCGGGTCAGGGCCAAGGCGTCGACCGTGTCGGCCAACTGGTTGGCTTGGACCACGATCGTTTCGCCGGACGGCGTGGCTCGCACGGCGAACGCCCCGTGGACCATTTTCGTGTTGTAGCGAAGCAACGCCATCGCGTTCTTTTCGGACGCCGGGCCGCAGATCGACGCCATCGAGATCAAATCGTGCCCCTCGTCGTCCTTGCGCCCGAACTCGACGATCACCGTCTGCTTGCGTAGCGCACCGATCGGGACCACGATCTGCCATGCGTCGCCTGCCTCCTGAACCTGCCAGCCGGCGGCGCTGGCGACGGAACGGACGAGCGACTTGGGATCCATGGTCGCCGGCGCCAGATCCCCGAAATCGAGACCGCCGGCCGCAGCGCCGGCCGCGACGGGGACCGCAGCTACCGGTGCTGCGGCGGGGGCACCGGGAGCGGCCGGCGCCGGGCCGGGCGCTGCCCCCGGACGCTGGGCGACCGCCATCGCCTGCTGGATCATGGCCGGCATCATCATGCCGAACCCGGCGCCCATGCCCATGCCCATCGCGTTGCCGCCGGTGCCGCCGCCGCCTTGCTCCGCCATCTTGGCCATGCTGTTGGCGGCCTGGTACATCGTGAACGCTTGCAGATCGCCGATCGCCCCCATGCTGCTGCGGGCGTCGATCGCTTTTTGGACTTCTTCCGGCGGGGTGATGGCGTTGATGAAAAAATCGGCCAGTTCCAGGCCGTACTTGCCGAAGTCGTCGCCCAGCTTGGCCCGCGTACCGGCGGCGATCTCGTCGAACCGGGCCGGCAGGTCCAACATGCCGACCTGCATCGTGCCCAGCAGATCGGTCAACCGCGACACGATCAGGTCCCGCAGGTACGACGAGATCTCTTCGGTCGTGTACTTGCCCTGCGTCCCGACCAGCGTGTTGAGCAGCAGTGCCGAATCGACGACGCGCAGCGAGTATTTGCCGAAACTCCGCAGCCGCACGATCCCAAAGTCCTTGTCGCGGACCGTGATCGGCTGACGCGTGCCCCATTTCTGATCCAGGAACGTCTGCTTGCCCACGAAGTAGACTTGGGCCTGGAAGGGCGATTTTTCCCAGGGAATCGTCAGGATCCGCGTGATCAGCGGCACGTTCAGCGTCGTCAGCGTATGGCGGCCCGGGCCGAACGTATCCATCGCCTTGCCGTCCTTGAAAAACACCGCCTCCTGGTTCTCCTGCACGATCAATTGCGCGCCCAGCTTGATGTCCGTCGAGCCTTCGGGCGGCACGCGGTGTACGATCTCGCGGTTCGAGGCGTCGAAAAAGTCGATGACTTCCAGCCGCACGGCCATGACGGGGGCTCCTCTGTGTTCGAGTTTGTTCGAAACGGATCTCTGCGGTCGCCTTCGATTGTAGGGAGTTTTCTCTCCCAAGCCAACGAGACTCCCGCCCGCATTTCCTGCCGGCTATCTGCGAGTTGCAGGTCATCCGTTTGGAATGGGGATGCCCATGGCTTGCATCAGCATTTTCATGTCGTCCCAGGTGTGGCGCTTCATTCCCGGGGTGCGGAGCAGGTACGAAGGATGATAGGTTACGACGACCTGGCGGCCGCGGTAGTCGTGGAACTTGCCGCGGAGTTGGCCGACGGGACGCGTGGTCCGGAGCAAGGTTTGGGCCGCCACGGCGCCCAGGCAGCAGATGAATTCGGGCTGGATGATCTCCAACTGACGCTCGAAGAACTCGCGGCAGTTGGCCACTTCGTCGGGCAGCGGAGTGCGGTTGCCGGGCGGACGGCATTTGAGCACGTTCAGGATGTAGACGTCTTCGCGGCGGAGCGTGCAGGCGGCGATGATCTTGTCCAGCAATTGCCCGGCGGCGCCCACGAACGGTTCGCCCTGCCGGTCTTCGTCGGCCCCGGGGGCTTCGCCCAGGAAGCACAGCCGAGCATGCGGGTTGCCGACTCCAAAGACCGTCTGCGTCCGCTTCTCGGCCAATTCGGCGCAGCGGCGACAGACGCTCACTTCACGACGGATCACGTCCAGCGCCGCGGACCGCGAACCGGGGGCTGGCGGCGTGGCGGGAACAGCGGGGGGAGTGGCCGCCGGGGCCGAACGCGCTCCGGCGCCGGCGTCTGCTGCAGGCGGGCGAACCGGCGCAGCCGCCGAGGGGCGGGGCCGTGCGGACGGTGGAGGCCGCTCGGCTCGCGGCAACGGTTCGGGCGGCGGTTCTGCTACGATTGCTACTTCCTGCACGACCGGCGTCATCGGCTCGGGCGGTCGGGCGAGCTGCTGCACGCCGCTGCGCTGCAGGCTTTCCAGTGTCTGCCGGAGGATCGTGCGCGACCGCTGAAGGGGGTCTGGATCTGGGTGTTCTGCCATCGTTCTTCCGTAAGAGGACGCTCGAGCGACACGGGCAACGTCAACCGCGTGCGGTATATTTTCCGGCCTGCCGGGGTAGGCGGCAAGACCGGGCCGGCGACAAACGTAAAATGGGCAAGGAGAACTGTTTAGATTGACAGACCGCCGTCCAGACGAAATGATAAAGCAAGAGGGCAAGGCGGAGACCGTACAGCGGCCGGTCGAATCCGGTGGGTCGAGCCCCCTCACGCGGCCAGCACCGAGCGGTGCGGGGCGGCTCATTGCGGGAGAAAACCATGTCCAGACTCAGTTGCCAGTTTTGGTGGCGGTCGCTGACCGCTGTTTTGACGGTCGTGTCCCTTGTGCTGTCAGCCGGTCTGCAGGCGGCGGATCAGACCGCAAATCCGGCCGCGGAACCGCCTGCGGCCAAACCCGCCGCGGAACCGGCGGCCGAAGCGGCCGACTACGAGGTCATGCCGCTGCCTGCTTGGGCCCTGAGCGACACGCCTCAGGACAAAAAGCGCAGGAACGATCTGGACATCAGGAAGGAGACTATCCTGCGAGGTTCGGAGCCGTTCGATTCGCAGGAGACGAAAGACTTTCTGCAGGGCTACTACGCACGCTATTACTTCGCGCTGCTCACCCACCCCAAGCACATTGGCGATTGGCCCGATTTCCGGGTCAAGTTCCTGCGCTCCCTTTCGGTCACGGCCTTGCAGGAGGCACCCTTGCTGCAAGTTCACGACTTCTTGGTCGAGACGACGTATCAGGCGATGATCCCGCTGATCAAGGGCAACTACCATCCGGCGGTGCGCTGCAATGCCATGCTGCTGTTGAGCCAGCTCAATTCTCAGGATGCCTTGCTGGTCGGCGACCGGAAGCGGCCGGCGGTGCCGTTGATCCAGGCCCTGAAAGTCATGCTGGACGAGTTGGCCAGTCCCAAGCAGATCGACGGCGTGCGGGCTGCGGCGTTGGTGGGCATCCTGCGGCACGTCGACATCGATCGGCAACTGCCGAGTGGGCAACGACGTCTGGTGGGCAACGCCGAGAACCTGATTGCGGATACGATGGTAAAGCTGATCAACGAGAAGCAACCGCCAGAAGGCCGTTCGCAGGCAGGCCACGACTGGATGCGCCGCCGCGCGGTCGAGGTTCTGGGGACGCTGGGCAGCCCGGGTCAGAACAACAGCGTGGTGACGGCACTCGACGGGGTGCTGACCGACATCAATTCCGCCGTGTCGCTCCGTTGCGCCGCAGCCGAGGCTTTGGGGCGGCTCCGGCTGCCCGCGAATGCTAACCTGGCCGTCGCGGACACGGCCAAGAAGCTGGCGAGCGTGGCGGTGTTTGCCTGCAAGAAAGAGGCCCAACGCGTGGAGGATCAAGAGGCTCGCGAAGCGAAAGACAAACTCCAAAGCATGGGCGGCGCGGGGTATGCCATGGGCGGCTACGGAGGCTACATGGATGGCGGATACGGTTCCATGATGCCGGGGGCGATGCCGGATACGACGATGCCAGGAGACATGGCTGGGATGATGTCGGGGGCGATGCCGGGCATGATGCCCGGGTATGGAATGCCGGGATACGGAGCGCCAGCCGGCCAGCCCGCCAAGAAGTTCAACCCGCTGGGATATCGGATCCTGTTGACCCGGCGGCGGATCGCCCACGAAATGCGGATGGTCAAGCGCGGTCTGCTGGGGCCCGACGCTACGCTGAAGGCCGCTCCGGCCGCCGCGGCTCCCAAGACAGGCTCGGCCGCGTCCTCGCCTCCCAAAGCGGGTCTGGCGGCCTTGGCCAAGGCCGCCGACCAGGCCGCGATCGACGACGCGGTGGCCGGTATCGATGCGATCATCGGCGTCGTGGAACAGAGCAGCTTTAACGAAATGAAGTCCCTGATCGCCGAGCTGCGCGGAAAAGTGCGGCAGCTGGAAGACAAGTGTGGTATCGTCGTCGAGTTGCCGCAAGAGGTTGTGCCGGGAGCGGGGCCGGAAGGATTGCCGGCCAATACGTTAGAGCTTCCACCCGAGATTCCCGGCTTGGATCTGCCGGCGATGCCCGGCCAAGTGCCCGCGGAAGGACCGGCTGAGAAGGCCCCGGCTGTCCAGGGCGCAGCCGGCAAGCCTGCGGCCACCCCGCCGGCTGGCAAGCCTGCGGCGGGTTCGCCCGCCGCCAAGCCGCCGGCAGCGCCCGGCCCCGGCAAACCTCCCGCTGCGGGCCCAGGCCCGGCACCCGCCGCTGCGCCGCCCGCCGGCCAACCGCCTGCGGCCCCCACGGGGCCAGGTGCAACGCCGCCTGCCGCAACGCCACCTGCTGCAGCACCACCGGCCGGCAACGCACCCGCCGCGGCAGGCACTCCCAAAGCCTAGTCCGTCAACAAGCGTCCCAACTTCGCTCGTAAGCCATCGGCTCACCGAGTTGCGACTCAATCTGCTAGACTATGCACGCCAGAACAGGCCGTTCTTGCCGGAACGGCGGGAATGGTGCTTCGCGCAACGAATCCGATCCCCGGCTTCCACGCACGCGAAGCAGACGGCCGATGGAGAAGAAATGGCAAGCGTGGAACACCTGGACTCCGGATATCGCGACTGGACGGGACGGCTGCGGCCGGCGTGGTGGGCTTGTTGGCCCATCGCCTGGACCGGCGTGCGGCTGGTGCTGCGCCGCAAGCTGTTCTGGCTGCTGCTGGGCCTCGCGCTGTTGGATTTCCTGTTCTTCTTCTCGACCATCTACCTGAAAGCGCAAGTCGGCGTCCAGAATCCGGCCGTCGCCGGATTCGTGAATCAGATGCTGAGTTCGGTGACAGGGGCAGGCAAGACGTACCGCGAGTTTATGTTCGCCCAGGGCACGGTCACCATGCTGGTCTTGGCTTTCGCCGGGGAACTCCTGGTGGGCGGGGACTACGAGCAGGGCGGGTTGACGTTCTACCTGTCGCGAGCCGTTGCTCGCCGTCACTATGTGATCGGCAAGCTGCTGGCGATTTCGCTGCTGGTGGCCCTGACCACCGCCGTCCCGGCGTTGATCCTGTTCGTCGAGTATGGAGTGTTGACCAACTCGATGGCCTACTTCCTGGAGAACTGGAGGATCGTACTGGGCATCCTGGGCTACGGGGCGATCATGGCGGTCTCGCTGAGCCTGCTGTTGTTTGCTTTGGCGTCCTGGCTGCACAAGAACGTGCCGCTGGTGATGTCGTGGGCGTGCATCTTCGTGCTGTTGCCCGCCGTCGGCGAGATTTTGCGGCAATCGTATGACGATCGCCGCTGGCGGCTGCTGATGTTCTGGCGCGACCTGCGTCTGCTGGGCAGCTGGTGTTTCGGCGCGCTGTCGGACAGCGATATGCAGTTGCTCAACGGCGCCGTCTGGATCGTCGTGAGCGTGTGGGTCGTTTGCATCCTGGCCATCATTCCGCGCGTCCAAGCGGTGAAGGTGGTGGCGTGAGGTTGGTGGTCGGTGATCGGTCATCAGTGATCGGTAGTCAGTGACCGGTGATCGGTGATTTGTCTCTGCGGATCGTTTTTCGTGTCCCTGTCACGGGAGACCAAACATCGTGTCTGGACCCGAGGTTGTTGCTGCCCAAGATCGGTCCGGCGGCGAGCCGCTGTTGGAATTCACGGGCGTATCGAAGTGGTACGGGCCGGTGATCGCCGTGAACGATCTGTCGCTGTGTCTTGCGCCGGGAATCACGGGACTGGTGGGGCCCAACGGCGCCGGCAAGAGCACGCTGATCAAGCTGATGACGGGGCAACTGCGGCCGAGCCTGGGGCAGGTGCGGATCTGTGGCCGGCACGCCTGGTCCGCGGCGGCCAAGTCGCACATCGGCTATTGTCCCGACGTGGATGCGTTCTACGAGGACATGTCCGGACGGACGTTTGTCCGGACCGTTGCCCGGCTGCACGGGTTTGCCGGAGCGGACTTGTCTCGGCGCGTGGAAGAGGTGTTGGAGCAAGTCGGCATGGCGGACCGCGCGGAACGTCCGCTAGGCTCCTACTCGAAAGGCATGCGGCAGAGGATCAAGCTGGCCCAGGCACTGGTTCACGACCCGGATCTGCTGGTGCTGGACGAACCGCTCAACGGCGTCGATCCGCTGGGGCGGACGGAGTTAGTGAACGTGTTCGTCGCACTGGCGGAGGCGGGCAAGGCAATCGTCTTGTCCAGCCACATCCTGGACGAGATGGACCAATTGGCCCAGCGGGTCGTGTTCCTGTGCCGCGGCCGCATGTTGGCAGCCGGTAGCCTGCCGGAGATCCGCGAGATGCTGGCGGACCATCCGCTGCACGTCCGCGTTGCGACGGATCGGCCGCGGGAACTGGCCGTGCGGCTGTTCAGCGCCGCCTGCGTCCAGTCCGTGCAATTGGAGAACGAGCAGGAACTGTTGTTCCAGGTCCAGCGGCCCAAGGAGTTCTTTCGGGCCTTGGCCGAGACGGTCGCGGAGGCCGGTTTTCAGGTCGACCGCGTGCAGGCCACGGACACGTCGGCCGAAGCGATTTTCGATTACGTGATGCAGACGGCTCGGCACCTGTAAGGAACCACGAACCGATGGCACAGTACCGCCCTCCATCCAGCTTGCTGACGACGCTTCGCGGCGGGTGCCACTTGGCGGCGCTCTCGGCCCGGCGGATGCTGCTTTCGCGTCAGACGCTGGTCAACGCCTTGCTGTTGGCGTTCGCTCTGCTGGCCGCCACGGCCTGGTCCGTGCGACACGAGCGGACGGCGGTCCAGTTCGTCCAGGAGATCTTCCTGCCGCTGTACGTCTCGTTCTTCCTCCCCATTTTTTCGTTGTGCTACGCATCGGCGGGCGTGGCGGGCGAGCGGCAGGACCAGACCTTGGTCTACCTGTTGGCCACGCCCTTGCCGCGGCCGGTGATCTACGTCGCCAAGTACCTGGCGGCCCTGGTGCTCGTCTCCGCCTGGAATCTGGCCGGGTTCGCCGCTCTGGGCCGGCTGGGCGGAGCGGCGGGCTGGGAGAGTTTCCAGCGGTTCTGGCCGGCGGTGGCGCTGTCCAGTCTGGCCTACACGAGCCTGTTTCACTTGTTCAGCGTCCTGCTGCACCGCGCCACGATCGTGAGCCTCGGCTACGCCCTGATTCTGGAGGCGTTCCTCGGCAACATGCCCGGCATCATCAAGCGGCTGGCGATTTCCTACTACACACAGTGCCTGGTGTTCGACGCCGGCAAGAGCCTGGGTCTGGGTCCCGCCGGCGACCGCACTCCGGCGCTGTTTCTGCCCATCTCCGGCGATCTGGCGCAGACCGTCCTGCTCTGCGTGTCCGGAACCCTGTTCCTCGTCGGCCTGTGGGTGTTTTGCCGGCGGGAGTATGTGTAGAGAGGAAACCGGATTGGCCAATTGCTGACTAGCGGAAGGAGCAGGCCATTCTACTCAGACGAAAAAGAGGAGGCGGTTCGTCTGCCATTGTCTGACTGCGCGGTCCGTCGGGCGTTGCCTGTCGCCGTTCCCGCTCTTGCTAAGCATCCCCCGCTTGCTCTGATCCTCGTCTCCCTTGCCCCAGAACACCCGCATTGCGGTAGGATCGTAGACTCGACAAAATGAAAAACAGAATTTACGTTTGTTTACCGAGAAGGGGTGCTATCGCGGCGTGCGGCCGCAATCAAAGTGGGACGGATTGGCAATCCGTCCTGCAACGATGCGCGGCGCGCGCAGATCCTGCGGACTGAGATCGTCACGGATTCGCCGGAGAGCCGTTTTCGAGTCGCTCGCTCAATGCGGAAGAAGCGCAATTTGTCCATCTGTAAGGAACCGTCCATGAAACCGTTTGCTGTCGTGCTGGCTGTCTTGCTCACCGTGTCTTCGATTTTCCACGCCGAGGCGGCTGAGCCTGCGGCAGTGGCGAGGTTCTCGATTGCCGTCGACCGCGGCATGTGGGAGAAATGGGGTTTCCAATACCCGGTGACCTACGTGTTCCACACCAGCGAGTTGGCAGCCGACGCCGCAGCGCGCTGGCGGGACTCCGGGACGGCGGCCTGGACGGCGTTGAAGCAGAAAACAGCGGACGACTTCTTCAACGGCGTCGAGTGCGTCCGCTTCGACCGGGCGGCGAACCGCGCGTACGTATCGGTCGGCTTCCATGCGAGTCCCAGCATCGAACTGGAGTTCCGCGGCGCCGGCCCGGTTCGCTTCGAGGCGGTCGCCAAGTACTACGACGGCCGCCGGGCGGCGTACACCTTGTCGAACGACAATTGGGGCTGCAACGCGTGGGCCCATCCCGGGGCATCGTGGAAAGGACCGACCGACGACGAGTCCGACAACTACCAAGCGGCGTTGCATGTCTGCCGAAGCTTTCACCTGCCGCTGTCGATCGCGATCAACAGCCGGATGGCGGGCGGCGATGAAACGTGGCAGATCATGCAACAGGAATTGGATCGAGGCGACCGGAGTTGGGAGCCTGCCGTCCACGGCCAGACGCATCCCAAGGACGCCGCCACGTACGCGGTTCGCGGGATTCGCGACGAGATCCTCGGCTGCCGCGAAGACATCCTGCAACGCCTGAAGAACATCCCCTACGGGAATCGCATTTTCGAGCACATCCTCACGACGGGCTACTACGACGATGACGTCCTCAAAATGGACACGGGCGAATTCCTGTTCGTGCGGGGCTTCAATTGGCTGGACAACCCGACCAGCACCGAGTACACGCCGTGGAACGAGAAATTCGGTTTCTACGGCGTAGGCGGCCTGAATACGATGGGCTACGACCGCATCCTGGAGACGCGCGAGCCGAAAGCGCGATTCTACGCCGCCGACGTCAAGGACCTGAATGACGCCTTCGACAGAGTGTGCCAGGCGGGCGGTATCTTCTACGCGCTCTGGCACCCCGACCGGTTCCGCAACAGCGTCGTGTACGATCCCCGCCCCGGCATCGACGGCCAACAAGGCTCGACGCTCATGCAGCATCTGACGCACGTGGCCAATCGCAAGGACGTCTGGTACGTTGCCAACGGCTGGCTGTACTCCTACCGCTACGTCGCCGAAAACGTGCGGGTGACACTATAGGCCGCTCGCAGAGCGAGCGAACTACGATGTCCTCGCCCCAATCACTCGGCCGCCGTCCGCATCGTGCGGATCGTAGCACACGCCCACGTTCGGCGTGTCGCGGGCCACGATGTTCGTGTGCAGCGAGCCTTCGAAACCGATCAGCCCCAAATCCGGCTCGGTCCACGTCACGCCGTCCGGCGACTGGGCATACAGCAGGAACCAGCCGACATCGTGGACCGTGGCCGGAGGCATCATCTTGGCGATCGCCTCCTTGTCTGCCAGGACGCATTTGTACCACAGCCGGAAACACCGCCGCTCCGGATCGAACGCGACGTTGGGGTACAGGTTGTTCAGCGAGTTTTCCCACGGCTGGTCGGCCACGAAAAGCGGATTGCGAGGTTCCCCCAGCCACCAAGCGAGGAGACCACCGCCCAACCAAAGACCGATTCGCTGGGATTGCGTTGACCGCGGCATGACAGCTCTCCGCCAAAGTAGGACGGATTGGCAATCCGTCCTGCAGCGAAACTTCTGCAGCGTCGGGGCAAATCCGGCATGATCGCCCCGGCCAAGCTCACGTCGGCTTGCCCGGCGACGGGACCAGCCACAGCTGCCTCGTGCAGGACTCGCAACCGTCCCAGCAGTAGGTACAGACGCGGCCCTTGGGCAAGCCGATCGCTTCGATCAGGTCGTCCAAACGCTGGTACTTCAGCGACGTCAGCCCCAGTTGCTGCCGGACACGCTCGACCATCGCGGCGTACCGCGCGGAGTCCGGGTCGGCGTAGTCGTCCAGGTGTTTGTCGTCCTCGCCCTCCAGTTCCTTGATGGCCTGCCGCGCGGCCAAGTCCAACGCGGACCGGGACGGGGAGAAATTCAGGAACTTGCAGCCATAAATCAACGGCGGACAGGCCGGCCGCATGTGGACTTCCTTGGCCCCGTACTCGAACAGCCGCCGGACCGTATCGCGGAGCTGCGTGCCGCGGACGATCGAGTCTTCGCAGAACAGCACCCGTTTGCCCTGGATCACCTCGCGGATCGGGATCAGCTTCATGCGGGCAACCAGATCGCGGACGCGCTGGTCCTGGGGCATGAAACTCCGCGGCCAGGTCGGCGTGTATTTCACAAACGGCCGGCCGAACGCGAAGCCCGATTCGTTGGCGTACCCCACGGCATGACCGGTGCCCGAGTCGGGAATGCCCGCCACCAGGTCGACTTGCACGTCGTCCGCCCGCGCCAGCGCCGCCCCGCAGCGATAGCGGACCGCTTCGACGTTGATGCCTTCGTACGACGACGCCGGATAACCGTAATAGACCCAGAGGAAGGCACAGATCTGCATCTCTCGGCCAGGCGGCATCAGGGTTTCGACGCCCTCGGCGGTCAAGCGGACGATCTCGCCGGGCCCCAAGTAGCGATCGACGTCGTAGTCGAGATTCGGCAGGGCGCACGTTTCCAGCGTGGCGGCGCAGGAGCCCGCTTTGGCGCCGATGACGACAGGCGTGCGGCCCAGCCGGTCCCGCGCCGCGTAGATCGAATCGCGGGTCAGCACCAGCAGGGAGCACGATCCCTTGATCGCCTTCTGCGCGTGGGCGATGCCCGCCGCGAAGCTGCTTTCCCGGTTGATCAGGGTCGCCACCAGTTCGGTCGGATTGATGCCGCTGCCGCCCATTTCGGAAAAGTGCGTCGCGCGTCCCCGAAACGCCTCGGCGGCCAACTCGTCGAGATTCAAAATGCGGCCCACCGTGGCCAGCGCATACGTGCCCAGATGCGAGCCGACGATCAGCGGCTGGTCCTCAAAATCGCTGATCACGCCGATGCCCAGATTGCCCTGCAGGTGCGGCAGGTCGTCCTCGAACTTGCTGCGGAACTGGGCGTTGGTGATATCGTGGATGAAGCGGATGAAGCGGTCGGGACCCCAGGTCGCCAGCCCGCCCCGCATGGTTCCCAGGTGGCTGTGGTAATCCGTGCCGTAGAACAAGTCCGCCACGCAATCGCTTTTCGCCGCCACCCCAAAGAATCCGCTCATGTCCCTTCCTCCCCAGGTCCAGCTTCCATCCGCGTCGCCATGTTAGCAGGAAGCGCCAGCGAGAGGGAGGGGGCAGGCGGGTGGGCACTGGCTCAGAAGAATACGCTGACTGGCGGCCGGCCGATCGCTCGCCGCCACACGGCCAACTGTCCCGCATGATAAGCGGTGTGGGCGGCAACGATTTGCAGCAGCGCGTGCCCCTTCGTGGGCAGTATCTCGCGCACCTGTTCGTCAGGCAACGGCTCGGCCAAGGCCGCTTGATCCAATTCCCGCAGCGCGGTCCGCAGCCGCCGGCCGGCCTCGTCCAGTCCCGCCAGCAGCGCCGCCTTGCCTGGGTATTGCGAGGCCACAGCCGCCGGCAAACTTCCGTACCCGAATCGCGACTCCCAGTCGCCGGGCAACCACGGGTGCACGCCCAATTCGCCCGCCATCGCCTGGCAGCTGTGGATGACGTGGCCGAGCGTCCAGGCTGCGTGGTTGGGCACGCCCGGCGGCTGCAGGACGATGTCTTCATCCGACAGGTCGGCCACCGACTCGTGCAGGAAGGTCACGGTTCGCTCGAAACAACTGACGAGCTCGGGAATCATGCTTTCCTCCACACCGCCCTGGCAGACAAGGTGAATTGGGCTTCCTACTGCGTTCACGAGATTCTACCAACAATCCTACCGCCTCAGAACGGCGGCGAAATCTGTAGAATACCGTGAGGCGCGGCGGCGACAAACGTCGCATGACATGGTGAGTCCGCCAACCCTGCATCGGAGCGACGCTATGTCGCAAGAAAACTCGCTTGCACAACCTGAAGTCCAATCGCCACGTACCGCCACCGGCTCGGTCGATCCGCAATCGGTCGAAGGGCTGTTTCTGGCGGCCTTGGCGAAACCGGAACCCGATCAGCGCCGGGCGTTCTTGGACCAGGCCTGTCGCGACGAAGAACAGCGGCGGCGCGTGGACGCTTTGCTGCGCGCCTATGCCGACGCCGGCAGCTTCCTGGAAACGCCGGCCGCCGGACGGCAGGCGAAGTCGGACGCCGGCGAGACCATTTCGCCGGACAGGGTGTCGCTCGACTTCCTCCGCCCTAGCCACCAGCCCGGCTGTCTTGGCACGTTGGGGCCGTATCGGGTGATCGACGTGATCGGCCGCGGGGGGATGGGGATCGTGCTCCGCGCGCTGGACGCGAAGCTGAACCGGATCGTGGCCGTCAAGGTCCTGGCTCCCGAACTGGCGGCGAATCCTAACGCCCGCCGCCGATTCCTGCGCGAAGCTCAGGCTGCGGCGGCGGTGAGCCATCCCCATGTGGTGACGATCCATGCCGTGGACGAGGACAAACTGCCCTATCTGGTCATGGAATGCATTCTGGGACAATCGCTCCAGGAGAAGCTGGACCGGACCGGCTCGTTGCGTTTGACGGAAATCCTCCGCATCGGCCGGCAGGTGGCCGAGGGATTGGCGGCGGCCCACCAACAGGGCCTGATCCACCGCGACATCAAGCCAGCGAACATCCTGCTGGAGAACGGCGTCGAGCGGGTCAAGATCACGGACTTTGGCTTAGCGCGGGCCGCCGACGATGTGGCGATCACGCGCCCCGGCGAGGTCTCCGGCACGCCACAGTACATGTCGCCCGAACAGGCCCGCGGCGAAGGGGTCGATCACCGCAGCGATCTGTTCAGCCTGGGTTGCGTGCTGTACGCCATGTGTACCGGCCGCCCGCCGTTCCGCGGCGACAGCCTGGCGGCAGTGATCAAGCGGCTGACGGAGGACGCGCCGCGACCGATCGCGGAACTGAATCCCGAAATCCCGGCGTGGCTGAGCGACGTGGTTCAGCGGTTGCTGGAAAAGCACCCGGACCGGCGGTTCCAGACGGCGGCGGAGTTGGCGGCGGTGCTCGGCACGCGCCTCGTCAATCTCCAGGTGCCGTCGCAGCTGGCACGCGCTCCCGGATTGGCCGCGGCGGAACGGCGACAGCAAGCATCGCTTCCCCCTTCCCGCGTTGCCGTACTACCGCGGATGGCCACCGTCCTCTTTCTCTTGTTTCCCGTGGCGTTCACGTGGTTTTTGTTGGCCGGTCACCAGCATCTGGGTGTGGACTTGGACGCTGACGAGCAAGCTTGGCTGGGAATCCTCGGCCTGCCGCTGGCCGCAGCCATCGGCGCGGTGCTGGCCTGGGCCCTCCAGATGCTCGGCTCGTGGTCGAGCTGGACTTCGACCGACGACGCGTCGGCCGGCCCGCGACGCTGGTGTTGGACAGCCCTTGCCAGCGTGGCGATCCTGGCCGCGAGCCTGCCGCTGGGCGGCGCGGCTTTGGTCTTGCTCCAGTTGCTTCGACTCGACTCCGGCGGCTGGCATCCGGGGACGGGGGAATTCGTCGTGACCATCGGCATCTTCGCAGGGACCGGACTTACGGCGGCCGTGGCCACGTTGTTGGGAATCGACGCGCTGCGGCGCATCCGGCGCTCCTCGGACCGGTTGCGGGGACGGCAGGGGGCGATGGCGGGCGCCTGGTTCTGGCCGTGCGTGCTTCTGACGACCTGTCTGTCGGAATACACTATGCTGGCTCACGAAAGGGCCAGGACGGCGGCGCTGCGAGAACAGGCCGAAGCCCTACAGGCGCAGAGAGCGGCGGTCGAGGCCGCCAAGCGCCGCGCGAGTCCCCACGAGCCTTCCCGCGTCGTGCCCGAGGGAGGGACGGTCAAGCCGCAACGCTCCCCTACGGGTTCGACGCCTTCGCCGCCGATGCTGGAAAGGCCGGCCGGAGATGCGACGGCCAGCGTGCCGCCACCAGCGGCCGTCGGGCCGCCGCCGGGCGTCCGCTGGGCGACGAAGTCCGGCGTGGACACGCTCGTGGAGGGCAAGGTCCAGCTCGACGTACGATTGCTGAGCGAAGGCCTGTTCGTCGCGCTGCGGAGACGAAGCTCGTTCAACGGCAACGTGGCTGGCGACGAACACCTGGCCACGTCCATTGGCGCGACCTATTTGAAGCTGCAGCCCGGCGAGTACGAGGTGCTGGTGCGCGATGAGCGGTTTGGCTGGGGCGTGGGAGACCGTGGCACGGTCCTGGTGCGTGAGACCGGCTTGAGTACCTTGACAGTTCAACGCGATTTGCCCGCTTCGCTGAGACGCCCGGAGGACTTCCAAGAGGCAGCCGCAGGTGCCGCAGTGTGGCTGCCTGAAACGAAACGGCGCTACCTGTTCGTGTGGCATGGACAACGCTTCGAACTGACGACCGGGCAGGCGGTGGCGGTCCAGAGACTGGCTGCCGCCTTGATCGCTGGCGCTCCCGATGTTCCCGAGAACGAAGTCGTCGCCGGCATCCCGGATGCTTGGCGCGACGGAGAGACCCTCGAACAGAACTTTCGCTCGGCGGACGGACAAGTTCCGGCCTGGGGACAAGTGGTGGTGCCGGGCGACAAGCCGGGCACGTATCGCCTGGCGCCGATCCCGACCGCGACGCTGACCATCGCCCTGCGCACACCGGGGATGCAGGTTTCCGTGTTCTTTCCGGCTGACAGTGACTCGTCAGGGCGAGCCATCGTACTGGAAGAACTGGGCCGGCAGCAGCTGGTCGTCGCGCCGGGCCAATACCGCGTGCAAGTGATTGACTCGCACGTCCACTGGCGCGCCATTCAGAACAATCAGCCGATTCCCAGCCGGACCGAGAACTGTACGCTCGCCGAAGGCGGATCGGTGACGTTCGTGGCCGAGTGTCGCTGGGAGGACTACGTGCCCCCCAAGTGTACCCTGGACCAAGCGGAACTTCCCGACCTGGACAGGATCGAGACTCCCTATCGTCTCATTTGGTTTGACCGCCTCCAGCATGTCAGAAACGCGAGATACAGCTTCTTCGCCTTGACTCGGCCCCAGGCCGCGTTCGTCTCCCGCTTGTTTCAGGGACTGGCCGATGGGAAACCGGATGTCGCGGAAGAGGAACTGTTGAAAGCGGCGAAAGTTCAGTCCCTGAACGACGTGTTCCCCGGTGAAGACGGCCAGACGCCCGAACAGATTTGGGGTCCGCTGTTCATGCCCGGCGATCCGCCCAAGACTTGGCGGCTGAACGTGCCGAAGGAGGCGGAGACGGCTCCTGACGCTGGCTGAATGCGGACCAGCCGAGTATCCTGGTGGCATCGGGGGGCTCGGCATGTCGGACGTAACGCAGATTCTGAACGCGATCCGAGAGGGGCAGCCGCAGGCGGCCGAGGAGTTGCTGCCGCTGGTCTACGACGAACTGCGGCGGCTGGCCGCCGCGCAACTGGCTCAAGAGCGGCCGGGGCAGACGCTGCAGGCGACGGCGCTGGTCCACGAAGCCTACCTGCGACTGGTTGGCGCCGAGCCGCATGCCCAATGGGAACATCGCGGCCACTTCTTTGCCGCCGCGGCGGAGGCGATGCGGCGGATTCTCGTCGAGAACGCGCGCCGCAAAGGCCGGTTGCGTCACGGCGGTGGACACCAGCGGCAGGAGTTGGCGGAAGCCGACGTCGCCATCGCCGGACCGTCTGACGACATGCTGGCGTTGGATGAAGCGCTGCAGCAGTTCGAACGCGAGCAGCCGCGCAAGGCGGAGTTGGTCAATCTGCGGTACTTCGCTGGCTTGAGCGAAACGGAGGCGGCTGCCGCCCTTGGCATCTCCCGCCCCACCGCCGCCCGCTGGTGGGCCTTCGCCCGCGCGTGGCTGTACGATCGGCTGCACGGTGCCTGAATGCCGAGAGGCGCGTTGTTTGACTTCCGAGCCAGCGAAAAAATGGGACTGAATTGAAAGGAGTACGTTTGTGAACAAGTTCAGCTAGTCTTCTCGCCGCAGCCTCACTCGTGATCCCACTGGCTGGTGCGGATGCCGTCGACCTCTACGTGGCGCCCAGCGGCAACGACGCTAACCCCAGCACGAAGGAACAGCCGTTTGCCAGTCTGGAGCGGGCGCGAGAGGCGGCGCGCGACGCGAAGGCCACCGCGGCGGTCACGGTTCACGTGCGCGGCGGCCGGTACGAACTGGCCCAACCGCTGGAATTTAACGCGGCGGACTCGGGTGCCAAGGAGCAGCCCGTTACCTGGTGCGCCTATCAAGATGAGAAACCGGTGGTCAGCGGCGGGACGGTGGTTACGGGGTGGCGCCGGCATGACGAGCGGTTGTGGGCCGCCGACGTGCCCTGGGTGCGGGAGCGCGGGCGGCCGTTCTGTCAACTGTTCGTCAACGGCCAGCGGCGGGTGCGGGCGCGGATGCCGAACGAAGGCAGCTATTTCTACACGATCACAACTGGGTGAACTCGTTCAACCGCATCAGCCAGCTGGACCGCGAGCGGCACCGCATCACGTTCGCCCGGCCGGCGGGCGTGTTCTTCCTCGGCCCAGAGGTGCGGTACTACGTGGAAGGCGTGCGGGAGGCGCTCGACGCACCCGGCGAGTGGCATCTCGACGCCGAGCGAGGCGTGCTCAACGACATCGGCGGCATCTATACGCTGCTGATCTACATCCTGATCGAGCACCAGTCGGAGCCGGATCGCCTGATGCCTCTGCGGTCCGTGGACTACGTGGTGCAGATTTTCGCGGAGGCCACCCTGCGGCCCCGTGAAGTTGCGCAAAAGCTGCGGGGACCGGTCGAGATTTCCGTGGACCGGCTGCGCGATTCCTTGGCGAAACCAACGCGCGGCCGGCGAAATACTCGGCCGTCGTTTCGCCTGTCGAGGTGAGCGAGCCTCTGCTGAATCTGCTGGTGGAGCGAGTCAGCGGGCCGGTCCCCTTGGTGGCCCAGTTGCTGCAGGAGGCGTCCTTGACCCCGGCGGATCTCCAGGAAATCAAACGGCTGATCACACCCAACCCACGGTTCACACCGTGGGCTATTGTCTGGGCGCCGCTGCCGCGGCTTCGACGGTGACGACGGCGTCCTGTCGAGACTCTGGGAACGAGGGAGGTCCTGGGAATGGGACCGTGAGGGGTCACTCTTCGGTCTCGACGCGGCGGATGCGGCGGAGGAAGGCGTCGAGGCTGGGGGTCCGCTGATCGCGGTTGGAGGCCAGGCACTCGGTGACCGCTTCGGCCAGCGTCGGATCGAGTTGGGGGCGCAGTTCGAGGATCGGCACGGGCGCGTCGGTGTCGTGGCTGAGCGCCCCGACGCCCGAGGTGTCGGCGTGCGGCCAGGGCAGCTCGAACGTGAGCAGTTCGTACGCCGACACGCCGAAGGCGAAAATATCCACGCGGCGGTCGGTCGGCCGGCGGCGGACGATCTCCGGCGCCATGTACATGGGCGTCCCGGTACGGTTGCCCGGCTGGCGGAAGGCCGGCAGGTCGGGCAACGTCAAGCCGAAGTCGATCAGCTTCAGCGACTCAAAGTCGTCGGTGACGATGAAATTGCGCGGGCAGACGTCGCGGTGGATGTAGCCGGCCTCGTGGACCGCGTGGATCGCCTCGGCCATCTGCCGGACCAGGGCGACCCGCTTGCCCACCAACCGCGGGTCGCGTTGCCGGATCAGAGCGTGCAGCCCCACGCCGTGAAGGTACTCCATCACGAGGTAGTACTGGTCCTTGACGGTCACCCCGTATTCGTAAGTTTCGACGATGCGGGGGTGCCGCAAGGACGCCGCGATTTCGCCCTCCGAAGGCTTGTTCAACTCCTTGAACCGCGCCTCGAAGAGGGCCGTCTTTTCCGAGTCGCAGATCTTCAAGCCGACGATGCGGTCGGTCTTGCGGTCGCGGGCCTTGTGGAACTTGGACATCGTGCCCGCCAAGCCTTCCGACAGCAAGTCGAAACGCAGGTTGATGTCGACCTTGTCGCTGGCGAACAGCGATTGCAGTTTGTCCAACAGGCCCATGACGCCGCTCACTTCCCACAATAGTCGATCGTGCGCGCGATCTCACTCTTCAGTTTATCACGCGGCACGATGCGGTCCACGTAGCCGTGTTCCAGCAGGAATTCGCTGGTTTGGAAGCCTTCGGGCAATTCGATGCGGATCGTGGCCTTGATCGTGCGCGGTCCGGCGAACCCGATCAGCGCCTTGGGCTCGGCGAAAATCACGTCGCCCAGCGCCGCAAAACTCGCCGCCACGCCGCCCATCGTCGGGTTGGTCAGCACCGAGATGAACAGGCCGCCGGCCCGGTCGTACCGGGCCAGCGCCGCCGAGACCTTGGCCATCTGCATCAGCGACAAGATCCCCTCGTGCATCCGGGCGCCGCCGCCGGAGCCGCTGATGATGATCAGCGGCAGCCGCTGGTCCGTGGCGCGTTCGATCAGCCGCGTCAGCCGTTCCCCCACGACCGAGCCCATGCTGCCCATGATGAACGCCGAATCCGTCACGCCCACCGCCACGCGGCGGGCGCGGATCATCCCGCCGCCGGTCAGCGCGGCGTCGCTCAGACCCGTGCGGTTCTGTTCCGCTTTGAGGCGATCCGCGTACTTTTTGGTGTCGGCGAACTCCAGCGGATCGGCCGGCTGCACCTCCGCGTCCCACTCCTCGAACGTGCCCTCGTCCAGCACGTGCCCGATGCGGTCCCGGGCGGAGACGTAGAAGTGGTACCCGCACTCGGGGCAGACGTTCTGCCGCTGATGCACGGCTTTGCGGAACAGCGTCGCCTGACAACCGGGGCAACGCAGCCACAAGCCTTCCGGGACCCCGCGTTTCTTCCTGCTGATCATGGCCTATTCCTCGACCGCCGGCACGGCTGCTTCGGCCGGCGGTTCGATGTCGATGTTCTCCCAAGCGCCGAAGTCGCATTCCGACTTCCACAGGTCGCCCAAATCACCGGGGCGCAGACAACACCGCAGGATGCTGGCCAACGGTTCGGAAACGACGATCCCCAGGACCCCGCGCTTGTGCTTTTTCAGCAACCGTTTGAGCGTCTTTTGGACGCGCAGCCGGGCGGCCGCCAAGGTCTCGCCCTCGGGCGGACAGACGGTCTCCGGCTGCTCCTGCCACATCCGGTACACCTTCGGCTGACACTGCTTGACCTCCTCGATCAACTTGCCGTGCCACAGGCCGTGATCCAGGTTGTGCAGGGTGTCCACGCACTTGACTTTCACCTCCAGCCGGTCGGCGATC
>CAYUFW010000040.1:0-33266 GCA_964443915.1 uncultured Pirellulaceae bacterium
TGTCCGCAATCTCCTCACTCCCCAGCCAGACCGCCACCTCCGGCGCTCCCGCCAATAACTCCCGCCACTCCAACGCCTCCAACTGCAGTGCCCGCACCCAGTGGCGGATTCCGCCCCGCCTCCGCCCCGCGTCCGCCCCACCTGCCCGTCGTCGCCTCATGATCGCCCCTCCCTGCAACCAGACACCCGCGGCATTCGACGTCGGCGCCCCGGCCCAGCTTCAGTTTCAGTTCCGCCGTTAGGTGGCCTGGCCCCCTTGACCAGCGTGCCCGCGCCGAGATCCACTTGGCAATTTAGCGGCCTCCGAATTGGGATCAACGGTCGCCCGTCGCGTTTTCGCCGCCTCCGACACCCCGCATCAGAAAAACCCCCTCGGCCCACTTGACACGGACGGGCCAGCGCGGTTTTGTCGGACAGGAGATCGAAAGGCAAGAGCGTCTTCGTTCTGGAATGTCAACGTGCTCTCCAAAGAAGGTGTATCCTCATGATGCGAGCGGTATTCTTGGCAATCAGCTTGACGCTGGGCGTCTTCCCCCATGCCGCGGCGGCGGAAATTGTGTTCGAAAGCGCCCGCCTCCGTGCGGTGCTGGGCGACGATGCCGTCTGGCGATCGCTGACGGACAAGACGGCTGGTCAAGAGTTTCTGGCTGCGGGCCAACGGCTCCCGTGCGCGGTGGTCCGCGTGGCCGATGCGACCCGCGTCGCGAGTCAAGCCCGCCGCGAAGGCGACCGGCTGACGATCCATTTTGCCGGCTGTGACACGCGTTTGGTCTACGCCGTCGAAACAGCGCCGGACTGGATTGCGGTCCGGCTGGCCGAAGTCGCCGGGACGCGGCCGACTCACGTCACGCTCCTGCAATTACCCGTCGCGATCGCGGTCCGTGGCGGTTCGCGGCTGAACGCAGCCTGGGATGACCGCTACGCCGTGTGCTTGCGCGGGCTGAACCTGCAGAGCCAGGGCGTGTTCGGCCGCCGCAAGGACCACACGCTGCTGTCGGTCATCACTCAAGACGCGCCGGGGCCGAAGTTGGAGGGCTCCGGGGCCGTGTTGATCGCCTCGCCCACGGCCGACCTGAAACCGATCCTCCAGCGTTTGGCCGTCGCCTACGATCTGCCCCGCAACGACGATGGCCATGTGGCTTCGCGCGACCTGCCCATCGCCCGGCAATCGTATTGGTTCCTGAATTTCGGCGAGCGGGACACGGACCGGGTTCTGGACTACTGCCTCCGCACGGGAATCCGCCAAGTCATGATGGACTTGAGTTCCTGGTGCTCCAGCGTCGGGCATTTCACCTTCAACCAGCAACGTTATCCCGACGGCGCCGAGAGCCTGCGGCGGACGATCGACACGCTGCACGCGGGCGGCATCCTGGTCGGGATGCACACGTTCGCCTCGAAGGTCTCCAAACGCGACGCGTACGTGACGCCGGTGCCCAGCCGCGGCTTTTGGGTGGACATGAGCGCTCGGCTGGCGGCGGCGATTCCCGCCGACGCCACGGCGATCCGGACCGAAAGCGACCTGAGTCAGTGGCCCGGCAGCCCGGTCTGCCGGCAGAAAGTCTGGGAAGGACACGTCTCGAAACACCAGGAAGTCATCATCGACGACGAGATCATCCGCTACGAGTCGATCGGTCCGGAGGGCAAGTGGGATACGTTTCTGGCCTGCCAGCGGGGCGCGTGGGGTACGCGGACCGCGGCGCACGAAGCCGCCGCCGAATGCCGGCACTACGCGGTGGACGGCTGTATCAACGGCTATATCCTGGACCAGGAGTCGCCGCTGTTCCAGGAGACCACGTCGCGGCTGGCCGAGGTTTTCAACGCCTGCGGCTTCGATATGGTCTACTTCGACGGCAGCGAAGACGTGGATCGGCGGCGTTTCGATTACTACTCGGCCAATGCCCACGCCACGGCGATGCGCAAATTCACCAAGCGTCCGCTCATTCACCAGGGCGGCGGGTTTCACCACGGCGTGTGGCATTCGTTCACGCGGGACAACACCGTGGACCAGTATCCCGGCACGTACCTGGCCTACCTCCACGCCGGCGGCACGATCGACCGCTGGCCGACCTGCAAGGACCATATCGACCGTAGCGTACGCGGTATGCTGGCCTGCGAGGCGGAGATGACGCCCGGCGAATTGGGCTGGTTCGGGATCGGTCCCAAGAGCGGCCAGTATGACGGACTGCAGTTCGACGAGATCGAGTACTTGATGTGCAAATCGCTGGCGCACAACGCACCGATTTCCTTGCAAACCAGTTTTTCCCGCATGGAAGCTCATCCGCTGACGCCGGACATCCTGGAGATCATCCGCGTGTACGAACAGCTGCGTCTGGCCGGAACGGTGCCGCAGCCGGAGCGGGAGAAGCTGGCGCAGCTGGGCCAGGATTACGTGCTGCTGCCGGAATGCCTCCGCGGGCCGGGGTCAGGGAGCATGTTCGTCGCGGTGACGCCGCTGGAGGCGGTGGCCGGCACGCATGACGTGCGCTCGTTCGCGGGGTCGTTCGGCGGCGGCACGATCGCCAGCCTGTGGCACTACACGGGCAAGGAAGGCAAGCTGGTTCTGGACGCCGCGCCCGTGTCGGCCTACGACGTTCAGGGCCGGCCGGTCGAAGTCGCACGTTCCAACGGCCACGTCGCGATCCCGGTGGATCCGCGCCGCATCCTGCTGCACTTCCCGGAGACCAAGACCGAAACGGTGCGCGGCCTGCTGCGCGACGCGCGGCTGGAACTCCGCCGGCCCGTTTTGATTTGGCTTCAGGCCGAAGACTATCGGCAGCAGGTGGGCGACATGGTCAAGGGCAGCGACGTGGAGGTCCACGAGCCGGACGCGTTGGGCGACGTCGTGCTGTGCCGCGGCGCCATCGACCGCACGGGCGGCACCGCCTGCTACAGCGAATACCGCGTCTTCATCCCGCACAAAGGCCGTTGGACCTTGTGGGCACGGGTCCGTTATCCCACCGGCGGCGACATGTCCTTTGGCGTCGTGCGGCCCGACGAACCCGTGACGCTGAGCGGGCGGCAAGTGCTGGGGAATTGCGGCGTGAACGAGGCCCAGTGGCACTGGACGGGTCAAGGCGGCGGCGTCACGTCGGTCCCGCCCGGTTCGCCCCTCACGTTCGATCTCCCGGCCGGCGAATTCGTCTTCCGGATCTATCCACGGGAAGGCAATAACACGGCGCGCGGCAACCCGCGGCTGGACTGCCTGTGCCTGGCCGAAGACCCGGACTACCGGCCCAGCGACGAGGAGGCGCGTGCGGCGCTGACGAAAAGCCGCTGAGGCCAGATGATCGTAGGACGGAATGCCATTCCGTCCTACGAAAATGTTCGCCAGATAAAGCAGGATAAATGGCAGTGCCCGGCCTGCCCGTTCAGACGGCGAACGACTTCTCCAATTCGCTCAGCACCTCGCATTCGGCCTTGGAGATCTTGCTCTTCAGTCCCAAGTTGCCGCCGGCGGCTTGCGCGACCTTCCTGGCCAGCGTCATTACGTCGCGCTTCAAGTCGGCGTTCTCTTCCGGCGTCAATCGCTGGCACAGAGCCCGGATGTAGTGCTCCCACGCCTCCAGCATCTCCGGGCTGGGCTTTTCGTCCAGCCAGTATTCCAGCAGCGGGTAGTGGCCGTCACGGGGCTGGACGCCAGCGTCCCGGGCCGCCTGGATGATGGCTTTGCGCTCTTCGGGTTGGACCTTGCCGTCCGCCCAGGCGACTTGAATCAGCGGGACCACGGTCATCGCGGCCAAGGTTTCAGGGCTGATGTCAAGTTCGATCAGCCGATCCAGCACCGCCTCGTCGTCGATCCCGCTGGCCGCTGCCAATTGGGCGCGACGGTCCTTTTTCTCCAGACGCTTGCGGAATTCCTCGAGCAACTGTTGGTCCTTGGCGTGAAAAAATGCATCGACCAGCGTCCGCGCGTGGGCTCCCGAAAATCCATGTGACATCGCGTTTTCCCTTTCCCTGTTGCCCTTGAACTGCCCCCTCTGCCGAGAACCGCCGGTGGGCCGGTTAGCGCCGGCGATCCGATACGCTATGCTGCCGTCCTTTCCGAACCGCACCCAGAGTACAAGCAAGGAACCGACATGAAGATTGCGACCATCAAGACTACGCGAGGGACTATAAAGATTAAATTGCACGCTGACAAGACGCCGAAGACCGTCGACAATTTTGTCACGCTGGCCAACAAGGGCTTCTACAACGGCCTGAAATTCCATCGCGTGATCGCCGATTTCATGATCCAGACGGGCTGTCCCGAGGGCACGGGACGCGGCGGCCCGGGCTACAAGTTCAAGGACGAGTTTCATCCCGACCTGAAGCACGACGGCCCCGGCGTCCTGTCGATGGCCAACGCCGGACCCAACACCAACGGCTCGCAATTCTTTATCACCCATGTGCCCTGCCCGCACCTGGACGGCAAGCATTCCGTGTTCGGCCGCGTAATAGAAGGCCAGGACGTGGTAGACGCCATCCGCCAGGGCGACAAGATGGAAAGCGTGACGATCAGCGAGGTGGAGGAAGGAGCGTGAGCATCGGTCGCGAAAGCAGTGAGCGGAATGGCGCCAGCCACCGGTGTCGGACGAGCTGACGGACCGGCGACGAGCGTCTTGCCGCTCACAGGACTCACAGGACAGGCGGCTAGCGCCTTGCCGCTCATCGGTGCTCTGGAAAAGAGTCCTACAGCGATTTCCCCACGTCGGTGCGGTAGGCCGAAACGGCTGGGAAGAAGCCGAACAGGACGGCCAGCAGGAGGATGGCGGGGATCAGCAAGGCTTCGCTCAGTTCGATGTCGAAGAAACCGATGATGACGCCCGTCTGGGCCGCGATCAGGGGCCCGGCCAAGGCGTTCAAAGCGTGGGCGATCAGCCAGCCCACGAGTCCGCCGCCCAGCGACAGCAGGACCGACTCCAGCAGGATGATCGTCATCACCGTGTCGCGGCCGGCGCCCAAGGCCCGCATCACGGCGATCTCGTGCCGCCGCTCGCTCATCGAGTTGTAGATGCTGACCAGAATGCTGATCCCGGAGACGACGCAGATCATCGCCGTCAGGACCAACAGCACGGTCTGAATCGGCCGGACGATGACATCGAACAAGTTGTAGATCTCCAGCACCGGCAGAACGGCCTGCGCCTCGCGTCCCTCGTTGATCGTGTTTTGCAGGCCCGGCGTCACCGCGGCATCCACGGTCCGGATCAGAATCGCCGTCACTTCGCGCTGGTTCATCGGAATCGGCGTGGACGGCGCATGGTCGTGGTCGTGCGCGTCGTTTTCGTGCGTGTGCTCTTCGTGGGCATGATCTTCATCGGCCTGTTCTTTGCCGACCGCGTCCTTGCTTGCTTGCGGTTCGTCCGCATGAACGTGTCCGGCGTCGCCGTGAGCCTCGTCGGCCGCAGCGTGCGCGTCGTGTGCCGCGTCTTCCCCGTGGTCGTGATCCGCATGTTCGTCCACCGGCTTGGCGTGGTCCGTCATCAGGTAGAAACCTTCCATGTTGACGAACACGGCGCGGTCGTTGGGCGTGCCTGAACGCTTCAAGACGCCGACGACCGTGAAGCCTTGCGTGTGGCTGTGCCCCTCGGGGTCGCCGTGTGCGGGATGCAGTTCCGCGCCCAGACCCGCGCCGAGTTCCCGCGCCGCGACGGCGCCCAGCACGGCCTCGAAATAGCCGTGCTCCGCGCTTTTGTGCTGGAAGTTGCGTCCGGCGGCAAATTCGAATTCCCGATCCATGTCAGGGCCGAAGCGGAGTTCATCAAGAAAGGCGGGCGTGGTGCCCACCAGGCGGAACTCCTCGACGTAATCACCCAGGCAGACGGGAATGGCCAGGGCGACGGACCGGCCGAAACGGCCATCTCGCTCCAGGTCGATGCGGCCGGGGTCCGCCTCTTCCCGCTGGCGCTGTTCGGCAGTCAGGAACTCCAGGTAGTACTCGTACGGGATGTTCTCGACGGGCTGGCTCAAGTAGTAGACCGTGTTCAGCGTCAGTTGCAGCTTGCCGCCCTTGGCGCCCACGATCATGTTGTAGCCCAGGCTGGCGTTGCTGCGGAACGACTCGGACACCACGCCGTGGATGGACAGCACGGCGACCACGAGCATGACGCCCAAGCCCATCGACAGCGCGGTCAACAGCGAGGCCAGCGTCCGCTGCCGAATGCTCCGCCAGGCAATCCCCAACAGACTCATGAGCGATTCCTCTTTCGTAGGTTGGGACTCCGTCCCGACCGGGTCGGGACGGAGTCCCAACCTACTTGGCTCTACACTCGATTGATCTCTTCCAGGCGATCCACGCGTTCGAACTGGCCGGCGACCTCCTGGGAATGCGTCACGATCAACAGGCCGATGTTTTCTTCGCGGCAGGTTTCGCGGATCAGTTCGACGATCTGCTTTTGGTGAGCGTGATCGACGTTCGCGGTCGGCTCATCAGCCAGGATCAAAGCGGGGCGGTTGGCCAGCGCTCGGGCCACCGCCACCCGCTGCTGTTCGCCCACCGACAGAGCCGGCGGCTTGTGGCTCGCGCGAGCCGTCAACCCCACGCGGTCCAGGAGCATCTTGGCTCGCGAGGGATCCTTGCGGCCGCGGGCAAAGGTCATTCCCAGCAACACGTTTTCCAAGGCCGTAAAACCGGGCAACAGGTTGAAGGTCTGGAAGATGTAGCCGATCTTGGCAGCGCGAAACCGGTCGCGGCCGGGCTCGGACAAACTCTCGATGTCCGTGCCGTCGATGCGGATCGTGCCCGCATCGGCGCGGCGAATCCCTGCGATCACGTGCAGCATCGTCGTTTTGCCGCAGCCGCTGGGGCCGACCAGCACCATCTGCTCGTTGCGTTCCAGTTGAAAACGGGGAATGTCCAGGATGGGCAGCGGCTCCCCATTCGGCTCGACAAACGATTTTTTGACGTTTTCCAGGTCTAGCAGCAAAGCAGTCTCGTCCTTGGCGCTGGGGTCAGGCTTACAGGATTCAATTTTGGCCGAGCCAAGTCGTTCCAGCATGGCCAGGCTTACCATCGGCCGGAATGGAATTCGGTAAGCCTGGCCCCTGTTCTCGGTCGTCTCACACGGACGCAGCGGCCGACGTCCGTTCCAGGCCCAATTCGCGCAGGACCCGCAGGACCTGCTCCCGCTCGCGCGGGCGGAAACGCTGGAACGGCTCCGCCATCGCGTCGTCGCAGATTCCCAGGCAGGCCAGCGCGCACTTCACGCCCTTCAAAAACGCGGACGAGTGCTTGCCGATCGTGTACAGCGAATCGCCCACTTGTTCGACCCGGCGCTGCAATCCGGCCAGCCGCCCGCGGTCGCCTTGCGTGGCCGCTTCATAGACGTCGACGAACAGCCGCGGCAGCAGATTCGCGCCGCCGCAGACGCCGCCATGCCCGCCCAAGGCGAGCGATTCGGCCAACAGCCGCTCCGGTCCCATCAGCAACGCCGCGCCGGGATACGTGCGGACCACCTCGGCCGCCTGCCGGAAGTAAACCAAATCGCCGGAACTGTCTTTCAGGCCGACGATGTTCGGCAGGGCCAGCGCCCGGCGTAGCGTGTCCAATTCAAACTTGATCTTCGTATGGCTGGGCATGTTGTACAGGAACACGGGCAGCGGCATCTCGGCCACGATGTGCTCCAGGTATTCCAGCAATTCCTGCTGACCGGCGGGGAAGTAGTAGGGCGCTGCCAGCACCACCGCCGCAGCTCCCTCGTCCGCCGCGATTCCCGCCAGGTTGACCGATTCCACAAAGGCCGTGTCGGTGACGCCGACCAAGACGGGCACCCGACCGTCCACCTGACCGCAGACGCGTTCGATCAACTCGCAACGCAGCCGGTAGCTCAAACTGGGCCCTTCGCCCGTCGTGCCCAAAATGAACAAACCGTGGACGCCGCCGGCCAGGATGTGTTCGACCAGCCGTTCCAGCCCGGCCAAATCCAGCGTGTCGCGGTCCTTCAACGGAGTCACCATCGGCGGGACGATGCCCCGCAACGGGCGTGGGAGAGACGCTTTGGACATAGGGCAACCACTCGCTTTCGAGGACGTGATACTGATACGTTTTCCAGGCCGGATTGGTTCAACTAATTCGGCCACTGACCATCCACCAAGTCCCGCAAGACCAGCTTGGCGGGATCGACGGCCACGTGCTTCACCCGCTGCCGCCTCCAGGTGTACGTAATATGCACCGTACCGTCTTTGGCCTGCATCACGGCAGGATAGGAGTACTCGCCGGGTTCGCGCTCCAGAACCAAGGCGGCCTGCCACGTTTTGCCGTCGCCGGAGACGGCCACGTTCAACGGACTGCGGCCGCGCGGCGTGTGGCTGTAAACCAGCACGTGCCGGCCGTCGGCCAGCGTCACCGCGTCCAAGCCGGAGTTTGGATTGGGCAGGCCGGTCAGGCTCATGGGGCTCCATGTCAGCCCGCCGTCGCGCGTCACGGTCTGCCAAATCTTGCCTTGTCGGCTGCGGCCGATGGCCTGCACGACATGATCCGGGTGCAAGAGCAACGCCGGTTGAATCGCCCCGATCTGGGCCGGGTCGTTGATCGGCTCTGTCTTCGACCACGTCTTGCCCAAGTCCGTCGTCCATTCAAAATGCACGCGCCAGCCGGCGTGTTCCGTGCTGGAGCCGCACAGGATCTTGCCGCCCGGCAGTTCGACGGGCTTGTTCTTGATCGGCCCCAGGATGCCGTCCGGCAAACGAGCCGCGGCGGACCAGGTTTGGCCGGCGTCGTCACTGGTTTTCAGAACGCCCCACCACGTGCTCGGACTTGGCCCGACCTTGTAGAACAACAACAGCGGTCCGCGCGCCGGTTGAAACAAGACCGGGTTCCAGCACGGATACCGTTGCTCGGGCGATTCGACCCCGTTGGCCACTTCGACCGGCGCGGTCCAGCGGTGATCGACGCAGCGGGACAGCCAGATTCCCACGTCTGGATGGCTTTCGCGTGTGCCGCCAAACCAGGCGGCCACGATCGTCCCATCGGCGGCCTGCGCGATCGTCGACGCGTGGCATTGCGGGAACGGCGCCGTCTCGTAGATGAACTCCTCCTGTACGATACCTTTCCGGAACGGTTCGGCCGCATCGGCAGTGCCTGAGGCGGCCGTCGTGAGCACCCAGCACGCAACCAACAAAACGCTACGCATCGACTTTCTCCCCATGTCGGCACAACCGTAAGTCTCAAGCCGGCTTATCGCCGTACCCGCCCCCGTCGCCAGCGGCGGCAGATTGAGTCTGAATCCCCCGGCGGGCGTTGTCAAGTTTCCGGCGACTGCGGATCGCGTGAGCAGTTCGGTCCTCGGTGCGTTGTACCGGTCATACGCGAGATGGAGGCGTAGGCGATCCGCACCAAGTAGAACGGATTTCGATCCGTTCGGAACGGATTGAATTTCGCCCCTGGGCTTGTCCCAGGGGCTTGACGGCTTTTGCCCTACTTGTTTGGATTTCACGGATCGTGCGGGATTAGTGGTGCCGAAGCCGTTGAACCACCGGGGCGAGCCCGGTGGCGAAGGCAACGCCGAGGGAAAGGGACGGGGACATGAATCGACGTCGGTTTCTTGCGATGGCGGCTTGCGCGGCTGGGTGTTCCTGGCGAACGTCCGGAGTGCGGGCGTCTGAGGGCAGCGACGCGCTGATCGCATCCATCACCAAACATGCGCTGCGGCGGAACCGCGACGGGCGGGGGACGACGTGGTTTCATCCGCGGGCCTGCATGATGCCGGGGCCGGACGGGAAGCCGACGGCGCTGATGACGCTGCAGGCCATCGCGGGCTCGGACTACTTCGGCCCCGTCCAGTGGTCGGCCTCGAAGGACCTGGGCGAGACGTGGAGCGAGCCGGCACCGATCCCGGCGCTGGGCCGCGAGCCGGTGGCGGGCCACGACGGCTTGTTGGCGGGCGTCTGCGACGTGGTGCCGGAGTTTCACCCGCCCACCGGGAGCGTCCTGGCGATGGGCCATGTGGTGTTCTA
Source organism: uncultured Pirellulaceae bacterium (assembly GCA_964443915.1). Classification (GTDB taxonomy): domain Bacteria; phylum Planctomycetota; class Planctomycetia; order Pirellulales; family Pirellulaceae; genus Anammoximicrobium. The sequence continues at coordinate 9,931 of CAYUFW010000040.1, forward strand.
TCGCGGGGCGCGGTTCTCCACCGCCGAACAACTGGCTCGCTATCCGGTGTACGCCGTTCGCCGCCGAGACGGTACGTGGTCCGAACGCAAGATCCTGCGCTGGGACGATCCGCGCGGCGCGAACATCTACTCCAACGGTTGCGGCCAGCGCGTCGTGCTGCCCAACGGCGACATCATGATGTCGTTCACCTTCGGCCCCGGCGCGAACAACCGCATGGTGGCGGGCGTGCGATGTATGTTCGATGGCGAACAACTGCGCGTGGCGGAAGTAGGCCCGCCCCTGGAGAACCGGGTGGGCCGCGGACTGCTGGAGCCGTCCGTGACGCGCTTCCGGGACCGGTTCTATCTGACCATGCGTGCGGAGGACGGCCACGGCTACGCGGCGGTCAGCGACGACGGACTGAACTACCAACGCAAAACGGCGTGGGCCTGGGACGACGGCAGTCCCATCGGCATGTCGACGACCCAGCAGCATTGGCTGACGCATTCCGACGGCCTGTTTCTGGTCTACACCCGCAAAGACGCGACGAACGCGAACGTAATCCGCTGGCGCTCGCCGCTCTGGGTGGCGCAGGCCGATCCCGAGCGGCTGTGCCTGGTGCGTGAAACGGAGCAAGTCGTCCTGCCGCTGGTCGGCGACGGCGTCGGCGCGCCGGACGACGTGGGCTTGATGGGCAACTTTCACGTCACCAACGCGAGCCCTGACCAATCGTGGGTCACCGTCGGCGAGTGGCTGCCCAAGCGCGCCGCACGAGGCGACCTGTTGCTGGCGAGAATCCGTTGGACGAAGGCGAACGCCGAGGCGAACGGTGTGGCGTGAGCCCACCGGTTCCTGCGGGGCCGGCTGGCCAAGTACGGAAAACACCGGCGGGCTGACGCCCGCCGTTCGCCGCGGGTGCATCATGAGGAGACACAGACATGGAGTTTGCAGGATTCGACGCGTCGCTCTTTCCGTTCCTGGAAGAGTTGGCGGACAACAACAACCGGCCGTGGTTCCAAGCCAACAAGGCACGGTACGAGCACGAGGTGCTGGAGCCGAGTCTGGCGTTCATCCGCGCGTTTGCGCCGCGGCTAAAGAAGATCTCGCCGTATTTCGTGGCCAGCGACCGGCGGGTCGGCGGATCGCTGATGCGTGTCTACCGGGACACGCGCTTCGCTAAAGACAAGACGCCCTACAAGACCAACGTCGGCATCCAGTTCCGGCACGAATTCGGCAAGGACGTCCACGCGCCGGGTTTCTACGTCCACATCGCGCCCGGCGAGTGCTTCCTGGCGATGGGCGTGTGGCGGCCGGACGCCGACTCGCTGGCGATGATCCGGCAAGCGATCGTGGATCACCCGGACCGCTGGAAGCGGGCCCGCAACGACCGCAAGTTCCGGGCCCGGATTCAACTGGACGGCGACAGCCTGAAGACGCCGCCGCGCGGGTTTCCGCCGGATCACCCGCTGATCGAGGACTTGAAACGGACCGACTTCATCGGGCTGGAGGAGTTGGCCGAGCAGGACGTGCTCAAGCCGAAGTACATCGACGCCGTAGCCGCCTCCTTCACCGCCAGCCGGCCCTTCGTGCGCTTCCTGTGCGACGCGCTGCGGGTGCCGTTCTGAGACTGCGGCGGACCGCCGCCCAGCGGAACGCAACCGGTTGTCCCTGCTTCATCAGCCGCGGTTTCCGCCTCTTCGGCCTTCATCGCGGACGGGGCTGCCGCGGCAGCACGGCGCGGGCACGGTCGGGATGGTCGGTGGTGATGCTCACAACTCCCCAGGCGGCCAACGCCCGGATGACCGGCGGGTCGTTGACGGTCCAGGCCCAGACGGTCAAGCCGCGGCGGCGAAGTTCGTCCAGGAGTTGCGGGGAGAGCGCCCCGTAGTTCAGATCCAGGAGGTTCGTCCCGCACTCGGCGGCCTGGGCGGCGAGCCAAGCCGCTTGCTCGGCGGCGCTGCCGGCCGGTTTCGGGCTGCACAGCCAGGCACAGCGGAGTTCCGGCGCGAGGCGACGGACGTCGCGGACGACCTCCTTGCTGAAGGCAATCACGGTCGCCTGGTCGAGCATCCCGGCGGCGCGGACCGCGTCGACGACTTGCTGCGCGATCCCCTCCATCTTGATCTCGATCACCGCCTGGCAGCCGGAGCCTTTCAGCCGTTGCAGGGCTTCTTCGAGCGTGGGAACCTTTTCGCCGGCGTATTCGGCCGCTTTCCACTGCCCCGCATCCAGTTGCTTCAGTTCCGCCACGGTCAGCTCCGCGACCTTTCCCTGGCCGCTGGTGGTGCGATCGACGGTCGCGTCGTGCATCAGCACCACGGCGCCGTCGCGGCAACGATACACGTCGAACTCGCACCCGTCGGCGCCGGCGGCGATCGCCCGCGCGATGGCGGCCAGCGTGTTCTCGGGCGCCACGGCGGAGAATCCGCGATGAGCGACCACTTCGCGCGGGCCGGGCTCGACGCGGGCGAGCGGCGGGGTGTCGGGCAACCGCCGTAGCGTGACGTCGTCGAACCGCGCCCGGCAGCCGCCGATTGCCAGCCCCACGCAGCCGGCCTGACGTTCCAGGCAGAAGGGACTCTCGATGACCCGTTGACCGTCCAGATAGCCCTCGACACGCGTTCCCCGGACCACCACGCGCAGCCGGCAGGAACGGCCCAACTCGATCGCCCCTTTCGCGGCGGCGGTGCGGCGCACGCTCCAGCCGTCCGCCGTGCGCACGGCGAATTCGGTCCCGTTGCGCGCCGTGGCCTGTTGCCGGAGCGTGAACTGCGACCAGGGCCGGGCGCCGTCCGGAGCGGCGCGCACCACCAGCGCCAGCCAGCGTGACTCGTCGCGGACTTCGAGGAACGTGGCGGTGACCTCGAACTCGACATTCTGCCACGCGGGATCGCCAAAGGTGATCAGCCCCTCGCCGTGCAGCGCCTCGCCGACCAGCGCCCCGCCCTCCACGCACCACTTGCCCGTCACCGGCCGCCACCCGGCCGGCAGTTCACGCTCGGTCATCGCAAACGTCTCCTGGATCGACGGATTCAGATCCGCGGCAGCGCCGCCAGACGGCGCGAGCAGCCAGCAGACTTCCCAGGCAAAAAACACGCTCCCGATCCGACATGCACGTCTCCAACTCATCTCGTCTGCTCCCGGTCCAGAAGTCCAACTCTTTCAAAAAATCAGGGTGTCGTCACTCGCCCGTCGACCAGCTACTTGGGCGCCCCTTTCTCCGCTCCGTCTTTGGGAAAGTAGCCCAGTTGCGTCAGGGCCTCGGCGATGTGCGGGTAGATTCGCATCGCATTGCGGAAATAGATCTTCTCCAGCACGTCCAGCGGCAGCGCCAAACCGCGCATCTTGTGTTCATCTTCGATCCCGCTGGGCAGTTCCTTGTCTGTCTCCAGGAACTCGAAATACCGCTGGTACTGCGGGGCTTTGTCGCGGATCTTGGGAAATTGTTTGTCCAGCACCGGGACGAACCACGCGCTGGCCATGTCGGTTCCGAACAGGATGCGATCGGCGTATTCGATCATGAACGCCCGCAGGTTCTCGCGCCCCACGGCGTGCAGAAAGACCGGCGTGGTGGCCAGATCGATGTTCAGATTGGGGTAGGTCGAGAGCATGTACCGCAGGTAGTCCAGCTGCTCGTCGGAGTAGCACAGCCACAGCATGTGAGCGTTGACTACCACCAGCCGCGGGTGCTTCTTCAGCACGTTCTCCCAGGCGTGTTGTTGCCGCCAGAACTCCACCGGTTCGGAAAACCACTCGGTGCGCCGGCCAAAGGTGCCACAGGGATTGGCGACGTGGGGCGAAGTCGCCACCATGCCGATCTGTTCCATGCGGTCGAGAACCGGGGCGTTGGCCGCCTGGTCGATCTGCACGCCGCGCTGCCAGCCGGGATAGAACTTGAAGCCCATCACGCCTTGCTCCTGCCAGTGGACGAGTTCCTGCGGCGAGAAACGGAGCCCGTCCTCGATTTTGAAGTCGCTGATGCAGAACTGGATCCGGCCGTGGTAGCGCTTGCGCAACTCGGCCATGTCCGGCGGCTCGGCCGAGCCCAGGCCGATCCACATGGCCAGGTCGACGTGCAGTTGCTCTTGGACCGCTCCGCGCAGTTCCATCACTTGGTCCAACTTTTCCCAGCTGTTGCCAATGTGCGTATGGACGTCGATCCGCGGCATGGTCGCCAGCGTGAACGGTTCTGCGGCCAGCGCCTCGCCGCCCAGTCCCAGGCAGACGGAAATCCACAATGCGCTCCGAAAAGGTCCTGACATGGTTCTTGCTCCTCTCGTTTTCAAAGTCACGTGACCAAGTCAGTATTGCCCCTGCGCTTGAGTTTCTCAAGTAGGATCAGCATCGTTCCAGAAAGAACTGTCCCGTGTTGATTGCTGACCATCCCACTGGACGTTGCTGGCTTTCCCGCAGCCCCGCCCAGTCATGACCGTGCGCAGCCGGCTCGCAACGCCATTGGCCGTCGGCGCCGGTCGTGATCACGGTGCCAGGTCCGGCCTGGGAACTGCGATCGCCGCCGCTGGCTGAAGTCCCGCGTCGGCGGTGCCGCGCGGCGTTGACGGGCAAGTGGCAGGGGTGCTAGCGGCGACCGAACCTGCTTGCCGATAGGAGTTTGCGGCGACAGCGCAGGGCGAGAATCCGGCTTGTTTTGCCCTTCGTAGGTGCCTATAATCCCGCCCGACGGAAATCGTGTCTCGTCTTTTCGCGGCCGAAGTCTCGTCGCGATGCCCCCAGGAAGACGTCTGGGGCATGGCCGACCGCGCTGTTGTGGACCAGGCAAGGATGCCCTGACACTGAAGCCGCCCGTCGTTTTCATCCGCCGCTCGGTGGGGCGCGCAAGGACGCAATCCTGCGCCGGCGCTGGCCGTGCGCGCCGGGTCGCTTGGTTGGTCCTGGCGCTGTTGGTTTCCATTGGTGAGGCCGCAGAGATCGCCCTGCCGGTGCCGCGGGAAAGCGCGGAAGTGCTGGCCCGCGCCCGGCAGGCCAACTGGTGGGAGGAGGGCGAGTACCAGGTGTGGGTGCTGCGCGGCGAGTGTGAAATCACCCAGGCCAACTTGACCGCCCGCAGCGAGGAGGCCGTGTTGTGGGTCAAGCGTCCCGACACGTTCAACGGCGAACTGGGCTGCGCGCTGGCGTATCTGGAAGGCGACGTGTGCATTGAATCCAGCCGCGTGGGACCTGCTCATCTGGCGACGCAGCGACCGGCCGATACGGTCCGCACCAACCAGTGGTTCGGACGGTTTTACAGCTCAACCGAAATCCGGGTCACGGCGCCCAGCACGAGTTTCGAGCCCCAGGTGAAGCCGGCCGTTTACGAACGCGGCCGGCAGGCTCACGAAGCGGACGCGGCCGGAGCGGTGCGCCAGGCCCAATTCTCGCCTCGGCTGCCCGGCTGGGTTCCGCCTCCGCCGACGACGGCGCCCGGTGTCCCGTGGTCGCCCTCCGGCTCGATCCCGTGGCCCTCGCTTGGCGCGCCGGCGGGGTCCCCGCCCGCGACTCCGCCTCGGCCCGCCCTCGAAACCGTGCCCCCGCCGCAACCCGACGGCCGCCCCGCCGTGCGCCGCATCGCCATCCGCTCGCGGAGCAACGTGCGGATGCAGGCCAGGGTGTTCCCCAGTCCGGACGGCAGCGAGACGATCGCCGTGATCACGTCCGGCGTCAACGTGATCGTGGACGGCATCCAGAACGTCCCCGGCCTGGCCGACGGCAAGATCGACATCGAGACGGACCGGATCGTCATCTGGACCGCCCGGCTGGACTCGCTGGACCTCAGCGGCCAGGCGTCCGGCGAGGCGGTGCAGCCCAAGGACGCGCCGCTGGAGTTCTACCTGGAGGGCAACATCGTCTTCCGCGAAGGCGACCGCGTGATCTACGCCGAGCGGATGTACTACAACGTGCGGCAAAAGTACGGGATCGTGCTGAACGCCGAAGTGCTCACGCCGGCGCCGGGCTACCAGGGGCTGATCCGGCTCAAGGCCGAAGTGCTCCAGCAACTGGACGAGTTCAACTTCCGCGCCCTGAACGGCGCCGTCACCTCCAGCCGCATCGGCGTGCCCCGGTACTGGCTGCAGGCGGGAGAAGTCTCCTTCCGCGACGTGCAAACGCCGCGCACCGATCCTGTGACCGGCCAGTTTGCCGTCGATCCGGAGACCGGCGAACCGGCCGTGGCACACCAGTACCTGGCGACCAGCCGTAACAACTTCCTGTTCCTGGGCGGCGTTCCTGTCCTGTACTGGCCCGTGATGGCCACCGACCTGGCCAAGCCGAACTTCTACTTGGACGGCCTGCGCGTGAAGCACGACAACGTGTTCGGCACGCAGGTGATGGCCGATTGGGACGTGTATCAGTTGCTGGGCATCCGCCAGCCGCCCGCGGGGACGGATTGGACGTTCTCCACGGACTACCTGAGCGATCGCGGCTTCGCGCTGGGCACCAACCTGCGGTACGACCGCTTCGGCTTCCTTTCCATTCCCGGCCCGGTGGAAGGCGCGTTCGATGCCTGGGGCATCCATGACACGGGGAACGATGATTTGGGGCGCGACCGGCGCGACATCACGCCCACGACCGAGGACCGGGGCCGCGTGTTTTGGCAGCACCGCCACGAACTGCCCGGCGGCTTCCAGTTTGCCGCCGAAGTCGGCTGGATCAGCGACAACAACTTCCTGGAACAGTACTTCGAACAGGAATGGGACGAGCGCAAAGACCAGATCACGGGCTTGGAACTCAAACGCTACGTGGGGAACACCAGCTGGAGCATTACGGCGGATGCCCGTCTGAACGAGTTCTTTACCCAGACCGAACGGCTGCCGCGGTTCGACCATTTTCTGCTGGGGCAGGACCTGCTCCAGTTGTTCACCTGGTCCGCCCATTCGTTCGTCGGCTACGAGAAGTTGCGAACGGCTACGCTGCCGCCGCCCCCGAACGAACCCGTGCAGGCATCGTTGCCGTGGGAGTTGGACAGTCTGGGCGCGCGGTACGACGACCGCGAGGGTCCGGTCGCCGCCACGCGACAGGAGCTGGACCTGCCGCTGCCGCTGGGGCCGGTCAAACTGGTGCCCTACGCGCTGGGCGAATTGGCTTATTGGCAGGAGGACGTCGATGGGGCCGAGGTCCAACGGGCATACGGGCAACTGGGCGTGCGCGGGAGCCTGCCGTTCTGGTCCGCGAATTCCCAGTTGCAGAGCCCGTTGTGGAACCTGAACGGACTGGCCCACAAAGTCGTGTTGGACGCCGACTTCTTCTGGGCGGACGCCAATCAGGAGTACGGTCTGCTGCCGCTGTATGACCCGCTGGACGACGACGCCACGGAGCATTTCCAGCGCCGCTTCATTCAAGACCTCTACGGCGGCCCGGCGGGTCTGCCACTACCGTTCTCGGCCCGGAACTATGCCTTTCGCAGCGGCCTGCAGCAATGGGTCACGGCTCCGACCAGCGAAATCGCCGACGACCTGATGATCGCCCAAGTCGGCGTGCGGCAGCGCTGGCAGACTAAACGCGGCCTGCCCGGCCAGGAGCGGACCGTCGATTGGATCAGTTTCGACGTCGAGGGGTCGTTCTTCCCCGACCAGGACCGCGACAACTTCGGCGAGTTGCTGGGCCTGTTGAACTATGACTTCACCTGGCACGTGGGCTACCGCTTCTCGGTGCTGTCCGACGGTTTCTTTGACTTCTTTCCGGACGGCCTGCAAACCGCGTCCGTGGGGGCAATGCTGACTCGGCCCCTGCGCGGCGAGGTGTACTTGGGTTTCCGCGCCGTCGAAGGACCGTTCTCCGCCAGACTGCTGCACGGTGCGGTCAACTATCGCTTGAGCGAGAAATGGATTCTCAACGCGGGCGGCGTCATCGACTTGGGGGACACGGGCAATATCGGCGAGCGGATCGGCATCACGCGAGTCGGCGAGTCGCTGTTGGTGCGGGTGGGCATGAACGTGGACCACAGCCGGGACAACATCGGGGCCTTCTTTGCGGTCGAACCGCGGTTCCTGAGCGGCCGCCTGGCGGCCACCGGCGGCGTGCCGATCCCACCCACCGGGGCCTTTGGGCTGGAGTAAGACGATCGCGGCGGAGTCAGGCTCGTTTAACCGCGACCCAACGGGGAGCGTGGGCGTTGGTGTGGATCGTACAATCGGATTTTCCTCGCTCCCCGTTGGGTCGCGGTTAAACGGCAAGGGGCCAGACTCTGCCGGGCGGAGCAGAAACCGCCTCCCGGCCCGCCCGAACGGTGGCTTACGGCTTGCTTGATCCGGCCGGAGAGGGCAAACTGTATGTGACACGTCAGATAGCGGTGGGGCCGGCGGACTCGGCCCACGTTTCGGCGAGCCTCGGCAGCATATCGATTCGATGTTCCTCATTCGCACTTGGATTCTGGGCCTGAGAAGTTTGTTGCTGCATCCGCTGCGCTCGTTGCTGACCATCGTCGGCATTGCCGTGGGGGTGTGGAGCGTGATCTTGCTGGTGGCCTTCGGAGAAGGCGTCAGCCTGGAAGCGCAGCGGCAGATCGAGGGGCTGGGGGCCGACAATATCATTGTGCGCAGCATCAAGCCGCCCAGCGAACTGCTGGCCGCATACACCGGCCCGGTGCCGTACGGCCTGAAGCGCGACGAATTCGATAAGTTGGTCAAGACCATCCCGACGGTCAAGAGCGCCTTGCCGATTCGCGAGGTCCGGCGTCAGATCAACTACGGTCGCCGCGACCCCGTGGACGCCCGTTTGGTCGGTTGCACGCCGGAATACAGGGACGTGACGCATCTGGAAATCGATCGCGGGCGGTTCTTGACGGTCGTCGACCTGGAAGAGCGGCACAATTTCTGCGTTTTGGCCGCCAGGCTGGCAGAACGCCTGTTCCCCTACGAGGATCCGCTGGGACGCCGCATCTTCCTGCCGGAAAGCAAGGACTACTTCGAGGTGATCGGAGTCTGCAAGTACCGCAATCCGACCGCCGCGATCGGAGGGTCTCTGTCGGCGCAGGATTTTTCCGAGGACGTCTACATCCCGATCACCACGCTGCAGCAGCGGATCGGCGATTTCATCGTCAGCCGCCGGGGCAGCACGTTCAGCGTCGAGGTCGTCGAACTGAATCAGATCACGTTGCGTGTGGACGAGATCGCCCACGTGCGGCCGACCGCCGACCTGGTCCGAGTGACGTTGGGGCTCGAACCGGAAGGTTCCGCCGCGTCCGGCGAGGCCAAGCCGAACGCCGAACCGAAGAAGTACCGCCAGGATGTCGCGGTGGTCGTTCCGGAAGAGTTGCTGGAGCAGGCCCGCGTCTGGCGGCTGATGCTCATGGGCCTGATGGTACTGATCGCCGGCATCTCGCTGTTCGTGGGCGGCATTGGCATCATGAATATCATGTTGGCCACGGTGACCGAGCGCACGCGCGAGATCGGCATTCGCCGGGCGCTGGGCGCGACGCGCACGCACATCGTCACTCAGTTCCTGGTAGAAACGATATCGCTGTCGGTCGTCGGCGGCCTGTGCGGGATCGTCGCGGGGGGCGTCAGCCCGCCGGGATTCGAGTTCGTTCGCGATCTGCTGGCGGCCTACCGTCCCGACTTGACGGCCCAACTGCCGGAAGGATTCCGCACCGTCAAGCCCATCATCGTCCAGGCCTCGATCCCGGTCGCCTTCGGCATCTCGGTGGCCGTCGGCATCGTGTTCGGCGTCTACCCCGCCGTCCGGGCCGCGTACATGGATCCCATCGAGGCTCTGCGCCACGAGTAGGACGGTCCCGACGCTGGCCGGTTGGAGGCCGCTCCGCGTCTTTGCACCCTTTCCTTCCCGCTCCCTTGACAGTACCCTGGTTGCCTGATGCTAGGGTGACAACCGGCTGAATCCGAGCTAGGGAAGGAAAGGCAACGATGAAACACCCAACCGTGAGAACCCTGATTAGCGCCTGCGTGATCGCCTTCGTCTGGGCCGCGAGTGTCTGCCAAGCTCAAGTTCCGGTCAGCGTTCTGTCGAACGGTTCGTTCGAGCAGCAGCGTGACGGCCGGCCGGAAGGCTGGCGGACGGAGAAATGGAACGGCGACGGCGTCTTCGAGGCGGCCCCTACCGGCCGCACGGGCCAGCGCAGCGTCTCGATCGCCTCCGAGAAAGGCGCGGACATCGGCTGGGCCGCCAGCGTGCCGGTCGAATCATTCGCGCGGTACCGCCTGTCCGGCTGGATCAAGACGGAGAACGTCCAGGTGAAAAACGGCCGCGGGGCGCTGCTGAACATCCACAACATCCAGCCCGTGGCGACTCCCGCGGTGACCGGCACGAACGACTGGACGCGGGTCGAGGTGGTCTTCGAGACTGAGGAGCAGGACGCCATCCAAGTGAACTGCCTGTTCGGCGGCTGGGGACTGGCCACGGGCAAGGCATGGTACGACGACGTGGCCTTGGAGTTGCTGTCCCGCTCGCCGCCGCTGAGCATCGTGGTCGATGCGGCGAAGACGGGCGAACCCATCTCGAAGTACGTCTACGGCCAGTTCATCGAGCACCTGGGGCGCTGCATCTACGGCGGGATCTGGGCCGAGATGCTGCAGGACCGCAAGTTCTTCGATCCGGTCGGCAAGGGCCAGTCACCTTGGAAGGCGATCGGCCCGGACGGCTCCGTGAGCATGGTTCGGGAAGGAGCGTTTGTGGGCCAGCACACTCCGCAGATCGCGCTCAGCGGCGGGCAGACCCGCGGGATCGCTCAGGCCGGCTTGGGCCTGGTCGCAGGCAAGGCGTACGTGGGGCGGATCTGGCTGGCCGGCAGCCAGAACGCCGGGCCGGTGAGCGTCAGTCTGGTCTGGGGCGATGACCCCAAGGACCGCCGGACGGTCACCATTTCGCAGGTGGCCGATGCGTTCGCGAAAACGCAACTGGAATTCACGGCCGGCAAGACGACGGACGACGGACGCCTGGAGATCACTGCCGCGGGCCGGGGCCGGTTCTCCGTGGGCACGGTTTCGCTGATGCCGGCCGACAACGTGCAAGGGATGCGGGCCGACACGCTGGCCCTGCTCAAGGAACTCGACTCGCCCGTCTACCGCTGGCCGGGTGGCAATTTCGTCAGTGGCTACGACTGGCGGGACGGCATCGGCGATGCCGACCGCCGGCCGCCGCGGAAGAACCCCGCCTGGCAAGGTATCGAGCACAACGATTTCGGACTGGACGAGTTCCTGGTCTTCTGCCGCCTGCTGAACACCGAGCCCTACATCGCCGTCAACAGCGGACTGGGCGAAGTGCAAGCGGCTGTCGACGAACTTCAATACGCCAACGGCGGACCCGACACGCCGCTGGGCAAACAGCGGGCGGAAAACGGCCACCGTGAGCCGTACGGGGTCAAGTACTGGAGCATCGGCAACGAGATGTACGGCGGCTGGCAACTGGGCCACATGCCGCCGGAGAAATACCAGGAGAAACACAACCAGTTCGCCAAAGCCATGCGGGCCGCCGATCCGTCGATCCAGCTGATCGCGGTCGGCGATGTCGGCAAGTGGAGCGAAGGGATGCTGAAGAACTGTGCCGACCACATGGATTTGATCAGCGAGCACTTCTACTGCGGCCAGCAGCAGGGACTGGCCGGCCACGTCGGCCAGATCCCCAACGCCGTGCGCCGCAAGGCGGAGGCTCATCGCCGCTACCGCCAGGAAATCGACTCGCTCCGCGGCAAGGACATCCGCATCGCGCTGGACGAGTGGAACTACTGGTACGGTCCCCACGTGTTCGGCGAACTGGGCACGCGGTACTTCCTGAAGGACGGCTTGGGAATCGCCGCCGGACTGCACCAGATGGCCCGCGACAGCGAAATGTTTTTCATGGCCAACTATGCGCAGACCGTGAACGTGATCGGCTGTATCAAGACCAACAAGACGGCCGCCGCATTCGAAACCACGGGCTTGGTTCTGAAGCTGTACCGCAAGCACTTCGGCACGCTGCCGGCGGCCACGGAGTGCTCGCGCACGATCGACGCGATGGCGGCCTGGAGCGCGGACCGCAAGACGCTGACGCTGGGCGTGGTCAATCCCTCGCTGCAGGCGGCCGAAATCCCGCTGACCGTCAAGGGTGCGAAGCTGGCGGGCAGCGGCACGCGCTGGCAGATCGCGGACCAGGATCCGATGATCTACAACGACCCGACCGATCCGCAGCGTGTGAAGATCGAGGAAGCGGCGGTCCAGATCTTGGACAAGGTCTCCGTCGCCCCCTGCAGCGTGACGCTGTTCGCGTTGCCGGTGGCGGAATGAGCGGCAGAACGCCGGAACGTGGTACGATTTCGATTGTGGAGTGCGGCGCCTTGTCGCCGGTTTGGACGGCGGCTGGCCGAGTTTTGGAGTGCGGCGCCTTGTCGCCGCTTTGGATCACGGCCGGCCGGGTTTTGGAGTGCGGCGCCTTGTCGCCGCTTTGGACTGCGGCTGGCCGTACAACAGACGATTGGGTTCACGAGGCGTCGGAACACAACCTGACGGTCGGTACGTCGCCATCCAGCCAAAGCGGCGACAAGTCGCCGCACTCCAAAAGGTCCGCACGCAAACAACGAATCGCGCGGGAGCCGTACGATTGCAGTCAGAACAACGCCATCCGCGAGGCTCATCATTAGAAAGGGTGCTCATGTATACATCCGAACAACGATCGACATGCCGGATTCGCAACCTGTTCGCGACCATCTCCGCCGCCGCCCTGCTGCTGGCCACGGGCGGCGGGGCAGCGCAAGCTGCGGGCGAGGCGAGCGACCGGGACAAGGTCGAGGCGGCCATCCCGGCCAAGGCGCCCGCTGCGCCGCAGAAACCCCGCAAGCTGCTGATCTTCGACCTGAACGTCGGCTACGGCGGGCACGCCTCGATTCCCACGGCCAATCTGGCCTTTACGCTGATGGGTCAGAAGACCGGCGCGTTCAGCACTGTGATCAGCCGCGATCCGGCCGTGTTTCAACGCGAGAGCCTCAGCCAGTTCGACGCGGTCTTCTTGAACAACAACGTGGGCAACCTGTTCGAAGATCCCGCGCTGCGGCAGAACCTGATCGAATTCGTCTATGGCGGCGGTGGCCTGATGGGAGTCCACGGGACGACGGTGGCCTTTACGCGGTGGACCGAGGGAGCCCGCGAGGACTGGCCGGAATTCGGGATCATGCTGGGCGGCCGCGGGGCGAGCCACAAGGCCGCCGACGAGCAGGTCTTCATCAAGCTGGACGAACCCGATCATCCGCTGAACCGGCCCTTTGGCGGGCAAGGCTTCGAGTACCGTTCGGAGTTCTTCCGCGTCCACGAGCCGTATTCGCGGGACCGCGTCCGCGTGCTGTTCCGTATCGACACCGAGAAGACGGACATGAATCAAAGCCCGGCGCACGGCCGACTGGTCCGCGCGGACAACGACTACGCCTTGGCGTGGGTGCGGAACTACGGCCGCGGGCGCGTGTGCCACTGTACGATCGCCCACAGCCCGTCCATCTTCTGGGATCCCAAGCTGTTGGAGTTCTATCTGGGCGCGGCGCAGTTCGTCCTGGGCGATCTGCCGGCGCCGACGATCCCCAGCAACAGACTGACGCCCGCCATCCGGGCCCAGGAGAAGCTGGGCTGGCGGTTGGGCATCGAGGCCTACACCTTCCACAAGTACACCCTGTTCGAGGCCATCGACAAGACCGCGCAACTCGGTCTGCCGTACATGGGCGGATTGAGCTTCCAGAAGGTCAGCAGCGAGATCGCCAAGAATTTCGATCCGCAGCTCACCGACGACGAACTGAAGCAGATCCGCCTGAAGCTCGATTCGGCCGGCGTGCGCCTGCTGACCTACTACATCCACGACATCCCCGGCGATCCGGAGGCCTGCCGGCGCGTGTTCGAGTTCGGGCGCAAGATCGGCATCGAGACCTTCCTGTCCGAGCCGTCGCCGGATGCGCTCGACACGATCGAGAAGTTCTGCGACGAATACGCCCTCAACGTGGCCCTGCACAACCACGACCAGAAAGGCTCTCCGGTGTACTGGAATCCGGAGGGCATCTTGAAAGTCTGCGAGAAGCGCAGCCCGCGGATCGGCGCTTGCGGCGACATGGGCTACTGGATGCGCGCCGGCATCGATCCGGTCGAGGCAGTCCGCAAGCTCAAGCAGCGGCTGATCACGATCCAGATGCACGACCTGAACGACTTGACCCCCACCTGCCACGACGTGCCCTGGGGAACCGGGGTGGGCAAGACCGAACAGTTCATCACCGAACTCGACCGCCTGGGCGTCAAGCCCACGATGTTCGGCTTGGAGTACTCGTACAACTGGCTGGAGTCGATGCCGGAAATCGCCCAGTGCATTCAGTTTTTCAACCAAGTCAGCCTGGAAGCGGCCAAGCGAGGTGCCCCATGAAGCGACGTCCGAATCAGCCCCAGACAGCCCCCGTTCGTTTTTCACGTCGTGAACTGCTCTGCCGCGCGGCTGCGACCTCGGGCGTTCTGGCCGGCCCCTGGATCATTTCCGCACGGTCCTTGGGCGGGGACGGCGCCGTGGCCCCCAGCGAGCGCATCACCGTGGGGCTGATCGGCCACGGCCTGATGGGACGCGGCCACCTGCGGCGTTTGTCAAACGATCCGGCCCTGCAGGTGCTGGGCGTGTGCGACGTGGATCGCACGCGGTGCGAAGAAGGCGTGCGGCGGGTGGAGGAGACCTACGCCGAACGCGGGGTTGGCTCGTCTCGCGGCTGCGTTGCGTACAACGACTATCGCGAATTGCTGGTCCGGCCGGACTTGGACGCCGTCGTGATTGCCACCCCGGACCACTGGCACACGCTCCAATCGATCGACGCGGCCAAGGCGGGCAAGGACGTGTACTGCGAGAAACCGGTTTCGGTCACGATCCAGGAGGGGCGGCAACTGGCCGCGACGATGCGCCGGTATGGACGCGTGTTCCAAACCGGCAGCCAATACCGCTCAATTCCCACGATCCGGCGGGTCTGCGAGTTCGTCCGCGCGGGCGGGTTGGGCCAGGTCAAAGCCGCGTTCACGATCTGGAGCGATCTGGGCGGGTGGCTGCGTTCCGAGCGCTTCCGGCCCTATGCCCAAGTCGTCGGCGCCGACGCGTACGCCAGTTCCAACGTGCCCTTGGATGTCGCGTTGCCCGCCGAGCCGGTGCCGAAGGGGCTCGATTGGGACCTGTGGGTGGGCCCGGCTCCGGCCCGCGGCTACAACCGCCTGTACCACATCAACCCGCCGCCGGGCGTGGTGCCGTGGTCGTTCTGCGAGGATTTCGGCGCGGCGTCCGTCACTTGGCACCACTCCCACAGCGCCGACGTGATTCAATACGCGCTGGGTGTGGAACGCAGCGGCCCCGTCGAGATTCTGCACCCCCACGACGGCGCGTACCCGACGCTGACCTACAAGTACGCCAACGGCACCCTGCTGCACCTGGTCGATCACTGGGGCGTGGTCAAGGACGTCTACAAAGCTGTCCCGCCGAACGCCCGGCTGGCAGGACTGTTCGGCGGCGTCTTCGTCGGCGAGCGCGGCTGGCTGACGTCGATGACCACCGGCGGGCCGGTCGAGGGCGGGCCGGAATCGCTGTTCGACGAATTGAAATTGTCCACGCGCGACGCCAATCCCGGAGCCAACAACCACCATCAGAACTGGTACGAGTGCATGCGGACGCGGCAGGCTCCCAGTTCCGACGAAGAGATCGGCCACCGCTCGGCGTCGCTGGGGCATTTGGCGATCATCGCGTACAAGCTGGGGCGATCGCTGAAGTGGGACCCGCTGAAGGAAGAGTTCCTCGGCGACGAGCAAGCCAACCGTCTCTGTTGTCGCGCGATGCGCGAGCCGTGGCGGATTTGAAGGATTGGACCGCATGGCCAAGCAGCCGAAGTTCTACGTGGTCTGGAAGGGTCTGAAGACGGGCGTGTTCGACACCTGGGACCAATGCCAGGCCCAGGTCGCCGGGTATTCCGGGGCGAAGTTCAAGTCGTTCGCCACGCGCGAAGAGGCGGAGGAGGCGTTCCGGCAGGACTACGAACAATTCGAAGGCCGAAACACAAAGACGCCGAAGTTGCGGCCGACCGAGTTGGCAAAATCCGGCGTGATCCTGGACAGCATCTGCGTGGACGCTGCGTGCAACGGATACCCGGGCGATCTCGAGTACCGCGGGGTGAACACCCGAGACGGCACCCAGATCTTCCATCGCGGTCCGTTCCCGGAAGGCGCCGTGAACGTGGGCGAATTCTTGGCCATCGTTCACGCCCTGGCGCTGCTGGTGCGACAAGCGCGCGATTGCCCCATCTACTCGGATTCCCGCACCGCGCTGTCCTGGGTGCGCAAGAAGCAGGCGAACACCAAACTGCCGCGCACCAGTGCCAACCGGCAACTTTTCGAACTCCTCGACCGCGCCCATCTTTGGCTGGCCAACCACACCTATCCGAACCGGTTGCTCAAGTGGGAAACCGAGCAGTGGGGCGAGATCCCCGCCGATTTCGGCCGCAAGTAGTGAAGATTTGAACATGTCATCGAAAAGGAAGGTTTGCTCCAATATTCCCTTGTGGGACGGATTGGCCATCCGTCCGACGCCGAACAGGTCATCGAAAAGGAATGGCCGCCACGAAGTTCGGCTACGCAAGCGAGCGTCTTTTCGCCCGCGCCAGCGACGCGCGGATGCGCACGATTTCCTCGTACTCGGGCGTCTTGGCAAATGCCTCGCGCTGCTCGCGAGTGGGAAAGAGTTGGCCGAACCTGCCGCCGTTGCCAAAAAAAGCGTTGTGCAAGCCCGTGTCGGAGGGGCTGCGTTTCGCCTCTTCGCGGACGAATTCGAGTGCCACCTGAGCTTTGCTCTTGGCCATGACAGTCCTCATCCGAACAGCCGCCAAACTCGATGGCAAGTTCGTCCAGAAGCTGCCTCAACTGACGCAACGGCACCTTCCGGCCATCGTTGAAACGCACGGGAATCAAAGTCGTGAATTTCATGAGATGTTATTTTGGTCGTACATCAGGACGTCGGCAACCACGGGCGGCTGATGCCGCGTTTGAGGCTCCAACGTCGTGCCGTAGTCCGAGACGTCGCGTAAGAGCTTAGCCACTGGCGACAACCGTTTCAGTACCGCTGCAACAAGTCCAGCAGCTTGCGGTCCAGCTGGTGCCCCTCGAACTCTTCGTACGCGACGTCCTGCCGCTCGCTGTCCAGGACGCCGAACGAGCCGCGGAAGTTCCACAGGGCCCAGCCCCAGCCGGCCTGCTGCCAGTTGCTCAGACTGTCTTCCGCCCAGCGCAGGAAGACGTCGTGTGGCGTCTTGTTGTACGCGCCCCATTCGCCCACCATGACGCCGATGCCTTTTTCCTGAGCCTCCTTCCACGGTTGGACGCACTTGTTCCACAGCCACGCCTTGTCCTGCATGGCGATGCCCGCAAAAGGACCGTCCGGCGCGCCGGGTGCGTAACGGATGGGCTCTGGCTTCTGTCCCCAATCCTGTTTCAGGGTCAGTGTGGCTTCCCTGGCGTCCGCCCCGCCAGGCTTCAGGCCAATCTGGCCGATCTGCAGCCAATCGCCGTCGGCCACGCGCACGCAAACTTGCTGCGTGCGTGCGGGAATCGTGGCGGTGTAGTCGCGGTCGAACAGGTTCTGGTAGATGTTGTATTCCGGCTTGAACTCGGCCTTTTTCCACTCGCCCTCGCCCGATCCGCACTGGAACTTCTTCTCCAACACGCGTTTCCCGTCGGCTTCCACAACCAAGAAAGCCGACGCCGAAACCGTCAGCACGCGCAGCCGCAATTCCGTGGCGGTCGGGAACGGGCCCTCGATCACCAGCGGGTGGGAGCCTTCCTTTTTCCGGGGACTCAGCAGCGTGCCGTTGGGCGGCAGCGGGCGCGGCCATTGAGGCTCTGGGAAATGGGAACTGTTCACCCAGCTGGCCTTGTAGTGACTGATCTCGCTGGGCGTGTAGCCGCGCGTGGCCTGAGCGACGCGCAGTTCGCGCAACTCGAGCAGCGGAATCTGGCCCCACTGCAGGCCGTCGGAGATGATCAACCGATCTGGATCTTCCGCTCGGATGGCGTCCACCAGCGTGCGGACCACCGCCAGATACACCTCAGGCTCGATGCCCGCCGGCTCGTTCATCAAGTTGAAGCTGACCCGCGTGCTGGGGATGCCCCGATAGCGGCGAGCGAACATGGCCCAGTGCTTCGCACACACGCGCTGCGTCTGTGCATCGGTCCAGAGGCTCGTCTTTTCCGGCGGCCTGGCCACCGTGTAGCCGGGGGCGCGGTGGAAGTTGATGCACACGTGGATCCCGTACTGCTCGCCCCACTGCACGGCCTGGTCGATCTCCTGCAGCGTTGCCTCGTCGAACTGCTCCCAGTCTCCGTCCTTGATCCAGAAGCGATAGTCCATCGGCAGGCGGACGAAGTTAAAGCCGAGCTTGGCGATCAGCCGGAAGTCGTCTTCGACGAACGCCTTTCGCCCGCTGCCCAGCACGAATTTCTCCAGCAGGTTGAATCCGCGCCAGCGGGGCAGTTGTTCCGGCATCGCGGGAAGCCAGCGTGGCGAGCCGGCAGGCTCCGCAGACTCCGCCGATCCCGCTCCACAGACGGCAATCGCGATGACCAGCAAGAACGTGGGTAGATATCGCATCGCTTGTGAACTCCTTGGTGGGGATTTGGGCTTTGTTCAAATCGTTATAGGCGAATTCCTTCGCTTTCGCGAGCGGCTGCGATTGAGGTAAGGCCAAGCCTCGAAACCTCATCCGCTGACACAAGCCGCGGGAACACGATCATTGCGTCTGTTGAGGAGCCAAGTATTCTGGAGAAAACGAGGCAGAAAACCGATGTTTCGGGTTAGAATAGGCCACACCAGATATGCATTTTCGCCCACGTGCGCTCCAGATGGCTGATGTTTTGGTGGTTCTTCTTGATTGGATGAAATCGCCGGGATACCAGCCGAGCCTGAGAGCAAAAATTTCGAAGATGTTAAAATAGAGAACTTGACATCGAGCCAGCGCCGATAATAATTTGTCGTTTCGGTCGCCAAGAGCGTCTTCCTACCTTTGCTCGCGAGATTCACGTTTAGCCCTTTCTCGGAGTGTTCCGAAGAGCTGCGGACGCTGTCTATAGGCGACTCAGGTGCAAATTGTAGCGGCTTGGCCAACGTGAGCGTTACCATGTAGACGTTGCGAATGTACCCCTGCAGACGGACGAACGTCCTCGTCACGTTGCAGGGCTAGGCTGAAGACTCGAACCAAACACAGTTTCACTTTTATCTCGGTACCGGAGGTTACAGACTGCGATGAAGAATGTTCGGAACGTGTTCGAAGCGATTCTGAAGTATGGGCACGACGAGGATTTCATGCCGTTGGCGTCAGACGAATTCCAGCCCACGGATGCGCCGGCTGGTTCGCCTGAGAAGATTGACATTTTGCGTAAGCGGGTCGAGTTGGGCCTGCCGTTGTGGCACGAGCGCGATCGCGTTGACTACACGGGCTTGACGGGCGCGGTGCGGCCTCGCGAGTGAGAATCGCCTCCGCAGAGCACACGAAAAAGGCGTCCTTGGTGGACGCCTTTTTTTGCGCGGAGTCCGGGCGGCCTAGCTCCTCGGTCCCACATTCCTAAAGGCCGTAGGCCTCCGCCAAGACTTTTCGATCTGCAGCGGCCTGCTCGGCCGCTTCCTGGGCCGTCGCGGCTTCGCCCTTGGCCTGTTCGGCCTGCTGCGATTTGGCGGCCAACTCCGCCTCGGCCTGCTTCTGGGCGGCGACGGCCTGGTCGTACTCGGCTTTCGTGGCGGGCAGCTTGGGCTCCAATTCCTTGGCGGCGGTCACACGCTGCTGGACCACCTGTTCGGCCGCCAGCCGTGCGTCCTCGGCCTGTTTCGCGCGGGCGGCCGCGGCTTCGGCCTGCTTCTTTGTTTCGCCCACGGCGGCAGCCGATTTGGCAACTGCCTGCTCAAAGGCCGCCTTGTCCGCGGCGGCCTGATCGAGTTCGGACTTGGCCGCGTCACAGTCCCGCTGCGCGGCTTCGACCGGGGCTTGCTTGACGGCGACCTGCTTGTCCAGTTCGGCTTTTTCGGCGGCCATCCGTTCTGCCGTCGCTTTGTCAGCGGTCGCCTTGTCGGCCGCGGCTTTGGCGGCGGTGGACTTCGCGTCGAGATCCGGCGTGGCAGCCTGCTGGGCCGCGGCGCGGGCGGCCTCGGCTTGCTGCGCTGCGGCCGCGGACGCCGCGGCTTGCTCGGTCGCCGCCTGGGCGGCTTTGGCCTTTTCCGCGGCCGCCTGCTGGACCGCCGCCAACTCGGCCTGGGCCTTCTGAACTGCCGCTTGTGCGGCGTTGAACTTCGCCTGGGCCGCTTCCAGCAGCATGGCCAGCGTCGGGGGATTCCGAGCCAAGGCGGCGGCCGGTTTGCCGTCGGCCGCTTCCCACATGTGGATCTGGCCCGACCAATCGCCGGCGACCACTCGTTTGCCGTCATGCGTGAAGGTCACTTCCAACGCGGGTTCCGGAAAGCCGGGGAACTGGAGCAACTGCTTTCCGTCGCCGTCCCAGAGTTTGGCCGTCTTGTCTCGGCCGGCCGTCGCCAGCCGTCCGTCGTGCGTGTACTCGACGCATTGCGCCCCGCCGCCGTGCGCTGCCCAGCTCTTGACGGTCTTGCCTTCCGTCATCTCCCACAGCTTGACGCTGCCGTCCAGGCTGCAACTGGCCAGCACGTTGGAGTCCGGCCGCCAAGCCACGTCGGTGATCGCGCCGGTGTGTCCGCGGAGATCCAAGTACTGCCGCGCCGTATCCGCCTCCCAAACGAATAGTCCGTTCGCGCGGTCGGCCGTCGCCAACAACACGCCGTCCGGGCTGAACTCGATCGCCAGGACCCAATCCGTGTGCTTCTTGATCTCGTACAGTTTCTCACCCGAGTCGGTGGCATAGATCCGGATCAACCGCAGAGGCCCGGAGAGAGCGATCATGCCGTGATCGGGAGTGACGTCCGCGGCCAGCACCGCGTCCAACTCGTCGCCGACCTTGGTGACGCGGCGGCCGGTCTTGACGTCGAACAGGACGGCACAGCCGGAGTGGGCTCCGCGCCCGCCAGCGGCCAGCAACAGCGCCCCGTCGCGGCTGAACCGGATCACGTAGGGCACGCCTTCGGGAAAGGGCAACACGCCCAACAGGCGCCCATTGTCCGAGTGGTATAACGCGACCTGTTTCTCGCCTCCCACCGCGACTACCGGCGCCCAAGGGCTGGAGGCCAGCGCCGTGACGGCGCCGGGGTGCGAGGTAACCACGACCGGCTGCTTCCCAAGCCCTTCGGGCATCGCCGGGTTCTCCGGACGCCCCGTGGTGACCGGTCCCGACAAGGCCAGCGAGGTTTTCTTCTTGACGGCGGCCTTGGAGCCGGTATTTTCCAACGCGCCACCCTCGATCCACTGTTTGATCAGGTCCAGTTTGGCGTCGGCGATGCGATTCTGGTTCGGCGGCATATACGGCTGTTCGTCGCGATTCACCAGAGCCCACAGCCGCGAGCTTTCCAAGTCGGCCGCGAACACAACTTCACCACTGCTGCCGCCTTCCATCGCAGCGGCATAGCTGTCCAGGGCCAAGCCGCCCTTCTTCTCGTTCTGGTTGTGGCAGATCAGGCAGTGCTCGCGAAAGATCGGCTGGACCTGATCCGCGTACGTGATCTTGGGGCCGTCGCCGGGCTTGGCTTCGTCGGCGGCGCTGGCCCGCGGCGTCAACAACGCGCCGCAGAAAAGCGAAAATCCTGCCAAGATGAGGTGGAGAGCGTTTGTGGTGCGCATGGCGGGTACCAATTAGTGGTTGAACAAGAACTCGCGGGAGTTCAGGATACCCCAGAACACGTCCTCCAGGCCGGCTTGCGGGTTGTCCGCGCCGGTCACGACAGCCAGCAGCTTCTGCTTCTCTTCCGCTGCCGGCTTGTGGCTCAAGCAGCGGACGAAGAGGGTCTCGATCACTTGTTCGGGCGTCTTGCCCTGATCCAAGAGCTTCTTCACGGCGCCGCCCTGGGCAATCTTGCCGTGGACGGCGTCGCCGTTGAGCATGTGCAGCGCCTGAGACAAGGAAGGATCCGTATTGGCCTCGCAGGCGCACACGGTTTCGCGTTTCGCCCGGCCGAACGTGGTCAGGAAGTAGTTGCTGGTCTGACCGTCCGCGATCTGCACGGCCCGCGCCCCCAGCGGCAACCCCTGGAACTTCTCCTTGGTCTCGGTCACTTGGTTGATGCAGTCCAGCAGCATTTCCGCCGGGATGCGGCGGACGTTGGCGTGGGCAAAGTTGCGCTCGTCCGTTTCATTGCTGGGATTGCGGACCAGACTCCGCTGGTAAGCGTGCGAGTTGCAGATGTCGCGGACCAGACTGCGGAAGTCGTACTTGTACTCGACCAGCTTCTTGCCCAAGGCTTCGAACAACTCCGGATTGCTGGCCGGATTGCTGATGCGGACGTCGTCGACCTCCTGGACGATGCCCTTGCCCAAAAAGTGGGCCCAGACGCGGTTGGCGACATTGGTGGCGAAGAAGGGGTTGTCCGGCGAGGTCAGCCATTCGGCCAGCACGACGCGGCGGTCTTTGCCTTGCACATCGGGCACAGCGCCGCCCAGGAACTTCGGCGGCATGACCCGGCCGCCGACCGGATGACGCACCTCGCCTCCGCCGCTGTTAAAGACGATGATCTCGCGGTAGTCTTCGCTCTGCTTGCGTCCGATCTGAGCGAAAAAGGCCGCAAAGCTGTAGTAATCGTCCATCGTCCAGCGATCGAACGGATGATTGTGGCACTGGGCGCATTGCGTGCGGAAGCCCATGAACACCTGGGCCACGTTCTCCGCCGTCTTGAGCGTGTCCCGTTCGACCTGGTAGAAGTTGGTCGCGGGGCTCTTGAACGTGCCGCCCGTGGCGGAGAGCAGTTCGCGGACCATCTGGTCCAGCGGCACGTTGTTGGCGATCTTGTCGGTCAGCCAACTGCTGTACAGGAACATCGATTTGTAGCTCACGTCGGGGCTGCTCTTGACCATCAGCCACTCGGACCATTTCATGGCCCAGATCTCGGAGAACTCCTTGCGGGCCAGCAAGCGGTCGATCACTTTGGCCCGCTTGTCCGGGGCCGTGTCGCTCACAAAGGCGGTCCACTCCTCCTCGGTCGGCAGCGTGCCGGTGATATCGATCGTCACGCGGCGGATGAATTCCTCGTCGCTGCACAGGTCGCTGGGCAGGATCCGCAGCTTCAGCAGCTTGGCGCCCACCAACTGGTCGACGTAGTTGCCGGTGATGGGCGGCGGTGTGTATTGCAGGTCTTTGGGCAGGACGAGCACCTGGCTGCCGACGGTTTTCGTCTCGAAGCGGGCCATCACGAAGGCTTCACCCCGCGCGGCGACGGTCACCAGGCCGTCTGAGTTGATGCCCGCCGAATTGTCGTTGCTGGTACTGAAGACCACCAAGTCGGTCACGTC